>WRNG01000017.1 GCA_009776735.1 Dehalococcoidia bacterium | reverse complement strand
CTCGTGGCGGAGGTGTTTATTCACTCAATGGTGGTTCCTTTACCATGTCTGGTGGCGTCGTAGGAGGCGTTATTGAGGGGTACGGAAACAACGCACACTATGGTGGGGGAATTGCCATCAACGTAGGCGCTATATTTGCCATGACTGACACTGCAAGAGTCTCATATAATAATGCAAGCTCAAATGGTGGTGGTGTATATCAATACGGTGGCAATATTGAAATGAATAATGGTGAAATTGCCTACAATAAAGCTACTGAAAATGGCGGTGGAGTATGGCGAAACGCCGGCGGTTTTGACGCATCGATTGACTGCAAGATTCATAATAACACAGCTAATAGATACGGCGGTGGCATTTATGCCACGGCGTTTGGGGCAGTAAGTTTTAATGCTACTATCTATTCTAACGAAGCTTTGGATGGCGGTGGCATCTACATTCAGGCTAGAGGCGTAATCTATAAAATAGACGGCTCAATTAGCATAACTGAGAATATTGCGACCAGAAATGGCGGGGGAATATTTATCAATGCAGGTATATTAGAGATACTTAATAATGCCGTAATAAGCGGCAACATCGCCGGTAGCGATGGCGGTGGGATATACAGTAATACTAGTGGCAGTTTATCATTGACTGGTGGAAGAATACTAAGCAACACTGCTGGTAATGATGGTGGTGGGATATATATAGCTGTAGGTACAAGTAACTTAATCGCGGGTACTGAGATAAGCTCCAATACTGCCAGCGGTGGCGGCGGCGGTGTATACTGCAACAGTACTTGTACTATGAACGCAGGGAGTATTTTAAGCAATACTGCAGAAAACGGTGGCGGTATTTATAATGCCGGAACGTTTAGCCTCTCTACCTCTGGAAGCGCTGTAATTGCAAGCAATATTGCACATGAGAATGGTGGCGGCGTATACAATGCTGGTATTTTGAATATGTTTGGCAGTGTTGTTGGAGGTCTGAGCGCAACTGAAGCTAACACTGCTAAGAATGGCGCCGGAATATATAACACAGCTACGTTCACAATGAGCGCCGGAGCGGTTATCGGAAATAATGCTACTGATTACGGAGGTGGAGTGTTTATTGCTGGAACTTCTGCAACACTCAATATGACAGGAGGGATTATTTCTGAGAATATAGCCGCTAGTGGTGGCGGTCTATATAACATGGACGGTACGCTAAGTATCTCCAAAACTGGCACAGTATCCCCGCAAATAACCTATAACATTGCCTACAACCAAGGTGGAGGTGTTTATTCGTATGGAGATGACTCTGTTATTGATATGTCGGATGGTTCTATTTCTTACAATCAAGCTAAATTAGGTGGCGGGGTTTTATTCATGCGTGGTCAATTTTTGATGACAGGTGGCCAAATATCAACTAACGAAGCACAATTCGGCGCCGGTGTATTTTGCGATGGATCTTTTACGTTGAAAGACGGGATTATTGAGCTCAACACTGTTACCGATGACGGTGGAGGTGTTTACGTTTATATTGGAGGCGTTCTCTCCATGGAGGATGGTCAAATCGTAAATAATCAAGCTACAGGAGTTGGAGGCGGAGTCTGTATTGCCAGAATTGATTATTCTGGCGGAACTTTTGAAATGTTGGGCGGGCAGATTGGTGCAAATAGCGCAAATTTGGGTGGAGGTGTGTTTAATGATGGAAGTTTTATTATGTCAGGAGGAATAATTTCTGCAAACACAGCCTTGTCGGATGGAGGTGGCGTTTTCCTTACTGGAAGCGGTTCGTTTGAAATATCTGGTACTTCCAAAATCAGTAACAACATTGCAATACGCAATGGGGGTGGTATCTTTATACCTTATGAATTCCTCAATAGTCTAACAGTAGGAGCGGGAGTAACCTTTTTTAATAATACTGCTGTCGCATCATATGAGCGTTCTCCCCTTGATGACGCAATGTACTTCGCCAATATTTTATGCCCTGATTGGTCAGATAGCTTAACGCAAGGATACAATAATTTCGATATTAGCTATATATCTTGCACTATCACTTTTAATGGCAATGGCGGAGTTGTATCACCATCTGACACTACCAGGCTTGTGCCACAAGTGAGCAAGTTAACTTCATACATGCCAGCTAATCCAATACGTATTGGTTATGTATTTTATAGCTGGAACACATTATCGAACGG
The DNA here is from genome assembly GCA_009776735.1 of Dehalococcoidia bacterium. GTDB lineage: Bacteria > Chloroflexota > Dehalococcoidia > Dehalococcoidales > UBA1222 > WRNG01. The sequence continues at coordinate 19,116 of WRNG01000017.1, read as the reverse complement.
AACAGGTACGATTTTTACTGGCGATACTATAGTTGATACAGATATCACAGTTTATGCTCAATGGACAGCCATCCCCTATACAGTTACCTATAACGGCAATGGAAATACATCCGGTTCCGTCCCCGCCTCACCTGCTACTTACTCCTATAACGATACGGTAATTGTATTAGGCAATACCGGTAATTTTGCTAAAACCGGTTATACTTTCATCGGATGGTCTACAAATCCTACCGCTGTGGCATCTACTTATTCACCGGGGTATGCTTTCCCGATTCAATCCAATATCACTCTGTATGCCGTATGGCAGGAGAGTGGCAAATATACCGTTACCGTTAACGGCAGTTATGCCGCCACAACCGGTACCGGTTCTTACGGACAAGGTGCCAATGTCACTATCAATGCCGGTACCAGAGACGGCTATACCTTCAGTGGTTGGACTGTAACGGTCGGAGGAGTAACTTTAGCCAGTGCCAGCAGTGCCACTACCACTTTCACCATGCCCGCCAATGATGTCACTGTTACAGCAAATTGGACTCAGGTACTCTATACGGTTACCGTTAACGGCAGTTATGCCGCCACAACCGGTGCCGGTTCTTACGGACAAGGTACCAACGTCACCATCAATGCCGGCACCAGAGACGGCTATACTTTCAGTGGCTGGACTGTAACGACCGGAGGGGTAACTTTAGCCAGTGCCGGCATTGCCACTACCACCTTTACCATGCCAGCCAACAATGTCACTGTTACAGCCAACTGGACGCAGAATCCGGCTCCAACCACCTATACTGTTACTTACAATGGAAACGGTAATAGCGGTGGAAGCGTACCGGTTGACTCAGCCAGTCCCTACAATGCCGGCAGTACGGTTACAGTAATAGGCAATACCGGTAATCTAGTAAAAACAGGTTATACATTCTTAGGTTGGTCTACCAACCAATCAGCTACGACAGCTCAATACACTGCCGGTAGTACCTTCATCATCAACTCCAATACCACCTTGTATGCCGTATGGCAGGCCGAAACAGAAGCCACCTATCGTGTTACCTATGTTGGTGGCGGTGATACCAGAGGCGTAGCTCCGATTGACCCCAACAGCTATCATGCCGGAGACAAGGCAACAGTCTTAGGCGCGGGCAATCTGGTCAGAAGCAATTACGCTTTCCTTGGCTGGTCAACCAGTGCCAGCGCAACAACGGTGGAATATAAGGCTGATGACAGCATAACTGTCAACGGCAATATAACTCTCTATGCCGTATGGGAAAGTGAGAGCGCATCTCCGCCTTGGGCTTTACTTAACCTAATTCTGGCAATAACGGGAGCCTTGGTAGCGATTGGCACATTGGTATATGCCTTTGCACGCAAGAACAAAAATACAAAGATGCTATGGCTGATAGTAAGCATAGTACTTGGCATTGCTGGGCTAATAGTATTTTTCCTAACCGAGAAGACTGGTAATCCCATGGTTTTCATGGACTGGTGGACAATTGTTAACGCCGTTATCCTTGTGTTGGGAGTAATCGGAGTCAAGTTTGCTTTTAAACGTAAAGAGGAAACTAGTCGTCGGAACGCACGATAGGATTCTGTCCTTGCGTTGGGATTGTTGCTTGTCAATTATGGCAGTGTGACGAGTATGGCGCGCATCTGATCGGGGTTAGTCCGCAGTGAATGGGCTCGTAATCAACCTCATAGCTAAACCCCAAGGCGTGCATCGTGAGGCACGAGCTGAAAAAAGAGGAAACAAACCAATAGTACGAAGAGCATGAATCTGATGACAAGGCTTGTTGAGAGGATAATGTCTATCTGATTCAGTGAGCTGGCGAAACATTTCCCAAAGGATGCATTTGTTCGTGCCTAAATTGACGCCATTAGGTTTTGAGTGCATAATCATAGCTTATTTTGTTAGCGTAACATGATGAAAGATTTGGTGAGGTTGTTGTTGGGTTAAAATTCTCTCGACGGAAAAATATGGAACAAGATGCATCATCAGTAGCTCCCAGTTTTCGCTCCTTACCTAAAGGCAAAGTGATAATGACCATGGTCGGCGTGCTTCTCGCCATGTTTATGAGCTCGCTCGACCAAACCATTGTTGATACGGCACTGCCGCGTATAATGACTGACCTTAACGGCTTTTCTACTTACACTTGGGTAGTGACAGTCTACATTATAACCTCAGCTTTTACGGTACCAATTGTCGGCAAACTGACTGACATGTATGGACGAAAACGCTTTTACATTGGAGGAATAATCCTTTTTACCATAGCCTCGGTTTTTTCCGGGCTTAGCCGTGACATGACACAATTGATTATCGCACGTGGTATACAGGGGCTTGGGGCTGGGGCTATGATGGCTAACTCGTTTACTGTCATAGCTGATATTTTCCCCCCTGCCGAACGGGGCAAATATCAAGGCATAATTAGCGCCGTTTTTGGGCTATCAGCCATATTAGGACCACTATTGGGCGGTATTATTACTGATCAATTGTCTTGGCACTGGATTTTCTTTGTCAACATTCCGCTCGGAATCTTTAATATAGTCTTATTTTGGTTCTTCTTCCCCGATTTACGACCGCAGGGAGGACGCAAAACCATTGACTATTTAGGTATGGCTACTTTGTCACTTGGAGTAATGTCTTTACTGCTCGCTTTTTCTTTGGCTGGCGAGCGTTATGAGTGGCTATCACTGCCGGTAACCTGCCTACTCGGCTTCTTTTTGATAATGTTTGTCTGTTTCCTTGTTGCAGAGAAGAGGAGTTCAAATCCCATAATCCCGCTTGCACTTTTTCGTAACCGCATTGTTTCTATTTCATACGCCGCGGTATTCCTTACTGCGTTTGGCATGTATAGCGCGATTACCTTTATTCCGCTTTTCTTTCAAGGTGTGCTTGGAACAACTGCCACTATCAGCGGTAGTTTTCTTACACCCATGATGTTAGGTCAAGTTGCTGGCAGTTTTGTTTCTGGCCAATTCTTGTCACGTACAGGTGGGCACTACCGCATGCAAGGCTTAATTGGGCTGGTAATTATGTGTGTTGGGCTTTTCTTCATGACTCGCTTGCATCCGGCTTCGAACAACTCTTTTGCCATACTCAGCATTGTGTTGACTGGTATTGGTGTAGGTTCAATTTTCCCGGTGTTTACGATTGCTGTTCAAAACGCTGTCCAGTACAGAATGCTTGGTGTAACAACTTCCACAATTCCATTCATTCGTCTAATTGGGGCTTCGGTAGGACTGTCAATTTTTGGCTCAATTCTGACTAACCGTTTTGCCACTGATTTTACGGCTAGTTTACCACAAGACGTAACCGATGTCTTATCAAGTAGTCAGGTAATGGAATTGGCTAGAAATCCTAGGATGTTACTTGATTTAGATGCCCAACAAGCCATGAGAGATACGTTGCTGAACGCTCACATTAATGGAGAACAACTGTTTGAACATTTGATGCAAACATTACAGGCTGCCTTAAGTTCAGCACTTAAGGAGATATTTTTGATTGCCTTGCTATTCACTCTACTGGGATTTGTAGTGTACCTGTTTATTAAAGAAATTCCGCTACGTAAGGACCATGGAAACGGCTGATTGGACAGGATTATAAATTCTGACTAGCCAAACTCAATTGTACTGTGTATAATGTAGCCCACAAATTTTTCTTATTGAGGAGGGAGATAAGTTTATGACTGATATACCTGCGCTATTTTGGATAGTTCCAATTGCTGGTATCCTTACAATTATTTTTGTAGTGTGGTTGGTGCGCAACGTCTTGAGTCGTGACAGGGGCACTGCGAAAATGCAGGAGATCGGCGATATGATTTTTCAGGGTGCCTGGGCTTTTCTCAAACGCCAGTATCGCACGATTGCCATCTATACCGTAATTATTGCTGTCGTAATCGGCGTTTTGGTAGGTATACTGGGAGGTAATGAGTCCGGCTATAAAGAATTTGATATCGCTTGGCGAACTTCAGTGGCTTTTCTAGTTGGGGCTTTGTGCTCTGGCATAGCTGGTTTTATTGGCATGTATATTGCCGTTAAATCTAATGTGCGTTGTGCTGCAGCGGCTCAGCGGAGTTTGAAGGAAGCTGTTGATGTGGCTATACGCGGAGGAGGGGTGGCAGGGTTTCTGATTACTGCATTATCATTGCTTGGTGTGACAGCAATTTTCATTGCTTTTGGTGGTTTTAGTAAACCTGATGTCGCTCCTCACCTAATTATTGGGTTTGGATTTGGTGCCAGTTTTGTGGCCCTTTTCGCCCAACTTGGTGGCGGCATTTATACCAAGGCAGCTGACGTCGGAGCTGATCTTGTCGGTAAAGTAGAATCGGGTATTCCGGAAGATGACCCTCGCAACCCAGCTGTTATTGCTGATTTGGTGGGCGATAACGTCGGTGATTGCGCTGGTCGTGGAGCCGACTTATTTGAGTCGACCGCAGCTGAAAACATCGGGGCAATGATTTTGGGTATTGCCGCCTATTTGGCAACTGAAAATGTAGTTTGGGTATTGTTCCCTATGGTTGTGCGTGGCTTCGGTATGATAGCCAGTATGGCCGGTCTTCTTTGCGTCAAGGCTAGAGAAGGCGAAAACCCTATGAGTGCCCTCAATCGCGGATACTACGTATCTTTGATTTTATCGGTGATAGGCCTTTTTGTCAGTGTATTCTTTATGTTAAGAGATGATTTGGCTTGGAATTCCATGTGGCTTTTTGCCGCCGGTTTGGTTGGTATTGTGGCCAGTATTATTGTGGTTTACGTTACTCAGTATTACACGGAGTTTAAATATCGCCCGGTGCGCGAAATTGCTGAAGCCTCTAAAACCGGGCCAGCCACTAATATTATTGCTGGTATGGCAGTTGGCTACGAAACTACTTTTGCCACCGCCATGATTATCGGTATTTCACTTATTTTGTCATATTGGTTTGGTGTACAGAGCGGTATCGTTCATGGTGGCGCTTTCGGTACTGCGGTTGCAACTATGGGTATGCTTATGACTTGCCCCTACATTTTAACAATGGATACTTTTGGTCCGATTACTGATAATGCCAATGGTATTAATGAAATGGCAGGCGCTGGTCCCGAGGTTAGGCGTATAACTGATAGTTTGGATGCGGTTGGCAATACCACTAAAGCTCTCACTAAAGGTTATGCTTTGGTGTCAGCAGGTTTAGCGGCTTTTCTGCTTTTCCAAGCCTATCTTGATCAGGTTTCATTCATAAAAACCGGTGCCAGTGGCGGTTATACAGTGGTAAATATCGCTAGCATCGAGGTTTTTGTTGGGGCTTTGCTTGCCGTAATGGTTGTTTTCCTTTTCAGTGCCATGTCTATCAGAGCCGTCGGTAAAACAGCCGGTAAAATTATCGAGGAGGTACGACGTCAATTCCGCGCTGATCCGGAAATTCTTAATCCTAAGGATCCTGCCAATCCTCACAAGCCTGATTACGCCAAAGCTGTAGATATAACGGCTCGCGCCGGATTAAGAGAGATGATTGCTCCGGGGCTGCTTCCGATTATTGCCCCAATCCTGATTGGTGTTGTGTTCCGTTTTATTGAACTGGAGGTTGACGCACCGATGGTGGTGGCCGGTTTCCTCATCGTAGGAACGATTGGGGGGATAATGATGGCTTCCTTCATGAATAATGGTGGAGGCGCTTGGGATAATGCCAAGAAAATGATTGAAGACGGTCAACTAAAAGATGAGAATGGCAATATCTTAGGAAAAAAGACTCCTGCCCATGCAGCGGCGGTCGTCGGTGATACCATTGGTGACCCTCTAAAGGATACAGCTGGGCCGTCACTACACGTGCTTATCAAGCTGTTAGCGACAATTACTCTAGTGCTTGTACCGTTGTTCATTAAGTAAAGATAGTCACAAGAATTAAAACAATGGGGCTCTTTAAAAAGAGCCCCATTGTTTTAATTTGGTCTTTGTAAACTATTGTTATATTATTAAGGCTATGCGTATTTTGGTTGTCGAAGACGAAATGCCTCTGGCTCAAGCTATCGCGTCCGGTCTTTCACGTTCAGGCTATTCAGTAGATATTGCTTATGACGGGGAAGCGGCTCTTGAGATGGCTGAAATCAATGATTATGACCTCCTGTTGCTTGATCTTAACCTTCCTAAAATCGATGGGGTTGAGGTTTGCCGTCGGTTGAGGACCAAAGGCTCGCAGGTAGGCATTTTGATGCTCACGGCGCGTTCCAGTCATGATGACCGGATAACCGGTCTCGATAGTGGGGCTGACGATTACCTAGTCAAACCTTTCCATTTTGGTGAAATGCTTGCTCGTGTGCGTGCCGTATTACGAAGGGAAGGCGAAACACGTAACGTGATTATCCGTTCAGGTGACTTAGTGGTTGATACCAATTCATTGAAGGTATTTGTGTCTGGCAAAGAGGTTAGTCTTACAACTAAGGAGTTTGGTATTTTGGAATACTTAGTGCGCAATGTTTCGCGCGTAGTCAGCCAAGAAGAACTCCTTGAGCATGTATGGAATGAGGATGCCAATCTGTTTACGCAAGCCATAAAAGTGCATATCAACAATATTCGTCGTAAACTGGCAACAGTGGGGGAAAAAGAATATATAGAAACAATCAAAGGGCGTGGGTACCTAATAACTGAAGCTTAGAATGAGTCAGCACGTTAGTGAAAATATGACAAACAGAAATTTTAAAACTTCACTCCCTCAGGTTCGATTGGAACGTCCTTTGTTTCTAAAGTCAATTCGTTTCCAGCTTACACTAGGATATGCTGTTTTTATTCTCATAATCATAATCTTGATGAATATTGTTATTTTTATTTCCTACTCTAATGCCCTGAATGACATATATCAAAACGGTCCTTTCTTACAGAGCCAAGCTGCTTGGAGTGCTTATCTTCAAACTAAAACCTCTGAAGCGCTTACCAATCTACGTACAATCTCAATTATGGGCACGATTGTTGTATTAGCTGTGGGCTTTGTCGGTGGGTATTTCTTGGCCACACGTATGTTGAGACCGATTGATCATGTTTCACAACTGGCTTCCCGAATTTCATATACCAATTTAAAGGAACGTATAAAGCATGATGGACCGGATGACGAAGTAAAAAGACTGGCTGATACGTTTGATGATATGCTTGAGCGTTTAGGAAGCGCTTTTGATTCACAAAAACAGTTTATTCAAGATGCTTCACATGAGCTACGTACTCCTCTGGCGATTGCGCAAACCAACATTGAAGTGCTGGAGATGGATGTGAATGCTAGTAAAGAGGATTATCAGCAACTAGTCGAATTACTGAAATTGAGCTTGGAAAGAATTGCCGGTGTTAGTGATTCGCTTATTCAACTGTCGGAAGGTTCAACTCAACCGTTACATCGCGACAAAGTGGATCTAGGAGCCTTACTTGCGGAAGTTTATAAGGAGACAGAGGCTAAAGTGCGTGACAGTGGTATTAATTACGTACTGGAACCAGTTGAAAATGATTTACATGTGCGTGGCGACGCCATGCGCTTGAAGCAAGCCATGGTTAACCTTGTGGACAACGCCGAAAAATATAATCTACAGAGCGGGTTTATTAGAATGAAAGCCTGGCGTCATGGTAAAGCTGCCATGATTGAAATTAGTGATGGGGGGATCGGTATTCCACCGGAAGACCTGCCGCATATTTTCGATCGTTTCTTTCGGGTTGATAAATCGCGTTCCCGTGAATGTGGCGGCAGTGGGTTAGGTCTTACAATCGTGAAAAAAATTGTTGAGGACCATCATGGCAAAATAACTGCTGCCAGCGCCATTGGCAAAGGAAGTGTTTTCTGTGTTTCACTTCCTTTGGGAAAACACTGATTCAGTAACCCCCAGTTTCTTGAGAGTATTATCTCAAACCTGACCGAAACTTTGGCTTCGCTATGCCAATACAACCTCACGAGTTTTCATTTTTTTGTGGGGAGTCGATTTTCTTTACTTTCCCTTTACATTTCACGTGTTACACTAACGGCTGAATAATAAGCGTTTCAGAAGAATTCGTAGGAGAGTTAAGAAATGAATAGGTTAGGCGCAAATAAACGTTGGCTTCTGCCATCTATGTTAGTGTTGGCATTAAGTGTCAGTACGCTTGGTGGTTGCGATTTATACCATACTGTCACAGTCACAGAACCAGTTGAAACTAATTATCCAGGGATTGGACTGGCAGCTTTTGATAATCTAGCTGATGTCATTGATGCCGTTAGACCTGCGGTTGTTTATATTAACACTGTAAGTACTTATCAAGATCCTTTTAAAGGAATGTATTCTGAAGAGTCCGCTGGCTCGGGTTTTGTAGTTAGTCATGACGGTTGGGTTGTGACCAACAGTCATCTTGTAGATGTTGCTGATACCATTTCAGTAATCATGGATGATGGACGAGTCTTTGAAGCTGTTGAAAAACGCACAGATGTCTATACCGACTTAGCTGTTGTTAAAATTAACGCTGAAAATTTACAGCCTCTTACTATTGGTGATTCGGAAGTGATGAGAATGGGAGACTGGGTAGTAGCAGTTGGAAATTCGCTTGGTATGGGCATTAGTGCCACGAAAGGAATTGTGACCGCTTGCGATGTTTCCAAAGAAATGACCGGTGGCAATGTCCTTTATAACCTGTTACAAACTGATGCCGCTGTTAACGCATACAATTCTGGCGGACCATTGATTAACATTTATGGGGAGGTTGTCGGCATAAACAGTACTGAAATCTATCAAGCCGGTGAAAGTGGAGTGGGTTATGTTGTTAGCATTAATGAAGCCGCCTTTATTATTCATAAACTAATTGAAGAAGGAGTCATATCACGACCTGACATCGGGGCAAATATTTTAACTGTCAACCAAGCTTATGCAAATCGCTATGGCCTAGCGGTAAACTCAGGAGCTTTGATTACCAAAGTGGCCGTTAATGGACCAGCTGCGCAAGCTGGACTTTTGGCTGGCGATGTGATTACTGCCGTAAATGATATGCAAATCGCCAGCGCCAGTAACTTTAAGCATTATCTTCAGAATTTCAGTGGTGGAGATGAAGTAAACATAAGCTATTGCTCGTTTGCCGACAAAAAGATAAAGACTGTCAATGTGTTACTAGTCGAGGCGACTTAATTGCCTGGTGACAGTATAACAGTAACTATGTGAGGAAAGAAAATGAAAGTAAAGAACTATTTAGGGGCTAGGGTAAAGGACGATTATGTTCAGGTAGGTACAACCGAGTCTAATTTGATGATAGCGTCAATGCCCGAAAACAGCACTGAGAGTGAACGTTGGAAACTTGGCGGATGCCCTCGTTGTCACGGCGATCTGTTCTTGGATTCAGAGGATGGTCAGATGCTGGGGCATTGTTTACAATGTGGATACGTTGGTTTACGCGTCGCTCCCGTTGAAACAACCCTTTGCAGTGAATAACAAAAGTACGTTAGTATTAGTCTTTCTTATTGTCTCACGCTAAACAAAGTTGCTTTTTTATTTGCTATCGTGAAATTGGGGCTTCAGTTGAGTTTTGCTGGTAGGTGCCAACTGTATCCTTTGTAACTACGAAATCGTAAGCTTTAATCGTTTTTTTGTACAGACATGGTTTAATGTGGCTCTTCTTAAACCCCGCGTCATATTTGCGTCTGATGATGGACACTTGCAATGTTTCATCCAGCCGTTTACTTTGAGAGTCATTCATTTCTCTGCCCGCTATGGCAATGCGGACCTTTCCGCCAAAACTACATTCAACTGACAGCTAATTGCATTGCGCGGGCACACGCTCTCACACAGCCCGCAACAAGTGCAATTCTGTTCACGTAGCGTAGATTTGAAGTCAATTAGTTCAAGTCCTTCAGAGGCGCAGATGCAAACGCACAAACCGCACCCTTGGCACTTACTGTGCTCTATTTCAAGTTTGGGCATAAATCGCTCCTTACGTTGTTAATAGTAGTATAAAACTGATGCCTATGATGTGACAAAAGTCTCATACACCAAATTCAATAATTTGTTCAAGTCTTTCTTTATCAAGAATAATGATTTGCGGACGTTTAATTTCGATTAGTTTCGAATCCTCAAGATATCTAAGTGAGCGGGCTACTACTTCCCGAGCGGTACCGACCATTGCCGCGATGTCATTTTGGGTAAAACGAGTATCGGGATGTGTTGAGTGTTTGGAAAGATGCTCTAACAGAACTCTGGCCACACGGCTGATTACGCCGCGAAATGATAAATCCTCAACCAAAGCAATTAAATGGCGAATTCGTTTAACCATAATTAGGACGATGTTTTTACTAAGCGTGGGATACTTGTCCATTAAGTCATTGAAATCTTTTTTTGAAATGATGTACAGAGTTGTTGGACCCATGGCTTTAGCGCTCATAGGGAATTGCTCGCCATCCAAAACGGTCATGGCATTAAATATATCGCCTGTTAACACAAGTGAAATTATTTGCTCCTTGCCCTCAGTTGAGGTTTTAAATAGTTTTATTACCCCGTGAGCCACGAAATAGAGTGAGTATGAAATACGCACTTCATCTATAATCATCTCGTTGCGTGAAAGTGTTCTCTCAATTATGTGGCTACCCACGTCTTGTAGCTCATCCTGTGAAAATCCAGAGAACAAAGAAGATGCTTTTATTAAGGATAAATCAATCATTTAATTTCTGTGCCAGGTCAAGCGCCAATGTCACCAAGGTGCGCACTGGAATCCCTGTTGCCCCTTTGGTTATGTATCCATATTCTTTTTCAGACTGATCAACCCCCGCTATATCCATGTGCGCCCAAGGTGTACTGCCGGCAAACTCACCGACAAACAAACCAGCCGTAATTGTGCCCGCTGGGCGCCCACCAGTATTTTTCAGGTCAGCGATTTCACTTTTATTCTGAGTTCTATACTCTTCAAACGCTGGCAGTTGCCAGCAAAGTTCACCTGTTTTGCAACCAGCAGTAATAATCTTATTGGCTAAAGCTTGATTATTAGAAATTACGGCACTTGCAACGTGCCCAAGTGCAATGATACATGCCCCAGTAAGAGTAGCGACATCGACGATGTACTTGGGCTTTATACTACTATTAACGTATGATACCGCATCGGCCAGCGTAAGACGCCCTTCAGCATCGGTGGAAATGATCTCAATGGTTGTCCCATTCATGACTTTGACTATATCACCAGGTTTGTAGGCCGTACCGCTTGGCATATTTTCCACCGCAATAACCACGGCAGTGACATTTATGCATGGTTTTAATTGAGCAATAGCAGACATCGCAGCAATCACCGAAGCCGCCCCAGCCATATCACCCTTCATATTTCCCATCCCATCCGCTGGTTTCAGTGATATACCACCTGAATCAAAGGTTATGCCTTTTCCAACCAAAGCTAAATCAACTTTTTCATCCGTTTTACCTCGATAAGAAAGAATAATCAGTTTGGGAGCTTGCGCACTTCCCTGAGATACTGATAAAGCAGCCTGCATGCCCAAAGCTTCCATATCACTTTTTTCAAGTATTGATATGGGCAAGGTGTGTTTTTGGGCAATTTCAGATGCGATATTGGCGAGGTCAGCCGGATACATCTTATTGCTGGGTTCATTGGCAAGGTCACGCGCTAATAGAGCGGCTTGGCACATAATCTGTCCGTTCTTAACACCTGTCCGAACGGCTGTCTTCTCGGATTTGGTGCATACAATGGTTACTTGTTTTAAATCAGTGGACTTTTTCTTAGCTGTTTTGTAGCGATGGAAGGAATATAGACCGAGCAAGATGCCTTCGGTTATGGACTGTGCCCTTTCTAGAGCGTTTAGCTTTGAACCTTCGCCTAATAGTGGCATGCTAACCCTAGTAATGTGTTTTCGGTTTAGAATACGTATAGTATGCCCGACGGCTTGGCGTAATTTATCCGACGTGAGTTCATTTATCTTTCCTAAGCCCAGAATAGCTACAAGTTCAGGTTGCTCGCTTTGACAGTTATGAAACAATTCCAACTCGTTTAACTCTCCGCTAAATCTCTTATGGCTTAGAGAACGAGTGATACAATCCTTAAACAGCGTGTCGAATTGAGGAAACGCGGAAGGCAGTTCTTTGCGGTTTTGATATTGCGCGCACAATAACCCCTCGGGCTTGTGTGTTCTAATTTGGTTGGATACTACTTTAATTTCCATTATTTACTCCTCTAAAGCGCTCATTTGTTTATAACATATTTGAGGGGTGAATGTCATTAATATGATTTGGAGTAGGTGTGATAAACTCTAGGATATTGGCCAGCAAAGTATTCTTGGATGCGCAAAGATAATGAACTTAAGTAAATATAAGTACTGCAAAAGTGCGCAATACCCCAATATACTATGAATGGAAAAGAATATGCCTAAAAGAATTCGGCATTTCATCATTGGCCCAATATTCCTAAAAGCGGGTATAGATGTTGGAATACTGGCCAGAAAATACTTTGCCAGAGCGGATGAAGTCCTATTCGGTAATTGTTGGTCTGAAATTCTGAGACTAACCGGTAGTTTGGTTGATAATAAGGCTGGTATATTCACGGAATGAATTTAGGACACCTCAAAATAGGTTACTCCGTTAATTCACTTCAAGTTGGATTAGTATTTGAAATCAATCAACTTATTAAGCTAAAATCTGCTAATAAATTTTGCGTTGGAGATGTATGGACAACACTTTTGAGAGGCTGTGCATCAATACTATTCGTTTTTTGGCAGTTGATGCTATTGAAAAGGCAGGTTCGGGACACCCGGGTGCTCCAATGGGACAAGCACCATTGGCCTACACATTATGGCAACGTTTTTTGAAACATAACCCCACCAATCCAAACTGGGTTGACAGGGACCGTTTTATACTCTCATGTGGTCATGCCTCTATGCTACAGTATGCTCTGCTATATCTGAATGGTTATGACATTACATTAGAGGACCTTAAGAATTTCAGACAATGGGATAGTAAAACCCCAGGCCATCCTGAACGCCTGATAACTCCTGGGGTGGAGGCGACAACAGGACCACTAGGCCAAGGTTTTGTTAATGGTGTTGGCATGGCTATTGCCGAAAGACACTTAGCGGCTCGTTTTAACCGATCCGGCTTCCCCATTGTGGACCACTTTACTTATGCTATTTGTTCAGACGGAGATTTGATGGAAGGGATTACAGCAGAGGCTGGGTCTTTAGCGGGCACGTTAAAGCTTGGAAAACTAATTTACCTCTATGATAGTAATAATATTTCGATTGAAGGCAATACCGAGATTACTTTCCAGGACGATACTGTTCAACGCTTTAAATCATATGGTTGGCAAGTTATCGGACCATTAGATGGGATGAGTACTAGAGCCGTTGATGGCGCTATTCGTGAAGCACAAGCTGAAAGCAATCGTCCAAGTTTAATTATTTGTAAAACTACAATTGGATTTGGATCACCAAACAAATCTGCGACTGCAAGCGCACATGGGGAGCCTTTAGGCAAAGAAGAAACGCTTCTGACCAAACAAAATTTGTACTGGCCATTTGTTGAGCCTTTCACGGTCCCGGAGGATGTTTTACAGTACTTCCGCAACGCACAGCAACGTGGTTATGAATTTGAAGCCTCATGGCAGAACTTGTTCAATAATTACGCAATTGCCTTCCCTGAAGAAGCCCGTTTATTCACAGAAGAGACATCCGGAACGCTCCCTCAAAACTGGGATAGTGATTTATGTCAATTATTTAGCAACGTGCATAAGCCACTGGCAACCCGTGAAGCTTCAGGAATAGTAATCAACGCAATAGCTTCTAAGGTGCCAGCCTTGATGGGTGGTTCGGCTGATTTGGCTCCTTCCACCAAGACTTTGATTCGTGGTAGCCAAGACTTTGCACCACCTACCTATGAAGGGCGCAATATTCGCTTTGGCATAAGGGAACATGCTATGGGTGCCATCGCTCACGGCATGGCTTTGCACGGCGGTGTAATCCCTTATACTGCCACTTTTCTCATGTTTTATGATTATATGAGGGCTCCGGTAAGGTTAACTTCACTCACAAAGGACAGAGTAGTTTTCTTATTTACGCATGACTCGATTGGAGTTGGAGAGGACGGACCAACACACCAACCAATTGAGCAACTAAGTGGCTTGCGTTCAGTCCCGGACTTGGTTACTATCCGCCCAGCGGATGCCACTGAGACAGCTGAGGCTTGGAGGGTCGCTTTAACGAGACAACACGGCCCCACTGCGATTGTACTAACGCGTCAAGCGCTACCAATCTTTGACCGTCAGCAATTAAATGCGGCTGAAGGCCTGCGGCGAGGCGCCTATATTTTATGGCAAACAAATAATGAACCCAATATCATCCTAATAGCCAGTGGCTCAGAGGTTCACATAGCACTCGAAGCTGCTCAAGCACTCGAAAAAATGAGCGTGGCAGTGCGAGTGATTTCTATGCCTTCTTGGGAATTGTTTGAAGCGCAAGATATTAGCTACCAGGAGGTTGTACTTCCCAGTAAAATAAAGAAGCGAATTTCAATTGAAGCCGGACTCACATTAGGTTGGTGTCGCTATACTGGTAGCCATGGAGTTAATATTGGGATTAATTGCTTTGGAGCCTCGGCACCATCTAAGACACTTTACGAAAAGTTCGGCTTAGACAGCGAAAAGATAATACAAAAGGCCTTAGAATTGCTTAACATCCAAGAAACACCATCATAATTTGAACAATGAACGCTGCATAGAGTTTGCGATAACTGCTCCAGCGCCAAAATGCGCAAATGACCATGTAAACTCATACTGGAAATGGACACCTCCCCTGTATGAGCGTCGTGTCCACTGTCAGTTGCTCAAGCGCTCTTGTTTGGGTTTCTGAAGGCGCTCTCATTCAACGAATACAAAATGCCATGGATAGGATACTGAAATGCAGTTACGCATACAAAAGCGACAAGGTTTTACGCCTGTCGCTTGTAGCTTTCCTGTGCGGAGTTTTAGTAATTTCTTGTTGCACAGATAAGTGATGTTGAACGGAAGGTAATCTTTTTGATATTCAACTTATCCTTAAGCAGTTCATAGAAAATCTCGCAAAAATTCTCGCAGGTTGATGGCTTTTTGGTAACGGCGACACGGCTTTCAGGAAATGACCATACCAGTTGATGTTTAAGAGCCTTTGCTGGTTTGCCGAATCTGTTGGTAGTTCCTTTCATCCCTGCTTTTTCGTAGCCAGCAAGCACCAATTCAAAAAGCGGATCGCCTTCCTGAAAAACTGTTGCAAGGTGGAAATTGTCCGCGACTTCCCAAGCAAGCTTGATTGCTTTTTTGCAGGCGTATGAGTATCCGTGCTCGTTTGGTTCTCCCTCAATTTCAAGAGTGAGCAGTCCTGAGTGTCCGTGAAGATAGCTTGCTTCACCGGGATAGTTCATGAAACGATGCGCATACTGGAAATCAAGATTAACGATTGACCTACAATTTTCTGTTGTCATATTTGTTCTCCTTTGCTGTCTTTCCAGCCGTCATTATTTTCTTTTTGGCATTGACTTTGGGGTAAGGTCACAATCTCATTGCCGGTATCTGTAATTATGAACGTCTATTGTAATTTCGCAAGAGGACTACTAATCCTTTTGAGATGCCCTGAGCAAATCAAGATAAGCTTTTTCGGGGTTTTGTTGAGCGAAAATAGCGCTTCCTACGCAAATATCGTCAACTCCTGACAACAAAATTTCTTGAATATTGTCAAGTTTCACACCACCATCGATACCGATTCTGATATCTTGATGGTCTTTTCTAAACATGCGAATTTTATCTAGCACCTGAGGGACAAACTTCGCACCGTAAAAACCGGGATAAACAGCCATAAACAAAACACAATCAAGCATTTGAAGCAATTCTGGAACTAAAACAACGGATGGGGTATTAGGATTAAGAGCTACTCCAGCTTCCATCCCCAATTCATTGATTTTGGCCACTACTTCAAGTTCTCTTCCAGTTATCGTTTCATAATGCACAATAATTCGTTTAGCACCAACAGCTTGAAAATCATATAAATATTGCTCTGGTTCATTAACCATTAAATGAGCTTCCCAATCAACACATAAGCCAGCGTAATGGATATCTTGTGCAGTAATACTGCGCGAGGGAACAAACAATCCGTCCATTATGTCAATTTGAACCCAAGTCGAAAACTGCTCACACTTCATAAGCATGGAAGCTAGTTCTGTCGGTTTTTCTGTCAGTAGAGCCGGTATTATACGTTTTTCTTGCTTCGTCATATTGTCCTCAACAGCATTCTGACAGGTGCTCCATCAGAAGATATTTTCAATGGCAGGCACAATAGTTCATAATCATTTGGCGGAACAGAGTGTAAATCAACACCTTCCGCAATGACAATCCCGCTTTCAAGCAAAAGACGGTGCGCAGGGTACGTGTCAGTGTTATATTCATCAAGAGAAAGGTAGTCTATTGCCACAAGCCTAATTCCTTTTTCCAGTACATACCTGGCAGCATCTTCGGTAAGGAATGAATAATCAGGGCAGAAACCAGCTTTATTTAGTAGTTCAGAGTTGCCGGTTTTGATAAGAAGTCGTTCCACTCCCGCAATATCATATTGTGACAAGACTTGCGCGTTAATTTCCCCGACGGCGGGTATTTCTATAACGCGGGCTATTCCACATAATTGTTCTATTGAGTAAATGTCAGTGTACGCTCTTTGCTTCAGCATGTGCACAGGCGCGTCAATATGAGTACCGCTATGTGTGCAAAAAGATATTTGACTTACTCTTACATTACCATCTGATAATAGGCTAAATGCTGGAGATGGGTCCCCTGGCCATAATAACATTCCTGAACCAATCTGTTGAGTTATGTCATAAACTTTTTCTCGTTTGAGACAAAAATCTTGTTCCAGTCGCTTAATACTGGCCAAGTTTGAAGTATAAGTCGTTGAATCATAATTTGTCGAAAGCCATGTTCGCGCAATAATTCTGGCCCTAAGAGATTTTGTTTTAGTGATATCAAGTATCAATAAATTGGCATCCATATTTCTACGGCTCAACAGAGCGTCTTTCTCATCATGGCCAATAACAGCACGAACGCCTTTGATTTTATTAAAGAATATTTGCGCAATTTGGGCATTATCGCAACAGACAATGCCTTGTTGACATGAACCAATGGCAACCTCATACCCTGCTATTAACGGTAGAGTGGTTCCATTGGATTGGAGAACATGTGCGTATCCAGCCTCGATAACTACCCATCCCATTTTTTCAATGGTCGTTTGAAGGCAGTTCTTTAACACTACTCCACTAAAGTCTGACCCCAGTATTACGCTTTTAGTCATAAAGATTAAACAGCAAGTTTGCTCATTTCATGGTTGTTGTGATTGACACTATTTCTAAGCAGAATTTCAAACGGTTCTATTTGAGGTGGTGGCACATCCTCTTTATTAATTACAATCAAACCTGAGGGGTTAAGATACAAAATGTATTCACTAGTGGTCTTCCGACACTTTTTAAACCCGTCCCACTTGCGCAAAACTACTCCACTGCCTGGGTTTTCGATTTGTATTCCTAAATGGTTGAATGTCAGCCGCTGTGGCAAAAAAAGAGCATTAAATTGCTTCATGCTTATCCATTTGACAATATTGAGTAAAAAACGAAATACCGCCAAAAGCGAAATTATGCCAATCACTATTGAAATGATGCGGACTGCAATTTGCAATGTGCGAAGGGATTCGGGCAACAATTCGAGCGTAATTGCCAAAGTAAAAGCTAATATACTGATAATCAAACAGCGCCATAAGCTTGGCTTAAGCAAACTGAGCAAAAAGAACTCACTTCTTGAGACAGTGCGTATAAAAGAGACATTATCAACCTTGTCGTTATTATTATCTGCCATCGCATTTTAATAGCTTAGTTTCTAAATTTTGATTGTGTGTAATATAACCACATTTACGATAAAATTGGCAAGTGGAAACACTAAGCTGTTACCTGTTATGCGCACTGACATAGACACTAATTTATTAGGTATAATCTTTTGCTTTTGAGAACAAAGGCTTGTTAATACCATAACGCATGCCGATTCACCGGGCGCAAAATTGTCTGTATCAATGTTTAATCGATTGAATTAATAAGATTGTCTCTAAAATACCATTCGCAAAACGACTTCCCATCTCCTAACCACGCTATTCGCATAAAGCTCCTGTGGATATTGCTTAAATCCTTGACATTCTGAGAAGTCAACAATCCTTGTTGATAAGCTCCTACCATATCATAGAACAAGCCTTCTTTCCATAAATATATTTCCCATTCAGTACTATACCGAAATATTGAACCAGCAATCATAATGTCCGACACTACATCATGTATACCTGGTATGAAAAAAGCAACATACCCATTATGAACTCCATAGTAGTTGACAATGAGCGTTGAACCGAACTGCTCCTGCCAATCTCTCATAATTCTTTGTACAATTTCCTCGTCTAATTCAGGCATATCTATTGCATCCTCCAGAGAGCAGTTTTCCTCGTCCAACTCAGGTATATCTACTGCATCCTCCGGAGAGTTGTTTTCCTCTTCTTGGTTATTATCGTTTGTCAACACCTTGTCGCCACACCCTGCACTCAGAGGCATCAACATACCGCACAAGAGCAGTATAACAGTAATACCAACCGCAAACATGTTCAATGGTTTATCAAGTACTTTTTTCAAAACAAACTCTTGTTTCATGACCGTTACATACTTAAGACATCAAAAAGCAAGCAGATTATTGATGCAAAATTATTATACCATAGTTTGACAATAGCACGGATTGTTTCATCAAGGTCGTTATTAAGCTATGGTGGTCATATCAGGCAAGCGCAAATAAGTTGGCAAATAGAAGAATATGCGCGCATTTCCCTGCTTGTTGGTGGTTTTCGAAACACCAACCCCCCAATATAAAGGTAAATGAATTGAGAGCTAAGACTCATTGTAATCACTCATCGAAAACAATCATACAGCAATTGGATTATCGTTTATTAGACACATTTTATCATAGGTATTCTCCAAAAACTTTATAACACCATCGTTATAGGCATTAATTATGTGGCTATTGAACCCACGAAAGGCGTTGTATTTGTCTGGACGTTACCCCCAAAATTAAAGCCAACAGGATTTAGAGTTCTCCGCTAAAATATATAAGTGGAGGGCTTAAATGAAAGCCAAGCGTTACAC
>WRNG01000016.1 GCA_009776735.1 Dehalococcoidia bacterium | reverse complement strand
AGCCGGATTCTGCGTCCAGTTGGCTGTAACAGTGACATTGTTGGCGGGCATGGTGAAAGTGGTAGTGGCACTGCTGGCACTGGCTAAAGTTACTCCTCCGGTCGTTACAGTCCAACCGCTGAAGGTATAACCGTCTCTGGTACCGGCATTGATTGTAACGTTGGTACCTTGTCCGTAAGAACCAGCACCGGTTGTATTGGCATAACTGCTGTTAACGGTAACTGTATAGAGTCTCTGTGTCCAATTGGCTGTAACAGTGACATCGTTGGCTGGCATGGTGAAAGTGGTAGTGGCACTGCTGGCACTGGCTAAAGTTACTCCTCCGGTCGTTACAGTCCAACCACTGAAGGTATAGCCGTCTCTGGTACCGGCGTTGATGGTGACGTTGGTACCTTGTCCATAAGAACCTGCACCGGTTGTATCAGCATAACTGCTGTTAACGGTAACTGTATATTGATCATTCTCCTGCCATACGGCATACAGGGTAATATTGTAACTGCTGTCAACAATATTCCAGGGTTCTGAGTTAACGAAAGAAGCTCCTTCACTGTATACAAGTGGACCGGATGGAGTGTAAGCCCAGCCTTGGAATGTGTAGCCGCCCTTTACCAGACTGCCTTGCCCCATGACGGATACTGTATCTCCAAGGTAGTAGTTATTGGAATCAGTCGGAGCGCTACCTCCTGTATTGGTATTGCCATCATAGGTAACAGTTATAGCTTGCGGAATTCCGCCCCAGTTATAAGCGATGTAAGGACGATCAACAAAGCAATTGCTGCCTGAAAAGGTTTGTATGGCAGAATTTGGCACTTCATTACCATTGATAATGGAGGTGGCCATACGTGTTTGAGGTGAGGCAGTGCCTAAATTGTAGAATGTGCGGTAGAAGACATTGTATTTGTTGAGGTCGGTGCTGTTTAGCTCGGGAAACAGGAAGACATTGTTGACTATGAAGTTTGAGCCATAGCAACCGTCGAACATAGAAGCGGCGAAGTATTTGCCCACAGTACCTGTGATTCCCTGCGGCAAGTTAAATACTGAGTTCATGGTGAAGGCATCACCATAGCATTGGTAGAACATAGCCTCAGCAAAGGAATCACCGACTGTAGTAATACCAGGCGGTAAGTTGAATACAGAGTTCATGTTGAAAGCAGCACCATAGCAGGAACGGAACATCAAATATGCGAAGTCATCTCCAACTGTAGTAATACCAGGCGGTAAGTTGAATACCGAATTCATAGTGAAAGCGTCTCCAAAGCAAAACTCGAACATATCGTCAGCGAAGTCATCTCCAACTGTAGTAATACCCGGCGGTAAGTTGAATATAGAGTTCATAGTAAAGGCATCACCAGAGCAACCAGAGAACATTTCTGAGGCAAACCAATTTCCGACAGTAGTAATATCAGGTGGCAAATTGAATATAGAGTTCATATTGAAAGCAATGCCATAGCAGTAAGCGAACATAGATCGAGCGAAGTTATGACCAACAGTGCCTGTAATTCCCTGTGGCAGATTGAATATATCGTTCATGGTAAAAGCATCGCCAGAGCAACCGGAGAACATATCATTAGCAAATACATAGTCAACCGCAGTAATACCTTGTGGTAGATTAAACACTGAGTTCATGTTGAAGGCATCGCCATTGCAGTCCTTGAACATATTGTAAGCGAAGAAATCGCCAACAGTAGTAATACCTTGTGGTAGATTAAACACTGAGTTCATGTTGAAGGCATCACCCAAACAAGCGATAAACATATCGACAACGAAGCCATCTCCAACCGTAGTGATATCTAGCGGCAAGTTAAAAACAGAGTTCATGGTGAAGGCATCACCCGTACAACCAGAAAACATAGAAGAAGCGAAGCTATCTCCGACAATAGTGATACCCTGCGGCAGGTTGAATACATTGTTCATAGTGAAAGCAATGCCATAGCATCCAGAGAACATTGAAGAAGCGAAGCTATCTCCGACAATAGTGATACCCTGCGGCAGGCTGAATACATTGTTCATATTGAAAGCAATGCCATAGCATCCAGAGAACATTCCCCATGCGAAGTAATCGCCAACAGTGGTAATACCATGTGGCAGATTGAACACATCGTTCATGGTAAAGGCATCGCCAGAGCAACCAGAGAACATACCTGAGGCAAACCAATTTCCGACAGTAGTAATGTCATTCCAGCCTTCAGAGAAAGTGAAGTCATCTCCCATAGTTAGGTTGGTGCAACCGCTGAAAGTAGAATTCCATTCATGAGTTGGAGGCGTGTACAAACCAGTAAGTTGCGCGGATGTTCGTGTCATCAGCGGAGTTAACAGGCTAACAACTTTGGTGACCATATCCTTATTTGTCTGAACATTGGCACCGAATTCATTCCAATACGCACTAAAGCCAAAAGCTACCAGCCATGCGTCAGTTGAAGCATTTGGTGCAATTGCAATAGTGTAAACACCCGCAGTGGCATAGGTGTGGGGAATTCCGGCACTGGACTCTGAGCCGATACCAGAGGCAGTCTGCGTGTCTCCATCACCCCAATCAATATTCCAGTTATAAGAGTTATCAGTACTATTCAAGCGCCCACTTAAAGGTATTGCAAATGTACCTCCTGCCGGTACGGTTACCTCAAACAGAAAGACTTCCGTAACAGCAAAAGATAAACCAACAGTCTTGTCCGCACAACTGTCGGCACTGACAGTTATCGTGTCTATATATGTGCCGATACTGAGGTCTTGTTTGGGTGAGACAGTAAAGTTGATACTGCCATTGGCCGGAATGGTTGTGTCTGACAGTGTACCAAATAAATAGTTACTTCCTCCTACTGATATGGAAACATTACTAATTTGAACAGTACCAAAGTTGTATATGGTAACAGTTTTTGGCGCCACGGCCGGATAGTCATTGTAAGCAGAGGGGAAAACTATTCCGGTAGGGGCAACCAATAAGATATTATCGGCGCTTAGGCCGTCTCCGCCCCAGTTGGTAGCAATGTAAGGACGATCAACAAAGCAGTTACTACCACGGAAGGTATCCTTGTTGTCGCCTGGTACTTCATTGCCATTGATGATAGAGGTGGCGGTACGTGTTTGAGGTGAGGCAGTGCCTAAATTGTAGAATGTATAGAGGAAGACACCAGTTTTATTAAGGTTGATGCCGTTAAGCTCGGGAAATAAGAAAACATCGTTGACTTTAAAAGCTGCCCCAGAGCAGCCGTAGAATATCCATGCAGCAAAGTAATCATCGACAGTGGTAATATCCTGTGGCAGATTAAACACTGAGTTCATGTTGAAGGCAAAACCAGAACAACTGTAAAACATGGCCCTTGCGAAGTTATGACCAACAGTCTCAATACCCTGAGGCAGGTTGAATACATTGTTCATAGCGAAAGCAGAACTAGAGCAACTGTAGAACATACCATCAGCGAAGCCATCTCCAACAATAGTGATACCCTGCGGCAGGTTGAATACATTGTTCATAGTGAAAGCAGTGCCATAGCACCTGTCGAACATAGAAGCAGCAAAGTTATTGCCCACAGTACCTGTGATTCCCTGCGGTATATTGAAAACCGAGTTCATATTGAAATCTGTACCGTAGCATCCAGAGAACATACCCCTTGCGAAGCCATTGCCGACATTGCCTGTAATACCTTGTGGCAAATTAAACACCGAGTTCATGTTGAAAGTAGTGCCATTGCATTGGTAAAACATCTGGTAAGCGAATCTTTCTCCTACTGTAGTAATACCCTGTGGCATAGTAAATGCCTCTCCCATGGTGAAGGCAGCGCCAGAGCAGTTTTGGAACATATTGTTTGCAAAATTATTTCCAACAGTTTTAATATCGTTCCAGCTTGCCGAGAAAGTAAAAGTATCTCCCATGGTTAGATTGGTACAGCCAGAGAAAGTTATTGCCCATTCTAAATCTGGAGGTGTGTACGAACCTGTAAGTTGCGTAGATTTTCGCGTCATCAGAGGAGTTAACGGGCTAACAACTTTGGTAACCATGTCTTTGTTGGTCTGGACATTGGCTTCACTTGTACCTATGAAAAAGCCAAAAGCAGCTAGCCATGCGTCAGTTGACCCGTTAGGAGTAATGGTAATGGTGTAAGTTTGAGTACTGATATTGGTATAAGTATGCGGAATTCCATCACTAGATGTTGCGCTGGAGCCCGAAGCAGTCTGTGCGCCTCCATCACCCCATTCAATATCCCAGTTGTAGTAATTGCTAGCGCCATTCAAAAGTCCACTTACAGGGATTCTAAATGTTCCGTTTGCTGGTACGGTCACCTCAAATACAAATTCCTCGACATCGGCTGCCACAACCTTTTGTCCAGTGAATGGCGAAAGCGGTGTAAAAGGTATAACACCCAGAATTAAAACCAGTGACAGTACTATCCACCTGGCTTCAGTAAGCAGTTTCCTTTTCAGAGTATTCATTACTTTGTTAACCTCCCAAGTGTGCCTTTAGAGCCTTCAATATGGTATTCAAGCCACCTCAGATAACTCACTATATACTACCACTTTTTCCCAAAAAAACCATCTGCACCATCCTCAATAAATAAATATTTTGTGAAATATTACAGTAACCTGCCGCAATGTTTCCGGAAATATCCTCCGGGCCATGTAAAATCATGGCCATGCAGTCGTTGTTGTTTGTTTACCTCAGCAATAACAAGAAAGTTGTGCGGAAAAGTTATACATTTGAGATTGTGCATGAGTAGCAATAATCGTTCCAATGTAGGGTTCCAGCTCAATAACGTTTTTTGCGACTCTCTTCAAGGTTTAGGTCAATAAAACCGCTTCTAACTGCGTCATATATAATCAGAAAAGAAAAGCGGGGAGAAAGGCTATGAACAAGAAAGCACCACTAATCGTTGCGACAGGATTACTGGTTTTCGCCAGTGTTGCTGGAGGCATAATTGCACATAATGTGATTGGCAATAAGAATAATCTCGCCAAAGGGGGTGGGGAAATAGTGGCAACGGATCTTTTTAGCAAATATGATTTGGAAGCAGATGTTAAAATCATTCACAATATGATGCCATTTTATGATCCAAACGGTGCAAATTGTTACTTCACCATTGAAATAACTTCGACACAAGACATTGGCTCCCCAATATTATTATCTGCTGTAATAGCACCTCCATCTGGGAACGAATTGTCGATTGTGTTTGAGGACAGAGAGCGTTTTTACAGCGAAGGAACATCAAAATATCATTATCTCTTTCGCTCAGCAGGTAATTATTATGGTAGTGAAATATATCCTGCTGGTGATTTGCAGCGAGAAATCATTGTTACTGTCGCAATAGACGGAGAAACACAGGCTAAGACATTAGAGGTTTCAATGCAAACTGTTTGGTAAAACACCTAGCTGTTTTGTGCTTCTTGATGTGCCAAGTAATGACTTCATTCCTTGTGTCCATGGTGACTTTTGACACTGTCTATTCTTCTGGATGATTCGTTTTGAGAAATAGTTTTTGGAGGCTGCATATATTTAATGATGCAACGATTGCTTTTGGATGCCATTTTTTTGATGCAATGCGCTACCTTCCCTATCGGGACACGATAGTGTATAATCAGCTATCGGAGGTATCCTTTAATATCAGGTGGGAGGTTCAGATATGAATAGTGGTTTTTGGGGTCTGTTTGTTGTGATTATTTTAGTGTTTTGCGTGATTTATTTCTTTCCTTCAATACTAGCCTTAGCCGTTAATCACCATAATTTTACCACCATATTCATCATCAATATTTTGTTAGGGTGGTGTTTTATCGGATGGATTGCGGCCTTAATTATGGCATTCCTCCCTAGAAATAAAGCCCCCGGCAAGCCATTGGAAATTGCTCAGAGACGCTTTGCAAGTGGAGAAATTGATATGACAACATACGAAACCTTGAAACAAACGCTTCAGAAATCATAAGAGTACCCGGGTGTTCTACTTTATAACACACTCCACAACCAGAGCAAGGAGTTTTGCCTCGCCAAATGATGAGTGTTGCTTGTTGTTTCCTTAGTTAGGGCAGATTGGTTAACGGCACTCCCATATTTGACACACCATGGTGGAATAACAGGCAAATAAAATCATACAAGCATGAATAACAGTACTCGCTAACGCAGGAGAAAAAATGATACGGAAGGTGAGATTATGGCTCTAAAAATCGTCACGGACTCTCTAAGTGATATACCAGCAGAACTGGCAAAACAACTTGATATCACAGTCGTTCCTCTCTATATTGTTATTGATGATAAGAGCTACAGGGATAGGATAGACATTACTGACGATGAATTTTATCATAGGCTGGTTCATGATAAAATACGCGCATCAACCTCGCAGCCATCGCCATCAGATTTTATAGAAGTTTATGATAAGCTTGGAGAATACGCTGATGGCATTATTTCCATCCACGCCACCAGTGGTATGTCCGGCACTGTCAATTCCGCCGAACACGCCAAAAGCCAATCCACTGCCAAGTGCCCTATTGCTGTTATTGACTCCCAAATGATTGCAGTTCCGTTCGAAATGATAGTTATCGCTGCCGCTAAAATGGCAAAAGCAGGATGCCCATTTCAAGAGGTTGTAGATACTGTCAAAGGAATGTTGTCACGTATACACATACTTGCCCTCTTTGATACTCTCGAGTATTTAGCTCGCGGAGGTCGCATTGGCAAAGCCAGAAGTTTGGTGGGTTCCTTGCTAAATATTAAGCCATTACTAACCATTAAAGACGGTATTTTCACACCTGTTTCTCAAGCACGCAGTAAACCCAAAGCCAAAGAAAGACTACTCGAGTTCGTAAACAGCTTCGACACTAACAACATCGAAAGCATAGGGGTAACATACAGCACTAATAGAGAGGAGATTTTGGAACTTATCAATGGGATAAGCGTATTTCCGACTGAACAAATCACTATCTCGCGCCTAGGCCCTGTTATTGGCTCGCATACAGGACCCGGACTAATGGCTATAGCAGTCATAACTCGTGACTCCCCCACTTAACAAGCTGTCGCACATATCAAGCGTATAAAAAACGGAGGCTTTCTCGGTTACGCCAGTAATCTGTTAAGCAATATTCTTCTATGGGCAACCTTGCCACTTGTGAGGTACTTTGCTGGTCTCATTCTCCGTTATACTCTTTGCCCTTCTTTACGGCAAGTCCACTGTCTGAACTATCCCTTTGTCTGTTTATCCTTTTTGCCACCTTCCAACATGGGAATCTCAATTACATCGGCAATTAAGTTACTAAAATCAACGGCATTCTTGGATGTGATGACCGGTTCGCCGGCAGCTTTTTCGATTGCCTTGCGAGTATCTCCGGCGATACCGCCGCCCTGCTTTGCCACCTTTACATTCTCATCAAATGTCTGCGGCGCCTGTTTTTTTGAAAGCGTAGTGGTAGTTGCCTCAGCCAACATATTCAGTACCAATTCAAGAGTGGACATGTTATCTCTGAGATTTTCTTTCTTGAGCCCTTTGAAACTCTTATACTGGCGAGTAGTCCTACCAGCCCAAGCCTTGGAGATTTCATCGGTTCAGATGGCGTACTCAACACCTTTTTGGACACCACGGTTATCCCATTCGTCGGTAAGTTCTTTTCTGACTTGAATGGCTTGTAAACGCTGGTTAATCCACTCACGAGACATACCCTTCTTGAGATAAGTTTCGAGGGCGCGGTCAATTGTTAATTCGGGGTCTATGGTTTCATCTATTCTCTCCGCGCCGACACAAGCTAACCATAGCTTGAAAGGCTCAGCCTTGGGTGAGGGAACAGATTGGATGATACGTAAGATACCTTCTGTATTGGCAACATCAGTATTGTATTTCTTACCATCTGCCGTCATCATTTTCAGTTGTACGATTTTTTCGTACAGTTGGCTTCCCTCAAGTTTTAACTGACGTTTTAGGTCACTCCAGTAACGTCGAGGATTATCAGTACCGGTTAACACACCAACCACATCAACAACAGACAAAAGCCACTCCTCTTTTTCCTCATCCCAAGCGGTGCGAATACGTTTGTCTTCAAACAGTTGAATTTTGTCACTCATTACACTTTCTCCTTATTTTTTTCTTACCGGTTGTATCCGTTATACTTCCTTTTTTCTATTCTTGCTCAGAATGAAGTCTCCTCCGCCTCCGACCGCTAAGACCGCCAGCACACCAAGCCCTCCACACAACCAGAGCATATTGTTTGGAGTGGTATCATCATTGATGGAGTTAGGAATCAACTCAAACAGCGCTTTGTTGGTTACGCTTCCATTTGGCATGGTGAATTTATTGTCCGTAACCGTGATACCGCCGCTTATAACCTGCCATTCTTTAAACTTATATCCGGCGTTGGCTGTTCCGCCTTCGCTACTGCAAACATTAATCTGGTAGCTATCAGCCGGTAAACCCATATATATAGCCGTTAGTGTGACCGGGTTGGTGGGCATGATGAAAGAAGTATTGGCGTTGCTCGCGTTGGCTAAGCTCACACCGGAAGCCGTCCATTTGTCAAAGGCCTTACCTTCAGAGGCCGTACCCGCGGTGATATTGACCGTATTTCCTTCTTTCATAGGTAAATTCATTGACATATGCCGCAACAATCTGTGAAGCTAGAAGTATGTATAGCAACAACCAAACCACGCTACAAGGTCGGCGATATCTGCTATTGCTTTCGTTTTATTAGTGCCTCCGGTGGCAGAATCCCACGATCTACCCCGAAAGTGAGAATCGTACGCACATCGCAGTGTAACAGATGCGCGACTAAAAATGGAGTTGTTCCCTCGTTAAGCATCGCGGTTACAGTTTCTTCCCAATTCCAACCGTAATCTACATATTATCTGCCCTGAATACTGTTTTTCTTTTGGCGTACTCCTTTTGCGCCTGTAGGAAAATCCGCAATGAGGGCAAGTAAAGGTGGCTTTGGGCATGGATTTGTCATCATTCCAAAGGCAGGGATGACCTACTGAAATTGGAACTTTGGCAAAAGGCGTTTGGCTTCCATACCGATGACGTATGGCAGGGCGAAAATCTGGCGCCGGTGATTAGGGAGTTTGAGGGCATCCTGAAAGATAGCAATTTCAAAATAGCCAGCAACAACTTGCTTAAGGCGCATTTCTTAAATGTGGCTTTGAAACATAATCTGGAAACGAGGAAATTTAGACCGGTAAAGATTGAACAGCGTAGCAGGATTGACGGCTTTGTATCTGTGATCGACGCGCTGACAGTTAGGCAAAAGTATTATAGCGAAATTGGCGACATGCTACAGAACAGTTGATGCTAAACCAACTGCAACTCTTCCTTCAATGCCTTTTGCAGTGTCTGCGAGAAGTTAATATTAGCAGCTTCAGCTTGCTCATTAAGCCATGTTGGAATGGTTAATGATTTTTTGGTAGCCTTATTTTCACGGAAACGTCTATAATCATCTGTATCCGCAGCGATTGCCGTGATAAACTCGTCACCGTTAATTTTAATATCTTTTGGCGGAGTAGCGGCTGGGATGGGCTTGTTTTCGCGCTCCATCATGTAAAGCCACATACTCAGTGCATCTTTAGCCATGTACAAAGCGTCACCCAAATCATCTCCACAAGTATGACATCCAGGCAAATCTGGGAAGTAAACACTTAGTAGTTTTTTATTTGTCTCGCTCGGTTCTGGTACAAATAACGCTGTGAATACGTATTTCATGATTATCTCCTTATGACTATTTAAGCTCCAAATCTTTTAATATGCTGTTTACAATTCCAGTCCCCAATTCTTTTGTTGTATGCCGAGGAACTTGACTGACAGCGCCAGTTTTAGGATTAATCCAAATATCATGGTTGCCACCATGCTCATATAGTTTGCACCCTTTTTTCTTTAAAGCTCTGACCAATTCACTGATTTTCACGATAGTATATTATATACGCATTTAATGCGTATTGTCAAGCATATATATACCACAGAATAACCGATATTATGAGGGTTAAAACATGGGATTATTAGATAGCGTTTTCAAACGATCGAGACGTAGCCAAGAAGCGGATGCATTCTTCCGCCTGATAACAGGCTATAACCCATTGTGGGCCACAACGCCTAAGAAAATCTATGAAATGGAAATCATCAGGGCTACCATCCACAGTTTTGCCTCACACTGTAGCAAGCTCAAGCCGGAAGTTTGGTCCAACGCATTGCGAGGTCAAAGCCTATTTTCAATGCAGTCTCGGCATCCGTTTCTCCTCGCTTGAATGACTGCCTGATTGGGTGTTTTACTTTGTTTGACTTCTCGCGGTTTTTACGCTACTTTGGTTTTTGCCAATTCTTTTACCTCCTGTTAGATTTTTGGTATGAAAAATGCCATGCTTTTTCGCATGGCTGAAAACTGGTTGAGTATCACCTACTTTGGTTTTGGACGCTTAAAAACAGGTAGCGGTCATACGCTACAAAGATGGCAATGTGTCCGACCTAGTTTTCCGCAGGATGAAATAGAATAAATGTTGTAGGATGGTTCCCTAGTATTATTTTTGCTGTTTGTACTTTGTTCAGCTTGGCAACACGATATAACTGCCACTTCCCGTGCCCCCCGTTAACCGTGACCGTGTAGACCTGAGCCACTTAGGCGTTGACCACTATACCGCTGATAAGGAAAAACCCACTGTTGGTAGCGTTGGAGTAGGAGATACCGTCTTGGGAGCCGCTTTTAGCCCATGTGGCACTGGCGCCAGTATTGGCAACCAAATCAGTTGTTGTCCCTTCGGTATAAGTAGTAGTACCGACTGCTTGGTTCCATACACAGATTACGGCATTGCCGCCGATGGTGGGCGCGGGTGTTGAATCACCAAGGTAAATAGCACCACCGGAGGTATTGGTTGAGGTGATAGCAGTGCTGTAGGAAAACACAAAACCTCCACTTATATTGATTTTGGAGTCACTGCCATATGTATGGATAGCACCGTATAGGCTTGTTGAGCTTATCGTACCACTATTTATATTGACCGTACTACCTTTTGAGCGAATTGCAACACCGTTTTCACTGCTTATAGTACCACCGTTTATATTGACCGTGCTGTTCCCTAAGTCAATAGCACACGTGTATTCACTACTTATCGTACCACCATTTATATTGACCGTACTACCGTCTGAGCGAATTGCAACACCGATTTTACTGCTTATAGTACCACCGCTTACTTTTATGGTAGCAGTACCAAGGGCATAGATAGCAAGACTTGTCCCGCTGTTCTTGATAGAGCCGCTTGCGATCTCAAACGTGCCATTGCCCTCAAATGTAATCAAATCAGAGAGACCAACATCACCCGCATAATTCGCATTCCAAATGACGGTTACACCTGACGGAATGCTTAAAGATAAGTTCCCATTAGCGTTATTTTTGGAACCGTTTACGGTAACAATACCACTGCCTCCGGTGTTATCGATGGCGTTAGAGACTTTGGTTTGGATTTGTGCCACGCTGTCGCTTTGCGCGATGGTAACAGTCTGATCCGCCGCACATGCCATCAGCGGCATAGCCACAAGTACACTCACTACGGCTGCCATCGGCAACAGAACCGATATTAACTTGGTTGTTATCGTTTTCATTATGCCCTCCCTATGTTTCTTATGTTATTAAGAAAATGGGTTTTGCCTTTCTGTGTATTTGGCTTTACCCCACAGCCAATCTATACAATCGTCATGTCTCAAAGTCCTCGCTCTTGAAATCACAATAATATCGCCCGCTCCGCGCCGTAAATTTCAAAACGCAATAGTCGGGGTCAGTCACCCCGCCGGCGTAGTACATTCTATCGCCATCCTTCCAAATCATTTCTTTGGAATCGGCATCCTCCAGTACCTCCATTGTACCTTTCAGCATTACACCTCGAAAGAACCGCTTGTCACAGAAATAAATGCAGGCTTTCGGATTGTTGCGGTATTGCGACACGCGCATGGAAGATGTGTTTGTGGTAAACCAAAACGTATGTATACCCTCACGTTTTCGCGGCGGCAACATAGCTTTCATATTCGGAAAGCCATCACTGTCCACAGAAGCGATAAAAGACACGCTTTGCTTGTCAATAAGGTTCCCGATAGTTTGTTCCGGGTTTCGCAACATAGCATACACCTCGCTTCATGCTAGCCTAATACTTATGCTTCGTCAATTAGTGTGTTTTGTAAGTCTCTGTTCACGAATACTTCTTCATTCATAGCCCGAACCCCGTCCAATTTGCATTCTCCATTGTTGAAGCAACAATATCACCTCATCGTATAAAAAGCGATTTGTAGAATGTAGTGTGCCGTGTATGATATTATTAACCTACGAATTTTAGTCGTTAGAAGGACAGCATGGGAAAGACGTTAACCGAAAAAATAATAAGCCAAAAGCTTGGTCGCGATGTCTGCGCCGGCGAAATTGTAGTTTGCCCAGTGGATTTAGCTTTCGCACAAGACACAACAGGACCTCTTACAGTGCGCGAATTCCTAGGCAGCGGATTCAAATCCTTGGCCGACAAACGACGCACCGTACTATTTCTTGATCACGCAGCACCATCTCCCAATGCCCAACTATCGGCTGACCATATGTTGTTGCGCAGTTTTGCTCACGATACCGGTTGTGTTATTTCTGATATCGGAGCAGGTGTTTGCCATCAAATAGTTGCCGAAAATTTGGCTCGGCCCGGAGATGTCATTGTAGGGGCTGATTCCCACACCGTAACCGCCGGAGCGTTGTGTTCTTTCGCAACCGGTATGGGTTCTTCCGATGTGGCAGTCGCCTTCGCACTTGGTAAAACATGGTTTCGTGTGCCGGAAACCATTCGTATTGAAGTAAAAAACCAATTCCCCCATTTTGTAACTGCTAAGGATCTTATTTTGCATATTATCGGGCTAATCGGTGCAGACGGTGCTACCTATAAGGCACTTGAATTCGGGGGGAAGGCGATTGATAATATGTCAATCGCCGGGCGTCTAACCATCGCCAACATGGCCGTTGAGGCCGGGGCTAAAGTTGGATTGTTCTCATCCGATCAAACAACTGAGAAATTGCTTCGGGAAATGGGAAGACCTGAACAATTCCGCTCCATATCCCCCGACAAAGATGCCGTATACGAAAAAACAATTGAAATTGATGCCTCAACTTTATCGCCAACTGTCGCCAGACCTCATACGGTTGACAATACGGTACTGGCCAAAGATTTAAGCGGAGTTCGCATTCATCAGGTCTTTTTGGGCACCTGTACTAACGGGCGTTTAGAAGACTTCGCTTTGGCAGCCAGTATATTGCGCAACAAAAAGGTTCACCCACAAACCAGGTTGATTGTGGCCCCGGCATCCAAGCGGGTATTGTTGCAGGCAATGGATGCCGGTTACATACGCATCTTTGTGGAAGCGGGCGGTACCATTATTCCACCGGGTTGCGGAGCTTGTCTCGGTCTGCATCAGGGCATACTCGGCGACGGAGAAGCTTGTCTTTCGACCGCTAATCGAAACTTCAAAGGTCGCATGGGCAACCCCAACTCTTTCGTTTATCTCGCCAGTCCCGCAACCGCCGTCGCAACCGCTATAACAGGAGTGGTCACCGACCCCAGGGAGGTACTCTAAAGTGTTAAAAGGAAAAGCTTTTAAATTTGCTGATAATATTTCAACAGATCTTATCGTTCCCGGAAGACTGGCTCATTTACGCTCAAATCTGCCTGAACTGGCTAAGCATGTGCTTGAAGATGCTGACCCCACTTTTGTCTCTCGGGTCAATGCCGGCGACTTTGTGGTAGGCGGAAATAACTTTGGGTTAGGTTCCTCGCGCGAGCACGCCCCTTTGGTCATTAAAATGGCCGGTGTAAGTGCCATACTGGCGAAGAGCGTTGCCCGTATTTTCTTCCGAAATGCCATAAATCGCGGCCTTCCGGTTCTCATCTGTGATACTGATAACATTAATGAGGGTGACGAATTAGAGATAGATTTGGCTAACGGAACGGTTAAGGATATCACCAATGAAATTACTCTTCATTTCAAGCCGATTCCAAATGCCATGCTGGCAATCCTGAAAGAGGGTGGGCTAATCCCTTATATTCAGAAACATGGTGATTTCAAATTAGAGTAATCTATTAATAAATAACTGTGACAGGCTATCTGCCTCGCCATATCTAAGCAAGGAAGGTTTGTCAATCTGTTTTAGAAAACCTTGTTCATGTTTTATTGACACCGACTCAAAAGGAGCAAACCTATGGAAACCCATAATATTACCCTCATCCCCGGTGACGGAATCGGACCAGAATTAACTGAGGCCACTCGTCGCGTTTTGGAAGCTACCGGAATTAAATTCCGCTGGGAAATTGTTCACGCCGGCACCGATGTGATGGCTGAATACGGAACTCCTCTTCCACCACTTGTTTTAGCGTCAATAAAAAGAAATAAAGTGGCGCTCAAGGGTCCAATCACCACCCCTGTCGGGTCGGGATTCCGCAGTGTTAACGTAGCGCTTCGTAAAGAATTAGAGTTGTTCTGTTGTCTACGTCCATGTAAAAGCTACGCTGGAACACCTACGCCGTACAACAACGTTGACCTTGTTATTGTGCGTGAAAACATGGAGGATCTTTACGCCGGAATCGAATATGAGAAAGGCAGTGAAAAGGTCTCAAAACTAATTTCCTTCCTTAAAGAGCAAGGGACTACCGTCCGCCCGGACTCAGGAATCAGCATAAAACCTCTTTCTGAGTTCGGTTGCCGGCGCATCGTACGTTTTGCCTTTGAGTATGCTCGTGCCCACAAACGCAGAAAAGTAACCGCGGTACATAAAGCCAACATCATGAAGTTCTCAGATGGCTTATTCCTCGCAGTAGCACGTGACACGGCTAAAGACTATCCCGACATTGAATTTGAAGATCGAATTGTAGACAACATGTCCATGCAACTGGTAAAAAAACCTCAACAATTTGATGTGTTAGTCTGCCCCAACCTGTACGGAGACATCTTGTCTGATTTATGTGCAGGGTTGGTCGGAGGGCTGGGAGTCGCCCCTGGAGCCAACCTGGGTGACGATATTGCACTGTTTGAGCCGACTCACGGTAGCGCTCCCAAGTATAAGGGACTAAACAAAGCCAATCCGATGGCCATGATGCTCTCCGCTGTTTTGATGTTGCGTCACATTAACGAGAGCGCAGCGGCAGACAGGATGGAAAAAGCGATTGAAAGCATAATTGGCGAAGGTAAATATGTCACTTATGACCTCAAGCCAGACGGGGAACAGGGAAACGCCGTCGGTACGTCTCAAGTGGCTGACGCCATTATCAGCAGGATGATTTAAAATAGCCACGGCACGAATAAATATCCGTTCGGAGGAAGCTTATGAAAACGCCTAGGATCAGTATTATTGGCGCCGGAAACGTCGGAGCCAGTCTTGGACAGCGACTGATCGAAAAAGACTTGGCCGATATTGTTTTGATTGATATTGTGGATGGGCTGCCACAAGGAAAAGCCTTGGATATAGCGGAATCAGCGCCGATATTAGGCTTCAATCATCGTATCAGTGGTTCGACTGACTATAGCGACAGCGCAGACTCGGAGGTAGTCGTTATCACCTCCGGTATCGCACGAAAACCCGGTATGACTCGCGAAGACCTCATCCGTATAAACAGCTCAATTGTTTCCGGCGTGGTAAAAGAAGTTGTCCGCTACTCTCCCAATTGCGTCATCATCGTTGTCGCCAATCCGGTTGATGCCATGACTTGGGTAGCTTATAAAGCCTCCGGTTTGGCACGCCAGCGCGTTTTGGGGCTGTCCGGAGTTTTGGACAGCGCCAGATTGGCTACCTTCATCGCTTTGGAAACCAACTGCAGCGTCAAGGATGTTTCATGTTATGTACTAGGAGAACATGGTTCCAGCATGGTGGTTTTCCCCCGTTTGGCGACCGTAAACGGTAAACCGATCACGGCATTGCTGCCAGCTGAAAAAATATCAGCCTTGGTCACTCGCACCGTCAATGGCGGGGCTGAGATTGTCGGTCTGCTAAAAAATTCCAGTGCTTTCTATGCCCCGTCAGCGGCGGTTGTGCGCATGACAGAAGCAATTATTCAAAATCAAGACAAACTCCTTCCCTGCGCGGCGGTATTAAACGGAGAGTACAATTTAAGAGAAGTGGTAATCGGCGTGCCTGTAAAACTCGGCCGTGACGGAATCAAAGAGATAGTTAACCTTGATTTAACTCCCGATGAACTGGCAATCCTGGCTTCCTCCGCTGAAACTGTCAGAAAGCAGATTGGCTCCATAACTCTGGAATAATAATATCAACTGTCTTAAAATACGCTTGTTGGAAATAACGCCGCCGTTTGACTCAAAGGCTTTTCATTCAGAAGTAGCCATTATGAGTTCCGCTGACAAAAATGCCGCAATTTGAAATAACCGCCGATTTTGAGCTTACCGGAGACCAGCCGCAAGCCGTCAATCAACTGGTTGAAGGAATAAACTGTGGATATTCAAGGCAAACACTGTTGGGGGTAACCGGTTCGGGCAAGACTTTTACTTTAGCCAACGTTATTGCCCGCCTCAACCGACCGGCGTTGGTTATGAGCCATAATAAAACACTTGCCGCGCAACTCTACGCTGAATTCAAAGAATTTTTCCCGCATAACGCCGTGGAATACTTCGTAAGTTACTACGATTACTACCAACCGGAAGCATATGTACCTTCCAAAGACATGTATATTGAGAAAGATGCCGATATCAATGAAGAGATTGACAAGCTAAGGCACGCGGCCACCAAAACCTTGCTTGAAAGACGCGATGCCATCATTGTGGCTTCTGTTTCTTGTATCTATGGGTTAGGTGAACCGGAAGAGTACCGTAGTTTCGTTTTCCAACTGCATAAGGGACAGGACTATCCAAGGCACGCTGTTCTCAAGCGTTTAGTGGAAATGCAATATGAGAGAAATGATGTGGAATTCACTCGTGGTAAATTCCGGGTGCGCGGTGATACTCTGGAAATACAGCCTTCGTACACCGAAACCGGACTGAAATTTGAGTTCTTTGGGCAGACACTTGACCGTATCACCTCGTTTGATACCCTCAGCGGTGAAATCCTGGCAGAAATGGATCAGGCCGACATTTTCCCCGCCAAGCACTTTGTCACCTCGTTTGATAAGATGCAAAATGCCATACGAAACATCCGTGAGGAATTACAGAAGCGGCTTACCACTCTGCGAGAAGACGGCAAGCTGTTGGAAGCAGCCCGACTGGAAACGCGTACCAACTATGATTTGGAGATGATGCAGGAAGTGGGCTATTGCTCCGGAATTGAGAACTACTCAAGGCACCTCTCCGGACGCCAAGCGGGAAGTACTCCTTGGACATTGCTGGATTACTTTCCGGAGGATTTCATTACCATTATTGATGAATCACACATGAGTTTGCCGCAAATCCGCGGCATGTTCCGCGGAGACTATGAGCGAAAGAAAACCTTGGTTGATTTCGGGTTTCGTTTACCGTCAGCGCTGGATAACCGCCCTCTTTCATTTGACGAATTTAACCGGCATATGAACCAAATGATTTATGTTTCCGCCACACCAGCCGAATATGAACTTAAAACCAGCCAGCAAGTTGTGGAACAATTAGTCCGGCCGACAGGGCTTCTGGAACCGACAATCGTGGTAAAACCCACCAAAGGACAAATTGACGATCTGTTGGAAGAAATTAAGAAGCGTACCGACAACGGTACGCGCTGTCTGGTTACCACACTCACAAAAAAACTGGCGGAAAGACTAGCAGACTATTTGGCTGAAAACGGCATTAAAACGCACTATCTGCATTCCGAGATGGATACTTTTGAAAGAGTGGAAATATTACGTGACCTTAGGCTCGGGATTTATGATGTTGTGGTCGGCATCAATCTTTTGCGTGAGGGCTTGGACCTGCCTGAAGTAAGTCTGGTTGTCATATTGGATGCCGACAAGGAAGGCTATCTGCGCTCCGAGCAGGCCCTTATTCAAACCATGGGACGCGCGGCACGGCACATTGAAGGACATGTCATCATGTATGCCGACAAAACGACCGGAAGTATGGAAAGAGCGATGGGCGAAATTAACCGTCGGCGGGCAATACAAGAAGCCTATAACACTGAGCACGGCATTACACCGCAAGGCATAAAGAAGGCCATAAAAGATATCACCGAACGAGTGCGTGTTGTCACAGACACAAGTACTGAACAAACGGAATTTGCCCATATTGAATCATTATCAGCCAAGGATAAAGCCCGCCTGATTGACGAACTGGAAAAATTGATGAGGAAAGAGGCTAAGAATCTCAATTTTGAAAAAGCCGCCCTGTTACGGGACCGTCTTATCACCTTGAGGAGAGCATTACTGTCTGGCACTCTTCCTCAGTAGCAACCAGAGTTATACGCTTAACAATCCCGTTTGTGCCGCACCGAAAAGTTTGAGCTTAATGATTGGTGG
The DNA here is from genome assembly GCA_009776735.1 of Dehalococcoidia bacterium. Taxonomy (GTDB): domain Bacteria; phylum Chloroflexota; class Dehalococcoidia; order Dehalococcoidales; family UBA1222; genus WRNG01. The sequence continues at coordinate 3,277 of WRNG01000016.1, read as the reverse complement.
TTGCCAAGAACACCTATAAAGGGTAAACTATTCGCGAAATTTATTGCCGTCAGCGTGAGTTAAAGGAGCCCTGCATGCCCGTCAGAATCGTTACCGACAGTGCATCTGACATTTCGATAGATCTCGCCAAAGAACTTAATATCACTATCATCCCCCAATACCTGATTTTCGATACACAGTGTTACCGCGATCGTATTGATATCAGTGAGGGTGAATTTTATCACAGGCTTGTATACGAGAAAACTCAACCCACGACCTCACAACCCACACTACAGGATTTCCTGACAGTTTATGACGAATTGAGTGCCGAAGCAGATGGTATCGTTTCCATCCATATCAGCAACGAAATGTCCGGGACAATCCTCACGGCACAACAAGCTCAAAAATTATCGAAAGCTCATTGTCCAATAGCTGTTATTGATTCCAGAGGAGTTTCAATGTTACTCGGGATAACCGCTATCGCGGCCGCCAAGGCGGCTAACGCAGGAAAATCCTTCCAAGAGGTAGTCGATGAGGTCCAGAATACTTTAGACCATTTGCACGCGCTCGCTTTATTCGACACACTGACTTATTTGGCGCGTGGCGGACGCATTGGCAAAGCCAAATCACTTATTGGCTCAATTCTAAATGTTAAGCCATTGTTGACGGTTAGAAACGGGGAATTTTCGCCTGTTTCACAGGTACGCAGCGCTACCAAAGCCAAAGAAAAGCTACTGGAATTCGCCAATGGCTTTGATAAGGTCAAGGATATGGCGGTCGTGTATAGCACCGACCGGGAAGAAGCTTCTTTGCTTGCCGGTAAAATTAAAAGTTTCCCAACCGAGGACATACTACTTGCACAGCTTAGTCCAGTCATCGGCGCACATACCGGCCCCGGACTCCTGGCAATTATCATGAGAACTTACGACTGATTCACCATCAACACCACTATTAAGTAATTTGCCCGCAAAATATTCCCTTTGCCCAGTAAGGAGGTAAACATGCCAGTAAAGATTGTCACCAACAGCTCTTCCGATATTCCCCAAGAAATTGTGGATGACCTCGGTATTACCGTAATTCCCGAATATGTGATATTCGGCAATCAATGCTATAAGGATCGCATTGATATCAGTGAGGATGAGTTTTATAACAAGTTGGTTCGCGAAAACGTTCAACCAACAACCTCTTGCCCCACCCCACAGGATTTTATAAAAGTATATGATGAATTAGGCCAAGAGGCTGACGGCATTGTATCCATTCACATTAGCAGCAAACTCTCCGGCACGACGAATTCCGCACTACAAGCCAAAAACCAAACCCGTGCCCAATGCCCCATCGCAGTGATTGATTCCAAGTCTGTTTCAATGGCATTGGGCATGGCTGTTATCCTAGCCGCCAAAATGGCCAAGAATGGGCAATCATTCCAAGAAATAGTGGATTTCACCAATGATGTCTTCGGGCGCATTCACGTGCTGGTCATGTTTGATACCTTAAAATATCTGGCCCGCGGCGGACGCATAGGCAGAGCCAAGTCACTGGTTGGCTCACTCCTCAGTATCAAACCGCTGCTGACTATAAAAGACGGAGAGTTTTCCCCGGTCGCTCAAGTTCGTAGCAGTACCAAAGCAAAAGAGAAACTCCTGGAATTTGTGGCTGGTTTCCCAGTAATTGAAGACTTATACGCTGTGTACAGCACCGACAAAAACGAAGCTGTCGAACTACTGAAAAGAATCCCCAACTTCCCTACTGAGCAGATAATACTGGCACGGTTGGGTCCGGTAGTCGGCACACACACCGGCCCCGGTTTGCTGGCACTCGGTGTCAGAACCCGCACTTAGTCAATGGAAATCGGGGTTCCTTTACAAATCGTCGTCCTCACCAATCTCCGCACCGCCATCGTCAAGTTGCCCAGCCATCTCTTCCTTTAGTTGATCAAATAAGCGAGCCGCCCTAGGATAGCCAATGCCTAATTTACGTTGCAGGAAAGAGGCTGATATCTGATCATGTTCATTGGCCAGTTGGCGCACAGAATCCATCAGCGGATCCACCGATTGACTTTCTTTCTTTACCACGGCCGGAGCAGCAGCGATATCCGCCTCATTGATAGGCGCCACTTCATCTTTCTTTTGGCTGTTCCAAAAATACACGATGCGTTCCACTTCCGGATCCGAGACATAACAACCCTGCAGGCGTTTTGGTTTGACGGCATCAGGTGGCGCGTATAGCATATCACCGCGACCAAGCAGCTTTTCAGCGCCGACCGCATCAAGAATAGTGCGCGAATCAACCTGCGAAGTAACAGCGAAGCTGATACGTGTGGGGAAGTTAGCCTTAATTAAGCCTGTAATAACATCCACCGACGGGCGCTGAGTTGCCACAATAAGATGAATTCCAACCGCACGTGCCAGTTGTGCCAATCGGCATAAAATATGTTCCACCTCATCAAAACCCGCCATCATCAAATCCGCCAGTTCATCAATTACCAACACCAAATAGTGCATGCGGTCCTTACCGGTCTTATCCTTGTTGTAACCGTCAATGTTGCGTGCACCAACGGACTGTAGCATTTTGTAGCGGTTATCCATCTCAATATTGAGCCAACGCATAGCCGAAAGGGCTTTGTCGGTATCCACAATCACCGGAGCTGCCAAATGTGGCAAACTGTTGAACTGTGTCATCTCCACTCGCTTGGGGTCAATTAAAATCAGCTTGGTATCATATGGCGTATTGCACATTAAAATGCAACAAATAATCGCATTCAGACATACCGTCTTGCCGGAACCGGTTGAGCCGGCAATTAAAAGATGCGGCATTTTGGCCAAGTCATCAACAATCGCTTCCCCTCCGGCACCTTTCCCAAGCGCCATGGCCAACTTGGTTTTAGTAAGCAGTTTCTGGAAATTGTTTGCTTCCACAATACCACGCAGGCTGACCGTACTATAAACATTATTGGGAACCTCAACTCCCACAATGGGTTTGCCCGGCACCGGAGCCTCAATACGTATAGTAGAAGCGGAAAGGGCCAAAGCCAAATTATTTGAAAGGGCCGTTATGCGCTCCACTTTGACCCGTGTACGGGAAATTTCCACCTCGCGTACGGTGACATTACCGGAACTGTCCTTTTCATGAATACGCTTGGTTTTAACATCCCAGCCCGGTTCAATACCGAATTGAGTAACAGTGGGGCCAACATTGATTTCGGTAACCTTTCCAGCCACCCCATAACTGGCCAGCGCTTCTTCAATAATGGCAGCCCGTTTATTATTATCGGCATCACCAAAATCCAATTCCTGTGACT
>WRNG01000015.1 GCA_009776735.1 Dehalococcoidia bacterium | reverse complement strand
GAATCGACCTTTTGAAACCATCTGAGGTATATGAAAATTATTTTAAAAATGAGAAAGTCTTTTACGGCGGGTTTTATCACATTGTAGGTAACTATTTGTCCGGCGATGATGTTTGGCAGCCTGTCACAAAAGACCTATCACACCAAAAAGCAACTGAAATGTTCCATGTCGCTAACGATTTTGATATTGGATTCACGCATATTGTAGCTGTTGTGCCAGAGGGATTTCCACAGCCTGTTTTACAAATGGAAGTCAGCTTTACCTTACCGTGGGTGCTTGATGAATCGTATAATGATAAACAGCCGACAAAAAAAGAACTCCGTGAAATCAACAAAAAAGCCTACAAACAACAATTCATTGAAAAACTCAAAGAAATCATTGATATTTCAAAGATTGATACCGATGCTGATTGTTGGGATATTGATAAAATAAATCATATGGGCGTTGAGATTTTGGACAGCGGCTCAATCGTATATTTTTCAGATGAGCATCAACACTTTTGGGAGCATAATAACGATGATTATGATTTTGTTGTAGAAACGGTTTCTTTTATAAAAGATTTACTCGCCGGGCAAACGCGGTTTGAACGCTCTTACCGCGGGAAAAAGCTGATTCGGGTAGCCTATTACACAAAAGCCGATGGCACGGATGAATGGATTTTACAGCAGAATTTTGGAACGGCATTGTTCAGACCGCTATTCCGTTTTCCAAAAAAAGTTGTAAAAACTGAAATTATTGAATTTCGGCAGCAATGAAAGGTAATTACATATGAGCTATGATTTGAAAATATGGTCATCGAGACAAATGCCGGCAAACAATTCATTGTTGGCAGATGCCGGATATAAACTTGGCAACGACTATTTTGTGCGCGAGGGAAACGGTTGGCAAGTAGTTATTTCCAGTTTTGTTACCGTAGAGCCGGAGGATATACCCGATACGATTATGCAGGCATTGCCGGGTATTTCTTATATGACGGAAATTAACATTGAACCGATTTCCGCTCCTGATAAGGTTAGAAATGAAACGCTGCGGTTGTTCAAAGCATTGGCAACAAAAATAAAGGGTGTTGTCGAGGACCCGCAGGACGGGACAATTTAAATGCCTTCCGGCGTTAAAAAAGTTTCATATGGTAATCAGAAAGGCGATTGAAGAAGCTAAAATGCAAATGGGTTTTGACAATAACCTTTCAAAAATTGATTTTTCAGATTATATTTCAATTACAGATAGTGATATTGTTTCCGTTGATAATCAAGGAATCACATATAAAAACATAAAGGGAAGTTTTTTTATAAGTTTCGCGGAATGCGCTTGCAATTACGAGCGTATAAACGGCGGCTCCGGGAAATGTGTGGGTGAAAGGGATATTACCGGCTCAAATCCTTCGTTTGCTTTTTTCACAGCACCGATTACCACGCATGTTTTCTTTTTAGGCGAGGGTAAGGCAAAAACGTCAAAAAGACATTTTCAGCAAAGGTTTCACAATCTTCAAAATCAGATTATTGCCGCAGGATTTACTACATTTGATTTATCATAAGGGGGATTGCCAATATAATGAACAAGTGGATATCCGAACATAAAATAATCACGTTTATTTTTTACAATTTGTTTTGTTGGACACCGTTCCTGTTGTTATCCCTAACAATAGAATTGCGTCTGATTACTTGGATTGCTTTTGGGGTAGTGATATTATCCATTTCCCTTCTTTTCATTTTTTCTACGGATAGATATGTTATGAATAAAGCCGTAAAGCAAAACAATGAACAATGCGACCCCAACAAGTTTTTAGAAACCATTGAACAGCAGTTGCAAAGAGTAAATTTCAAATCATACAGACAATTATTGCTGATAAATAAAGCGGTGGCGTTGCGTGACCTTGGGCGGTTTGATGAGGTGCTTACCATACTGACGGATATTCATATTGACCAATACAACACCACTCTGCCGCTTACCAAAATCGTGTATTACAATAACTTAGTTGATATTCTTATTATTAAGGGCGATTTTTTTCAAGCAAATATTTGGCATTCAAAGATGATGCAAATGATTAACGATATGACAATAAAAGGAAAGCAAAAACTTCAATTATTAGAGTTTTCTATTTTAAATCAGGCAGAGCTGCTTCTTGCTGATAATAAATTTGAAGAAGTCGAAAATCTGATGAAAGGCTTATCGGAGAAAATACAAAACAGGCATCGGATTTCAAAATGTATGCTGTACGCAAAATTATATGTAAAGCAAAATAAGCCAGATGAAGCAAAGCCATTTTTGCAGTTTGTAATTGATTACGGAAATAAATTGTATGATGTTACACAGGCACGAGAAATGTTAAATAAAATTTGTTGATGTGATGGAAGGTGCGTTTATGCCACTGTTTAATAATATACGCCAAATGATAGGGTGTGACAAGACGGAAGCTATAGACCTTACAGAAGCAATCCAGTCTTTGCAAAAAAACAGCATAAGAATTACTTATAATACAATAGCCAATCAAGAATGCCCTGTCGGTTGTTCCAAAATCGGCGGAAGACCTGATTTACCTGTCGATTTTAAGTGGTTTTATTTTGAGGGTAAATCATATGCCGACAATGAGGGTGTTTACGATGAAAATGGTGTTGTGAAAAATCGTCCATTGAGCTTTTTGGCGCAAATCAACTGCGAAGAAGCAAGTAAATTTGATGAAGAAAAAGTTTTACCTTCAAAAGGTATGCTTTACTTTTTTTATGAGCTTGAAGCTATGACATGGGGATTTTATCCGGGAGATAAAGGCGGCGCGCGGGTTTTTTATTATCCGGGAAAAACGTCCGAACTCCAAAGGAAGGATTTCCCCTCGGATTTGCCAAACGAATATCCGAAAAAATATCATCTGCCCGAAATGGCAATATCATTTTCATCGGAAAATGAAACGCCTGATTTTGAAGAATTTATCGAGCTGCAAAGCGAGTTGGATAAATTAAAACATAAAGAATATATAAAACTTTCGGATAAATATCATGCGGCAAAAGGCGCCCCGCGTGATGTCGATGTGAGCATCAATAAACTGCTCGGTTACGCGAACCTCGTTCAAGGTGGAATGTTAATGCAATGTGAACTGACTACTAACGGCATTGATACAGGTTCCCCTGATGGATATGCTAATATTTCCGCAGAGCAAAAAGAAAACGCAAAAAACTGGCGGTTGCTTTTTCAGTTGGAATCAATCTGCACGGATGATTATGAAATGCTGTGGGGCGATATGGGGCGAATTTATTTCTATATCAAAGAAGAGGATTTACGGAATTTGAATTTTGAAGATTGCTGGCTTGTCCTGCAATGCGGATAATTTAAAGGGGCAGATATGAGGTATTCTTTAACCATGTTGGCAGAATTAGTGTGCCATTGTACCAGGGAAGCGTTGCTACTAGTGTAGTGTAGCAAAATCAAACAGTAAACACTTGCGACAAGAAAGTGGATACTAACATTACCAAGGCAGATGATGTCTATCAAAGGAGACGTTTTGTTTGCCTCGAATTCAAGTCAATGCTAGAATACCTCTCGCCATGTCTCAGAACACAATTTTTATTAAGGGTGCGCGTGAGCATAATCTTAAAAACATTGAAGTAGCTATTCCGCGTGACAAGTTTGTTGTAATTACTGGTGTTTCTGGTTCGGGAAAGTCTTCGCTGGCTTTTGACACAATTTATGCTGAAGGGCAACGCCGCTATATGGAATCGCTCTCGGCTTATGCGCGCCAGTTTCTCGGGCGCATGGAAAAACCAGATGTGGATTATATTGAGGGGCTAAGCCCTGCAATTTCGATCGATCAGAAAGGGGTGAGCCATAATCCTCGTTCAACGGTAGGTACGATAACTGAAATATACGATTATTTACGTCTCCTTTTTGCCCGTGTTGGGCATCCGCATTGTCCAAGGTGTGGACGGGAAATCTCGGCACAAACGGTACAACAAATTGTGGATTCCGTGTTGGCTTTACCTTTGGGTGAACGTCTCTTGATTTTGGCTCCTTTGGTTAAAAGTCGCAAGGGAGAATACAAAGACCTGTTTACTGACCTGCGCAAGAGTGGCTATGCGCGGGTTCGTGTTGACGGAGTAATACGGGAATTAGACAGCAGTTTTGAATTGGATAAAAACAAGAAACATACCATTGAAGTAGTGGTTGATCGTCTGGTTATCGGACAAGATGATAACCAACGCAGAATTGCTGATTCTGTGGAAACAGCTTTGAAACAGAGTGATGGATTGGTCCTAATCTCAATTGTTGATGGAAACGAACTGCTATTCTCCGAGCAGTTTGCTTGTCCTGATTGTAGTATCAGTATTGGTGAAATCGAACCGCGTACTTTTAGTTTCAATAGCCCGCATGGAGCTTGTCCTGCTTGCACGGGATTGGGCGTAAAAATGGAATTTGATATAGATTTAGTGGTTCCCAATCAGGAACTCTCTCTAGCGGATGGGGCGATTCACCCTTATCAGTGGCAGACTTTGTACTTTCCTCAGTTGGAGGATTTGGCGCTAAGACACTCTTTTTCCATTAATACCCCTTTCAACCAACTTTCGCAGGAAGTGCGGAAACTGGTGCTTTATGGCGAAGATGGGACAGAGAAGGAGCTTCGCAATCTATTTGGTAGACAGCGTACATATCAAGAGGGCTTTGAAGGTGTAATTCCGCGTTTAGTACGTTTACACCATGATACCGAATCTGATTTTTCGCGAGCAGCTTTGGAACAATATATGGTGACTGTTCCCTGCCTAGAATGTGATGGAAGACGGTTAAAGGCGGAAGCTTTAGCCGTTTATATTAACAATTTCAATATCGTTCAGGTGGTAAAAATGCCGGTAAGTCAGGCATTAAAGTGGATTAAGGCGCTAGGCAGTGAAAAATCCGTCCTCAGCGCTAAAGAGCGGGTGATTGCACGCGAAATCATAAAAGAAATTATGGCAAGGTTATTATTTCTGGTTAATGTAGGGTTAGACTATTTGACACTTGAGCGCTCAGCGGGGACTCTTTCTGGTGGTGAAGGACAGCGAATCAGACTGGCGACTCAGATTGGCAGTGGGCTCATGGGAGTAATGTACGTTTGTGATGAGCCAACAATTGGTTTGCATCCGGCTGATAATCATCGACTACTTAAGACATTTAAAAATTTGCGTGATTTAGGAAACAGTCTAATTGTGGTGGAGCATGATGAAGCCGTTATGCGGGAGGCTGACTATATTGTTGATATGGGGCCAGGAGCGGGGGAACACGGTGGAGAAGTGGTGGCTATAGGCGTTTTAGAAGACATTTTGCATTCAGAAAAGTCGCTCACGGGGCAGTATCTTTCCGGTCGCAAGCAAATACCGATTCCCGCTGTGCGGCGCTCTGGTAATGGCGCCGAGATAACTATCAGGGGTGCTCGCCAAAACAATCTGAAGAGTGTTGACGTATGTATCCCGCTTGGCAAACTGGTAGTGGTAACGGGTGTTTCCGGCTCAGGAAAAAGCACATTGGTTAACGAGGTGCTTTACCGAAAATTGGCACAGGTGCTCTATCGAACGCGTGAGGTTTGCAGTGAGGTTGATGATGTACAGGGGATTGAAAATATTGATAAAGTAATCAATATCGACCAGTCGCCAATCGGGCGGACGCCACGTTCCAATCCGGCGACTTACACCGGAGTATTTACTTTTATTCGTGAGCTGTTTGCTTCTACGCCAGAGTCACGTAGCCGCGGTTATGACGCCGGGCGCTTTTCTTTTAACGTAAAAGGCGGTCGTTGTGAAGCCTGTCGTGGTGAGGGTTTTATCCAGATAGAGATGCAGTTTTTGCCAAACGTCACGGTACCATGTGATGTTTGTCACGGGGCGCGCTATAATCGCGAGGTAAGCGAAATCAAATTTAAAGGAAAAAGTATCTCCGCTGTGTTGGATATGACAGTAGAAGAGGCACTATCTTTTTTTGAGCACTTTCCTAAAATTCGTAATAAGCTAGAAACACTACACGCGGTGGGGCTGAATTATATTTGTTTGGGCCAGCCCGCCCCATATCTTTCCGGAGGAGAGGCGCAGCGCATCAAATTGGCTACTGAGTTGTCGAAACGAGCTACCGGACGCACGCTGTATATCTTGGATGAACCGACCACCGGTTTGGCTTTTGAGGACGTAGCATGTTTGTTACGAGTTCTTCATCGGCTGGCGGATGGCGGTAACACGCTTGTTATTATTGAACACCATATGGACGTGGTTAAGAATGCGGATTGGATTATTGATTTAGGACCTGGTGCCGGTGATGATGGAGGACAGGTGGTGGCTTGTGGTACTCCAGAAGAAGTAGCTAACCAGAAGCAGTCTTCAACAGGCTTTTACTTGCGAAAAGTGTTGCCCAAAAACCACCGTAAAACAAGGCCCGGTGCTTGACCATATCCTTAAAGAGCTGCAAAAACGATTATGCCTGCAGAGGTATAGCGGCTTTGAGGAAGAAGTCAGGCGAGAGATACATCTATCTTTGAACTCTCTGTACTTTTACTGACGTTTATACGAATAGGGAAGGCCTCTTTCAGTTCTTCAATATGGGTTACTACCAATATCATTTGAAAATCGTCTTGGATGGAGTTTATGGCCTCTTTCAGTTTTTCAATGCCGTCGTTATCTTGCGTGCCAAATCCTTCGTCAATGATGATTGTAGGCAAAGGAGCGCCGGCTCGTCGTGCAAGCATACGAGATAGAGCGATACGGACGGCGAAATCAATTCGAAATCTCTCGCCTCCGCTGAACATTTCATAGCTACGGGTTCCTAACTCATCGGCAATCTTGATTTCTAGTGTTTCACTAACAGTTCCCTTTTTAGTCGCTTGTTGAGTTTCAAATGCAAGGGTCATTCGCCCGTCAGTCATGCGTCCAAGTAAGCGATTGGCTTCGGCTTCGATTTCGGGGATTGCAGTCTCAATTAACATCGCTTGCAACCCTTTCTTACCGAAAAGCTGAGTGAGAAGCTTAAAAATCGATTCATTTTCTGCAACCTGTTCTAATTCGCGGCGTTTTTCAGCAAGGGATGAATCCATTTCTCTCAGCCGTTCATAATCCCTTCTAAGCCCAGCTACTTTTTCACGAGAATCATCGCGTTTTTTCTCTTGCTGCCTCATTGATTCTTCGCATTGCTGAAGCTCATTTTTTAATTGTGGAAGCTGTTCCAGCTGTCGTTCCAGATCCTTCTCATTTTTAGTGTCCTCGGCGAACCTTTCTTCAATGTTGGAAATGGTTTCCAGGCAGTTTGCCTTACTCTCTTTCTCCTGCGGCAGACCTTTTTCAGCCTCTTCCAGTTTGGCTTTCTGCCCTTCAATTCCTTTAAGTTTCCTTATTTCTTGCTCAAGTACCTGATGGCGATTCTCATCGTAGGCAAGAGAAACAGCTTCTGTTTCAAGGCTTAGTAACGTTTCCCGCTCGGAAATGGCGTAAAGGTTATTTTTTAGATCTCCTTTTTGCTTGTCAATTTGGGTTTGAGTTTCGGCGATGATTGATCTGGCATCGTTGGCTTCTTGGAGAGCAATTTCCAAGCGTTCCTCTTGTCTATCGAGGCTTGTGCCTTCTTGACCAATCTGTTTTTCCATCTGCTTAATGGATGTTTCGTTTTCTTCAATCGCTGGCAACAGGATTTTAATGGCTGATTCGTTCAAGTGCAGTAAATCGTGTTTCTGCTGTTTTTCAAGGGTATATTGATTCCTGATGTTTTCCAGTTGTCTGCCTTGGAGACTTTGCAGGCAGAGAGGACAATGGGCAGTGCTTTTATCCCCTTCAAGCATTCGTTCTTTTTCCTCAATTTGCTGGACAACCAGATCAGCTTGCTTGTTTTCAGTCGATAAGGAAGACAGTTTTTCACGTGCAGAGGAAAGTACTCTTCGCTTGGCATCCAGTTCCTGTTCGGCGTAGTTTCTCTTTTTCCTTGCTTCCGTTAAGGTCTGTTGTTCTTGGAGAAGCGCAGGAATACCGTCAACTTTAGTTTTAATATTCTCCAACTCTTTTTCCTGAGCGGCGATATTGGTCTCTAGTCTATCTTTGGCCACATTGATGGCAGACTCAAGGGGGAGACGCTTTTTAACTATCTCGGTATACTTGCGTGCCTTTTGGCTCATTTCTTCATATTGCTGTCGCGATTTTTGCAAGAGTTCATATGAGGAGTCAATCTCTTTTTTTTGCTTTAGAAGTGTGTGGTAATCGGCAATACGTTGCGTAACTGTTTGCAGTCGTATCTTTTCACGCCGCAGGTCTTCTTGGTGGCGTGCGATGGTGGTTTTAGTTTTTGCTAAACCTGTTTGTTTTTCGTTCAGTATTTGAACATCTTGTCGTTTATTTTTCACTACGTCTTCGGCTATTTGTGTGGCCGTTATCAGACTGTTTAAGTCATCCTCGGTTGTTTTTAAATTTTCAACCAGTGTTGCTTTTCGGCTGGTTTCCTTCTCCATCTCTCCAATAATGGAGCTAAGTGTAAGTTTCTGGTCTTGTTCCCTTTTGGATTTATCCTTAGCTATGGCCTCATATTTGTCATAAATATCCAGCCCCAAAATATTGGCTAGTACCTCTTTGCGTTTGGCGGGGCTCTGTTGGGTAAATTCATCGGCGTGCCCCTGTCGTACAAAAGCGCTGTTGATAAAGGTTTCATAATCCATCTTGAGAATGGACTTAATTTTATCTTCAGTCTGAGAAATTCGTTCGGCGCTTAGGGTGACGGGGCCAATTTCGCTGTCAAGGTATAGATCTAGGCTGCTGGCGCCAGAAAGACGGCTATTTTTGGGGCGGCTGTGGCGTCTTACCACCCGATAAAGATGTTCACAGGCGCGGAACTGAAATTCAACTTCGGTTGAAGTTTCACTTTGGTGTATCAGGTCATCCTCGCTTTTTGCGCGTGACTTGCCCCATAAAGCCCAAGTGATAGCATCGATAATAGACGATTTTCCTGCACCATTATCCCCGGTAATACAGGCAATATGGACCTGAGCAAAGCTAAGAAAACAGGCCTCTCCCCGATACGGCATAAAATTGCGCATTCGCAGACTGACTGGAATCATTTCTTTTCCCCAGGTTAGTTCGTAATAGGTTTATACTGAATTACAGTTTACTCCAAGTAGTCTTTCAGTTTCCTGCTTCGTGTCGGATGGCGTAGCTTTCGCAATGCTTTGGCTTCAATTTGGCGGATACGCTCGCGGGTGACATTGAATTCTTTTCCCACTTCTTCAAGCGTGCGGCTACGTCCGTCTTCCAACCCAAAACGAAGTTGCAATACCCGGCGTTCACGCATGGAAAGGCTGGATAGTACACTATCAATTTGTTCCTTGAGAAGTTGTCTTGAGGCCGCATCCGGAGGAGCTAAAGCGTTCTGGTCTTCAATAAAGTCGCCAAGGTGGCTGTCTTCTTCTTCTCCGATAGGGGATTCCAAAGAGATAGGGAGTTGCGATATCTTAATTATTTCGCGTACGCGGTCGGGAGTCATATCCATCAAATCCCCGATTTCTTTTGGTGTCGGTTCACGTCCGTGCTCTTGAGATAATTGACGGCTGATTGACAACAGTTTATTAATGGTCTCCACCATATGAACGGGGATGCGAATAGTGCGTGCTTGATCGGCAATGGCACGCGTGATTGCTTGGCGTATCCACCATGTAGCGTAGGTGGAGAATTTGAAGCCGCGATGGTAGTCAAACTTCTCCACGGCACGGATTAGTCCGATATTCCCTTCCTGCAACAAATCCAGGAGCGGCATTCCGCGTCCGATATGCTTTTTGGCAACGCTGACAACCAGCCTTAAGTTGGCCTCAATAAGGTGTTTTTGGGCTTTTTCCGCTTCAGTGAGAATACCTTCAAGATATGGAGTAAACTTCTTGTCATAGGAATTTATGATGTTGATGAAGTCCTCGTCGGCAGTCAGTTTTTCTACTCCGTCTAATACTTCCTCAGCATCAATTTGATTGATAACCTCCTGTGGCAGCATACTGGAATTAAGCGAGAGAGTAATCAGGGTTTGTTCAATCTCGGAAACCGGACAATCCAAGACTATTGCGAGTGCCATAGTTAAGGCTTGATTGATTTCATTGTCAATAGCCTGACGGATCTTTGGCTCAAAAACAGCGTTCTTGAAACCGATTTCATGCTCCAACCCGAGTTCTTTTTGTAATGCGTGTACCAATGGTGCCGCATGACCGATTTCTTTGAGCATGGTTAGTAAAATCTCGGTAGTGGTTGGTTCGTGTCCGAGTTTTTTCCGTAGCGCACGGCTGATATCGGTAATCCGTTGTCCCTTTTCCATCTTTTGCGCCAAAGATTTTTCATCATCAGCGGTAAGTAGCGGTACCCTTCCGATTTCATGAAGGTACATACGCACGGGATCGTCTACGACACCAGACTCTTCAAATTGCTCAAAGGTCACATTGAGGTCTGTTGAGGGAACCTCAACTTCCTCCAGAGCCTCTTTAGTAGGCAGTTCCTCGTCAATTTCTTCTTTTAACGATTCTTCCTCAAGTTCTTCTTCTGCCTCGACCTTTTCTTCTGTTACTTCTTCGTCAATTAATTCATCATCTTTTTTAGGAAGGCTCACTTTTGTCTCCTCTTTTGTTCGTTAAGATGTCCTTTTTGGGCAAAAACCTCTCGCAGTTGATTTCCCTCAGTCACAGCCAGTTCATCGGAGCGATTTTGGGCCAGTCGCTTAAGATATTCTTCCCTTATCCGCAATACCGTCTCTGCCAATTTATCACTGAGTCTGTCGGGAAGTATGCTTTGTCCCATCAGACGCTCATAGTAATCCCACAGTGCGCTGTCAAGAGAAGGTTTTATTTGCGAATGGTCATTGCTACTAATTATAGCATTATATAGTTCGCGGTTTTCGGAGTGAGTAAAATATTCTGGCAATATTTCCATCTTTTGGGTAGACAGTTCTGGATATTGCAGCATAATTGAGAGAAAGTATTCCTCTAGGGGGCTTGCCATAGCTGGACGAAGCGCTTTTGATAAAGCAGGAATGGCAATTTGCGGACGAGCCTCTTTGATTAGCAGAAGCTCCAGTTTTTTGGGACTTTGTTCTACCATGGCGGCTAGTTTATCCAAATAAAAAGTTTGCCGTACACGATCCTTGATTTGACTGATCAGTGGCATCAGCTTGTCAACCGCTTGGCTTTTGCCGCTGGCGGATGACAAATCAATTCCCACCAGACTTTTTTCAAAAGTGAAATCGATGGCAGGTATGGCTTCTTCAATTAGCTGCTTCCAATAATCCGGTTTGGCGCGGACAATCTCATCAGGGTCTTGCCCTTGTGGCAGAAGAGCCACACGTATTTCGGCGCCCAGTGAATTTTCCAGCCAAACCGAACGCAATGTGGCGTTTTCACCTGCGCTATCAGGATCAAGGGCTAAAATTAAATTGGTAGTGGTTTTTTTGAGCAAAGCGATATGGTTTTCTCCGATGGCGGTTCCCATGGAGGCGACGACGTTTTTGAAGTTGTATTGATGAGGTACAATTACGTCCATATATCCTTCGACAATGATGGCGCAGTCTTCCTTGCGAATGGCGTCTTTGGCTTGGTAAAGGCCGTAAAGGGTGGAGCTTTTATCAAATAAAACGGTTTGCGGGGAGTTAAGATATTTTGGTTGAGCTCCGTTATCCAATGTGCGCCCGCCAAAGCCAACGATATGACCACGAGTATCGGCGATGGGGAACATGAGACGATTGCGGAAACGGTCATGCATGGTTTTACCATCGCTTTCAATGATTAGTCCAGCTGACAATAATTCATCTTCCGTAAAGCCTCTTTCCAGTAAGTACTGTGTTAAGCTGTCCCATGAATTGGGACTATATCCTAAATTAAAACTTTCCAATGATGAGGCGGTAAGCCCGCGCTTTTCCAAATATGTGCGTGCATACGAGGCTTCTGTTGAGGTAAGCAATAGTTGGTGATAGTATTCAGCAGCCATTTGATTTGCTTGGTGTAGTCTGGAGTTCTTCTCTTGCTTTATCTTATTCGAGGTATGCTCAGGAAGAGTGACACCACTTTTTTCAGCCAGCAGTTTTACCGCTTCTCCAAAAGAGAGACCTTCTTTCTTCATCATGAAAGAAAAAATATCTCCTCCGCCAGCGCAAGCCCCAAAACAATGCCAGCGTTGCTGGTCGGGGTAAACGAAGAAAGACCCATGTTTTTCGGCATGGAAAGGACAAAGTCCACGCATAGTTTTGCCGGATTTGGTTAGTTGCGTGTACTGACCAATTAATATGCCGATATCGGTTTTTTGTTTAATCTCTTCAATGGCATCCATGTTGGTATCTTTTGCTTTGAGTCCGGTGTGAATACGACGAGAATTATATTTGGAGTTTATTGGCTAGATTTAAAGCGTATTGATCTGTCATCCCAGCAATGTAATCCACGATACCACGATTTAGGGATTCTTCGTTGGTTTGGTATTCTGTTGGCAATGCGACCGGGAACCGTTCAAAGTATTCATACAGCCCTTGAACAACTGTTCTGGCGCGAGTCGCGTCAGCGTTTTTTGATTGTACGCAATAAACATTCTGGAACATGAATTGGCGCAGTAACTCGGTAGCTTCTCCGATGCTTTGGCTCATGCGAATCACCGGCGAGCTTGTTTCTTTAGACTCTCCGCTTGTATCCCAGGAGTTTTGGATAATATCACTGACCATGGTATTGATTCTTTGGGAGTGCGAGTGCCCTAAAATAAGCGACAGTTCACCGGGTATGTCGATTTCGGCAAGCACTCCCGCTCGAATAGCATCGTTAATGTCATGGTTGATATATGCTACTGCGTCTGATATTTTAACGATTTCAGCTTCGAATGTACTGCTATGTCCACGCTTGGTTCCGAACATATTTTTTGCACTTTTTGAGTGATGCAAAATACCGTCGCGAACTTCCCAACTTAGATTCAGCCCATGCCCGTTTTTTTCCAATTTATCAACTACACGCAAACTTTGTTCGTTATGGCGAAACCCGTCTGGATAAAGAGTATTTAACACTTCTTCGCCAATATGCCCGAATGGTGTATGTCCAAGATCGTGCCCTAGACTGATGGCCTCGCATAAATCTTCGTTTAGATTAAGGGCTCGCGCAATTGTACGAGCAATCTGCGCTACTTCCAAAGTATGTGTTAGCCTTGTGGCGTAATGGTCACCCGGTGGGGCGATAAATACTTGGGTCTTATGCTTTAATCGTCGAAAAGCGTTTGAATGTATTATGCGGTCGCGGTCACGCTGGAAGGCGGTACGTATTGGGTCCAAACGCTCCTTTTTCTTCCTGCCAAGGGAGGCAACACTTCTTGCGGCATAAGGGGAAAAGGTTTGTTCCCTCGCTTCACTGCGATGCCTAGTGCATAAATTCTCTGTCATTCTTGAACTCACTGCGCACGAAAATCACCGCTCACAATTGTAGCATAGAAAGATATATTTTTCGGTAAAAACAAACAAAGATAAACTAACCCCCTTTGCGTTCCTTACAAAGGGGGTTAATACAAATTAGGATATTTTCAACTTGGTTTCGGCGCGGGCAATAATAGCGCGGGTGGCGCCAATCATGTCAGGACTTACAGAGACGGAAGTGATACCCCAAGAAACGAGTTTCTCGGTCAGTTCGGGATATACTGAGGGCGCCTGTCCACAAATTGAGGAGGTAACACCCATCTTCTTAGCGGTAGTAATCGCACGTTCAAGCGCGACCAAAACAGCTTCGTTGCGCTCATCAAATGTATCAGCCAATTTTGAGCTGTCGCGATCAATTCCCAAGGTGAGTTGAGTAAGATCATTTGAGCCGATCGAAATACCGTCAATGCCAACTTCCAAGAATTTTTCCATTATGAAAATGTTGGCCGGGATTTCGGTCATCATCCACAATTTGAAGTCATCAGAACGTTTAAGCCCAAATTCTTCCATTAATTCTTTGGTTTTTCTCAGCTCTTCAACCGTGCGTACAAAAGGAATCATAACGCATAGGTTATTATATTGTTGACGGACTCGCTTAATGGCTTCAATTTCCAAACGGAAACTCTCGGTATCTGTGATGTAGCGAGAGGCTCCACGATAACCAATCATCGGGTTTTCTTCCAGATGCTCAAATTCGGTTCCCCCAGTAAGTTCCCGATACTCGTTGGTTTTAAAGTCAGTGGTGCGATAAACCACTGGTCGGGGATAAAAAGCTTTAGCGAAGGGCAAGATGCCGTCATAAAGTTTCTGAATATAATTTTCCTGTAGATTGTTCTTAATCATGTAGAGCGGATGCATGCCAATCTGGCTAACGATAAATTCAGCCCGTAACAGACCAACTCCGTCCACATTGCGAGCGGCTATTTTGTCAGCCAGTTCCGGTTGAGCCAAGTTGACATAAACGCGAGTGCGGGTCTTTATGATATCTTGCACCATTGAAGTGACGCTGGGCCCTTGTACGTTACGAGAGACCTTACCGGAATAGACCTTACCATGAGAGCCGTCAACTGTCACAATTTGCCCGTCAGTAAGAACCTTGGTAGCTTCACCGGTCCCCACTACGCAGGGAGTACCAAGCTCTCGGCTGACAATGGCAGCGTGTGAAGTTCTTCCTCCACGATCGGTTACGATAGCTACGGCACGTTTCATAGCCGGGACGAAATCAGGGGTAGTCATTTCAGCGACCAAAATATCGCCGTCTACAACTTGGTCAATATTGGCTGGGTCAAGGAGGATCTTAACCGGCCCTGAGGCAAAACCAGGGGAAGCGGCATCTCCGGCCAGTAAAAAGGGCGCATCAATCTCCGGTTCGACCTCGAATGCATTATTAATGGTGGTTACCGGACGAGTTTGGACGATGTAGATTTTTCCACCCTCCGCGGCCCATTCAATGTCTTGCGGGCTGCCGTAATGGTTTTCCAGCAGTTTGGCAATTTCAGCCAGCTTTATAACTTCGGAATCAGCGATTTTTTGTTTTTCACGGGCTCCGGAGACGGCAACCCAAATATTGGGGTTATCGCTGTCAGCGGATGTATTGCGTATCAGTTTTTTGTCTTGCAAGCTGATTTTACGTGATAAAATAGTTGTGTTTTGTTTGTCAATGATAAAAAGGTCCGGAGTAACTTCTCCTGAGACTATACCTTCTCCCAACCCATAGATGGCTTCAATGACAATCTTATTGGTGTCACTGGTAAGAGGCTCAACCGTGAACATAACCCCGGAAGCTTCTGAGGCGACCATGCGTTGAACGGGAACGGCAATCCCGACTTTTAAGTGGTCGTATTTCTGTTGGTCACGATAGTATATGGCACGTGACTCAAACAGCGAAGCCCAGCATTTTT
Source organism: Dehalococcoidia bacterium (assembly GCA_009776735.1). Taxonomy (GTDB): domain Bacteria; phylum Chloroflexota; class Dehalococcoidia; order Dehalococcoidales; family UBA1222; genus WRNG01. The sequence goes on along the minus strand of WRNG01000015.1, from coordinate 7,878 downwards.
GCACCGACTGAATGACATTTTGCGAGTTCTCAATATTCAGGAAAGTGCTTTGCTGTCCCGCGAAAGAAGCTTCAGGCAGGTCTTCTGCAGTGGCTGATGAGCGAACCGCAACCAACCCGGAACCCATTTTAAAATAGGCTTCCTCAATAGCTTTGGCGGTTTCCTGCGGCATGGGAGCATCAAGGATATCTTGTTTGATCTGTGCAGAAGCCATTTGTAGCTTCTTTGAGTCGTTAGTATCAAGATCAAGCAAGGCGGAGGTTATTTTGGATGCTAAATTGTTGGTTTGGATAAAGTCATAGTAAGCATCTGCAGTGACGATAAAACCTGGTGGTACAGGAATTTTGGCTTGGGTCATTTCGCCGAGGTTCGCGCCCTTACCTCCAACAAGCGCAATATCTTGGCGTCCTACCTCTTCAAACCAAACGATAGCCTTTAGGCTTTTTTGCATGAGTCTCTCCTCTTGAGGTTGTTAGAAGTCGGACTATTATAGCGAACAATTGAAAAAAAAACCAGTGAGTATTCTATATACTGAAATAAGGTGCCATAAAACTAAAATGGTTATTCCGTATGGTTAAGAATCCGATTGACACCTTTAGGACCGGGGGGTACAATTGACGCTACGATTACAGCGAGGTAATAACTATGATTGAAATGACTATCGACAGCCTACGAGTTGGCATGATGAACCCCAAAGCGGCTCAACACGGTACACCATATGTTGTGTTGCTGAAAGAAAAAGCAGCCGAGCGTTACCTGCCGATTTTTATCGGTCCGGCAGAAGCCAACGCAATTGCCATTAAGCTTAGAGGAGAGCAAGTGCCCCGTCCTCTTACTCATGATCTAGTCCGCTCCATCATTGATGGTGTAGGCGCCTCCCTTGACTCAGTGATTGTCAGCGATCTCAGAAACGATACTTTTTATGCCAAGGTGGTTCTCAACGTAAACGGCGGACAGATGGTAGTGGATTCCCGTCCCTCGGATGCTTTCGCTTTGGCGTTGACTTCGAGTGGTGTCCCCATTTTTGCGGACAAAGAGGTAATGGAAAAAGCTGGTATTTGTTTAACACATAACGAGGGAGAAGATTTCATTGTTGACGGGCAACAACCTAATACTTCAGAAATGAAGACAGGAAAGGTTAGCGAAGAAGAGATTGGAAAATTATCAGCTTTTAGTGATTTCCTCAATAGCTTGGATTTAGAAGATTTTGGTAAGCACAAATCGTAAAGTTCCTATGATATCACAGTCTCAACTACAATCGAGTCTCAAATTTTTATTTGCAGACTCGATTGTTTTAGGTTTAGATGGGTCTTGACTTAACCGTATCAATTCTGCTATCCTGCTTGCCAATTTGTAGCAATTGATTGCGCTGGCAGGATACGAAGTTGTTAAAAGGTGTGTTGTCGGTGCTGTTGATAAGTAATGGATTTTTCTCCCATTATCTTAAAAATGTTTCGGGAGAAAGGGGATAGCTAGTGGCTAGGAAAAAAGGCTGTCTTGGTTGTTCGCTACCGGTTGTTATCGTTATCGCAGTGGTTGCTTTGGCCTCTGTGGTCTTTGGTATCTTGGCTGGGCCGCTGGGAGAGAAATTCGGTGTTACCGGTTTGCCCGGTTGGATGAGTTTGCATCTTCCGGAACCCAAGCTCCCTTCTGAAGCGGTTTTCCACATCTTTGGTTTTGCGGTTACAAATAGTATTCTTGCCACATGGGTAACGGTTATCGTGCTGGTTTTACTGGCGTTCTTTATAACCCGCAAACCGAAACTTGTTCCGTCACGTGCTCAATCTGTTGCTGAGAGTATTTTGGGCTATATTTATAATTTGTGTGTAAATACCGCAGGCGAGAAGGATGGGCGTAAATTCTTCCCCTTGGTCGCAACCATATTCCTTTTCATTTTATTCAATGCATTCTTGGCCTTAGTTCCCGGGTACGGCTCGATTATTTTTCATACTGTCGGTGAACATGAGGGAGAATTGCTTCGTGCTGCCAACACAGACTTGAATACCCCGTTGGCTTTGGCTCTGATTACATTCTGTACTGTGGAGTTCATGGGCTTCAAACGCTTGGGGCTGGGATATCTGAAGAAATTCATTACTTGGGGAGACTTCTTCCGTGCCTTTGGTAAGATTTTCAAAGGAAAGTTTGACATAATGGGGCTTTTATCCGGTGCCATTATGGGGGTGGTTGGTCTTTTAGAACTGATTGGCGAATTCATTCGTATTGTTTCTTTGACTTTCCGTCTTTTTGGCAACATGTTGGCCGGGGAAATTATCCTTTTGGTAATCGCTTATGTTGTCCCATACTGTATCCCCACGGTATTCTACGGCTTGGAGGCTTTCTTCGCCGTGATTCAGGCTTTGGTGTTCGGTGTTTTGACTATTGTCTATATTTCGTTGGCAGTTACCAGTCATGATGCTGGAGAACACCATAAAGCGGCTTAATAACGTAATTGCGAATTAGGAATTAATTAGGAATAATTTAAGGAGGATTAGTTACAAATGGATGCTGATGCAGCGAGATTAATAGGTGCAAGTTTGGCTATCGCAGTCGGTTCTTTAGGACCTGGAATTGGACTGGGTTTGATTGGGAATGCCATGCTTAACGGCGTGGCTCGCAATCCGGAAGCTCAGGGCCGAATGTTCACCAACATGATTTTGATGGCAGGGCTTACCGAAGCAGTCGCTATTTACGCGTTGGTTATTTCTATTTTGCTTATTTTCGTGGCCTCATAATTACATAAAACCGGACTTTGCACCCAGGAGGGGAAAGTGGATGCTTTTGATAAACTCGGCTTAAATGTAGCTCAGTTCATTTCGCAAGTAGTCAGTTTTGGCTTATTGCTGTTGTTGCTTAGGATGTTTGCCTACAAGCCAATCATGAGGATGATGGATACCAGGGCTCAAAAAATCAATGAGAGCTTGGAGGCAGGAGAGCGTGCCAAACTGGAAGCGCTGAATGCTGAAAAAGAAGTAACTAAGAAAATTGAAGAAGCTAGTGCTGAAGGTCATAAAATTGTTGACCAGGCTGTCAAAGCTGCTGAGGAAGTACGGCATCGTGCCGAGCAAGATGCTCGCAAACAGGCTGAGGCCATTATTGATAAGGCACGTGTTGAAATTGAGCATGAAAAAGAAGAAGCGCTCTCCGAACTTCGTCGCGACGTGGCTGATTTAGCGGTTACCGTTGCCGGACGGACTCTCGGACAGTCTTTGGATTCCAAGATGCAACAACAGATAATTGACGAAGCCTTAAAAGAGGTTACAACTTTCGGTAAATCTTAAAATTCGTGTAGAGAGAAGAATTATGGCTGGTGACATGCAAGCAAATGTTTTGGCCAAGGGGCTTTATGATGCCGGAGTAAACGTAAACCGACCCAGTTGTTGGTTGGGAGAGATGCGTGTTGTGGCCGATTTAACAACGGATGAGGCCGTTATGGCTAGCATGAAGAATGATGCTTCGATTGCCGAGAAAACCAGGCTTTTTGATGAGCGTGCGGGGGGGCTAAGCAAGGAGGTTTTGGGTGTGGTGGCTTATTTGCTGGAGAATAACAAACTGTCTGAAGCTCCTAACATAGCTGTTCAATATCAACGGCTACTGGATGAGCATTTCGGTGTACATGGTGCTGAGGTCACCGAGGTTACCACTGCAATCGCACTGGACGATGAATACAAGCTGTCCTTAGGTAAAAAGCTGAGTGATATCATAGGTAAGCCTGTGGTTCTTAAGGCTATCGTAGATCCTTCCATCGTAGGCGGTATTCGCATTCGCGTGGGTGACAAACTCATTGATGGTAGTCTGCGGCACAAATTGGATATGCTGAGTAAGGAGTTACTCTGATGTCGAGTATAAAAAACGATATAATTTCGGCGCTTAAAGCTCAGGTTGAGCAATTTGGTTCAGCGGTAAAAGTTGTGGATGTGGGAAATGTCCTCACCGTAGGTGATGGCGTAGCCACAATCGAAGGGCTTTCGGCTGCAAAATATAATGAGTTACTGCAATTTCCGGGAGATGTTATTGGGATTGCTCTTAACCTAGAAGAAGACAGTGTTTCTGCGGTGATTCTTGGTGACGATAAGGGAATTAAAGCTGGTGATGAGGTAAGGGCTACCGGTCGTGTAGCAGAGGTGCCGGTGGGAGATAGTCTTATTGGGCGCGTAGTTGATCCGTTAGGTCGCCCGCTTGATGGTAAAGGAACAATAAAATCAAGTCGCACTAGACCGTTGGAGAAAATGGCTCCCAACGTGGTGATGCGGCGTTCGGTTGATACTCCGGTGCAGACCGGCATTAAGTGCGTCGATGCTATGATTCCGATTGGTCGCGGTCAAAGAGAACTGATTATTGGAGACCGCTCAACCGGAAAGACCGCGTTGGCGCTGGATACAATTATCAACCAAAGAGGCGGGGATCTCATTTGTATATATGTTGCCATCGGACAAAAAGCTTCCAAGGTTGCTCAGGTTATTGGTAAGTTGGAAGAAATGGGCGCCATGGAACATACCATTGTGGTGGTCGCTAATTCGGCTGATTCCGTGGCCTTACAGTATTTGGCTCCGTATGCCGGATGCGCAATTGGTGAGGAATTCATGGAAGCCGGCAAGGATGCTTTGGTGGTTTATGACGATCTTTCTAAACACGGATGGGCTTATCGTCAGATGTCACTGCTTTTACATCGTCCACCGGGCCGTGAAGCGTATCCGGGAGATGTTTTCTATCTACACAGCCGTTTGCTTGAACGAGCTGCCAGACTTGATTTGGAACATGGTGGAGGCTCTCTGACAGCGCTACCGATTATAGAAACACAGGCCGGGGATGTTTCAGCCTATATTCCCACTAACGTTATTTCAATCACTGATGGACAACTCTATTTGGAAACAGATCTTTTTAATGCTGGTATTCGGCCGGCTCTTAATGCGGGGACTTCGGTTTCCCGTGTCGGTTCTGCGGCCCAGACCAAAGCCATGAAAAAAGTGGCGGGGAAACTGAAGCTGGCTATGGCGCAGTATCGTGAGTTGGCGGCTTTTGCCCAGTTCGGCACCTCGGAACTTGATAAGTCAACCAAAGCACAAATTGATCGTGGACGGTTGGTTACTGAAGTGTTGAAACAATCACAGTATACTCCAATGCCTTTGGAACAGCAGGTCACTATTTTGTACGCTGCCATTAACGGTTTGGTGGATGATATTCCGGCGGCTAAGATGGATGATTTTGAGAAGGGGCTCCACCAGTATTTGGTGACACAGCATTCTGAGATTGGCGAGACCATTGCGAGTACCAAGACGCTTGATGATGACACCGAAGAAAAATTAAAGAATGCCATTTCTGATTATAAGAAGATGTTTTAGGGCCGAGGGATAAACCATTGGGAAATATTCGTCTAATTAGACGGCGCATCAGGGGTGTACAGAGTATCTCCAAGATTACCAAAGCAATGGAGATGATAGCGGCTTCAAAAATGAGGCGTACCCAGGAACGCGGACTTGCGGGCAGACCATATACACAGAAAATTACGCAGGTCATTGCTGATTTGTCCGCTGTGACACGTGGAAATGTGGCTCATCCGCTATTGGAAGTTCGCGAACAACCTAAGAGAGTAGCGTTAATCCATATCACGCCTGATCGTGGCTTGTCGGGAGGTCTCGTTGGCAATCTAAATCGTAAGGCTGCTAGCTTTATGGTTGAGAACGGATTGCCTACTTCAGTTGTGACTGTGGGGCGAAAGGGTACGGAGTTTATGCGACGCACCTCTCAGGATGTAGTTGCTGAGTTCTCACAACTTGGCGATAAACCCAGTATGCTTGATACGCTGCCAATCTCTCGCATTGTAACCGAGGATTTTATAGCGGGTAAAGTCGATGCGGTGCATATTTGTTATGCCCGTTTCGTAAACACCATGGTACAAACGGCGGTTGTAAACCAACTGTTACCGGTTATTGCTCCGGAAAGCAGTGACAACTCGGCGCTGAATAATATGGATTATATCTTTGAGCCTGACGCCGAAACGGTACTTAATTCTTTACTGCCGCGTTTTGTGGAAATGGGTGTGTATCATGCTGTTTTGGAGTCAATCGCAAGTGAGCAATCGGCTCGTATGATTGCTATGCGTAGTGCCACCGAGAATGCCAATGAGCTTATCGGTGACTTAACGCTTGTTTATAATAAGGCTCGTCAGGAATCTATTACCACAGAGTTGCTGGATATCATAGGTGGAGCCGCAGCTCTAGCTTAGGAGTATTATATGGCCAAAGGGAAAGTTGTACAGGTAATCGGTTCGGTTGTTGATATTGAGTTCCCGTCAGACGCTCTGCCGGCTCTTTTCAATGCCATTGAAATCAAACGTGAAGATGGCACAAAGCTTATGCTTGAGGCCCAGGCGCACGTGGGGAAGAATTGGGTTAGATGTCTATCTTTCTTGCCCACCGATGGGCTGGCTCGCGGAGAGGAAGCTTTCGATACTGGGGCACCGATAAAGGTTCCGGTGGGGACAGCTTCTCTGGGCAGGATTTTTAATGTGCTTGGTGAACCGTTGGATAATGAGGGAGAAGTTAAGGCCAATGATTATTGGTCAATTCATCGCAACCCTCCGGCTTTGGAAGAACAGGAAACTACTACCAAGGTTTTAGAAACAGGTATTAAAGTTGTTGACTTAATTGCTCCTTTCGCTCGTGGAGGTAAAATTGGTTGTTTTGGTGGCGCTGGAGTGGGCAAGACAGTTATTATTCAGGAGCTTATTAGAGCTATCGCCAGCGAACACTCTGGCTACTCGGTGTTTGCTGGTGTCGGAGAGCGCTCCCGTGAGGGTAACGACTTATGGCATGAAATGAAGAGTTCCGGCGTTATTAATAAAACCGCTTTGGTATTCGGCCAGATGAATGAACTCCCTGCGGTGCGTTTACGTATTGCGCTTACCGGACTTACCATGGCAGAGTATTTTCGTGATAATGACCATCAGGATGTTCTTTTATTTTTGGATAACATCTACCGCTATACTCTGGCAGGGATGGAAGTGTCGGCCCTGCTAGGTCGTATGCCTTCGGCAGTGGGATATCAACCGACGTTGGCGACTGAAATGGGACAACTTCAGGAGCGTATTACTTCAACCGGAAAGGGCTCAATTACCTCTTTCCAAGCTATTTATGTTCCGGCTGATGATTACACTGATCCCGGTGTGGTGGCAACCTTTGGCCATCTTGATGCCAATATTTCACTTGAACGCGCACTTGCCGATCAGGCGCTCTATCCGGCGGTTGATCCTTTGGCTTCCAATTCGCGTATTCTGGATCCCAAAGTTGTTGGGGAAGAACATTACAATGTGGCTCGTGAAGTTCAGAGAGTGCTTCAGCGTTATAAGGATTTGCAGGACGTTATCGCCGTTCTTGGTATTGAAGAGCTTTCGGAAGAAGATAAAATGCTTGTTGCTCGCGCACGTAAGATTCAGCGTTTTCTTACACAACCGTTCTTTGTCTCCGAGGTCTTCACCGGTCGCCCTGGGAAGTACGTAAAGGTTTCAGAAACCGTGCGCGGTTTTAAGGAGATTCTGGAAGGTAAGTACGATCAATATCCAGAACAAGCTTTCTATATGGTAGGCGAAATTGAAGAGGTAGCGGAACAGGCTCAAAAGTTATAGGGTCCGGATCATATGGCGAAGATTAAACTGGAAATAGTCACTGCAGAGCGTAGGGTTTATTCCGAGGATGTTGATGGAGTAATTGCACCCGGTATAGGCGGAGAATTGGGCATTTTGCCCAATCATGCTCCACTCATGTCCATTTTAGCGCCTGGGGTATTAACAATTAAACAGGACGGGGTTGATGTGGATATGGCTATTGCCGGTGGCTATATTGAGGTTCGTCCGGATTATATCATTGTTTTGGCTGATGCTGC
>WRNG01000014.1 GCA_009776735.1 Dehalococcoidia bacterium | reverse complement strand
ATCTCGGGCTAGAGATGAAAACCCCATTATCTTATGTCAGTCAGGAGGGATGACTGGTAGATATTTACGGAGAATATTTCGTATTTTTGCTCCCGGTGAGTTAGCTTACATTTTGACCATTTCAGCAAGAACGTGCATAAATTTTACGATGTTATATGTTGTGACTAAATTGGTTCAGTTTAAATTTTTTGACAGCACAGTTTAATTATTTTAGTATGTGGTCTGTTTGAAAAACAAACTTAAGAACATATGAAAACAGTTGATTTTGATTATGAGCTTCCTGCCGAGTTGATTGCACAGGTACCGGCTGAACCAAGAGACTCTTCACGCTTGATGATTATTGAGCGTCATACTGGTACTACTAAGCATTTAACTTTTCGTGAAATTACGCAAGTATTGAGAAGCGGTGATGTTTTGGTAATGAATAACTCTCGTGTCATGCCTGCTCGTCTTTTAGGTAAGAAAATGACAACCGGCGGTTCGGTGGAGATATTTCTGCTGCGTCGCTTGAGCAATGAAAGGTCATGGGAAGCTCTGGTAAAACCTGCCAAAAGCTTGCCGGTGGGAGCCAAGATTTTGCTTGGCAATGCTAACGTAAATACTATTGCTGAAATTGTGGCGGTGCGCCCGGATGGACTGCGAGAGGTCTCTTTTTTGGATGAAAAGGTTTTGTTCGAACTTGGCATAATTCCTCTTCCTCCATATATTCACACCCCCTTGGGAAACGTGGAACGTTACCAAACTGTTTATTCCTGTCACACCGGTTCGGTAGCGGCACCTACGGCTGGTTTGCATTACACCAAAGAACTTCTTCATGAAATTCGTCAGATAGGTGTTGAAACGTTGGAAACTACTTTGCATATTGGCTTGGACACCTTTCGCCCTGTAATGGTCGAAGATCCCCGCAAACACCATATTCATTGTGAGTACGGAGTTATAAGTCAGGATGTGGCCAGTAAAATCTCGCGAGCCAAGATGGAAGGCCGACGTATAATTTGTGTCGGTACAACCGCTGTACGCGTTCTGGAACACGTTGCTGCTAAAAGTTTAAACGCTCCGCTGGAAGCTTTCGAAGGGTGGGTGGATTCTTTTATCTTACCGGGATATAAGTTCCGTATTGTTGACGCTATGCAAACAAATTTTCATTTGCCAAAGTCTTCATTGTTCATGATGATATGCGCGTTTGCCGGTACAGAACTAACAAAAAGGACATATCTTGAGGCAAAGTCGCTGGAATACCGTTTCTATTCTTTTGGTGACGCCATGCTGATTTTATAGATTACTCATGAAAAATATTGATGATAGGGTGGGAGTATCCATTTGAGACTGAAACCAATTAATGTCTCCGCATAAATACAGCCACATGACAGCGACACAAATTCCTAGCATCGCTCCCGCAAAAACCTGAAAGGGTGTATGCCCTATTAGTTGCCGCACGTCACGCGGGATATCCTTAGGGCGAAACTCCCACAGTTCCTGCAGAATTCGATTAAGAATTACTGATTGTCTACTGACCGAAAGTCTAACCCCAGCGGCATCGTACATAACAATTGAAGCAAAAACAACTGAAATGGCAAAACCGACTGAGTTAAAGCCCTCAATAATGCCAACAGAAGTAGCTAAGCCTGTAACCAGCGCGCTGTGGGAACTGGGCATGCCGCCCGGCCGAACAAGTAAGTGCATATCAAGACGCCCTTCTCTGATCAGCCCAACAATTGCCTTAAGCGTTTGTGCCGTAATCCAAGAAACAGCCGAAATGTACAGAGAAGTATGCAGTGCGCTCAATAGTTTCTTTTCCTGTATTGTGAAAATGAATCGGTGTTGGGCGTTATTCGTAACGGAGGGGTAAAATGTGCCTCTCGATAACGTTGTTGATAGTCTTTATAGTAACGCAGACCTTCTTCTTCGGAGACATCGTACCAATAGCGGTAATAATCAGCGATATAAAACTTGGCGACACTGGCTGTCTCAACAGTGATTACTTTGTCGGCGACTTTCTGAACCTCAGCCACAGCTTTATCGGAGGCGGCCGGAATGGCAACCACAATGCGAGCAGGTTGGCGTCGACGAATTGATTCCACAGCAGCTATCATGGTATAGCCGGAAGCCAAACCATCGTCGACGATAATTACCGTCTTGCTCTTTATCACCGCCAGCGGACGGTTATTGCGATAAAACAACGAGCGAGTGCGAATATCATTACGTACTTGGTTAACCTGATAGTTAATTTGGTGTTCATCTAAATCGATTGCGCGCAACACTTCCTCATTGAAGATAGTGGTGCCATCGTCAGCGACTGCACCAAAGCCGCCACCAGGCATAAGAGGGATGGGGATTTTGCGTGACACAACGATGTCCATTTCAGCATCAAGATATGAGGCAACCTCGGTAGCAACCGGAACGCCGCCGTTGGGAATTGCCAAAACTGTGACCGATAAGTTTTGATAATCTTCCAGTTTAGCGGCCAGTTTTACTCCAGCATCACGACGATTCTCAAAAAGTGGCTGGCGAAAAGAATTATGCAAGTAATTATCCATAAAGAGAATTATATTATAAAACTAATTCGGAATTTTTTTCATCTGCCTCTTGGATAATTGATTTGCCCAATTTTTCCAACTTGCTTAAAGTGTCTGCAGTATAGTCGTCCCGACGTAACCTAATATATGTCTCGAATGCTTGTTCAGGCGCTAGTGCCTCAACAGCCATCCCTTCGAGTCTTGGCCTTGATTGCCGTGAGACATGACGTAAGATATCGAAATATGATGCTTGCAGTTCATCCAGCACGAACTGCCTAATTCGCACCTCATCAATTCGTCCGATACATTCTTCGGGATAGCTTAGTTCTAACCGCACAATATTTTGGCCGAGTTCAGCAGCTGAATGAAGCAATACTGCCAAAATACTTTCGGTTGGTGCAGTGTCATCCGATTGAACTTGAACACTTAATTTTTTGAAAGAGCGGCTCGGTACCGGTTGGAAGGAGTACTTGGTTTGACGTTTTGGTTGTGAGGTGTCAATATCAATGCAATAGAACCCTTTGCAATCATGCTCGTCACCGAAGTCCAAACTATCAAGGGAACCGCTGTAAACAACGGGAGGTATCGCATTTAAAACCTGATGACGATGTATGTGCCCGAGTGCCACATAATCAAAGCATGGTTTGGCGATGGAGCTGACCAATAAGGTGTGTTCATTACCGATGTTCATATTACCTTCTGAACCGGTAATTGCCCCTTGAACCCAAACATGAGCGGCTAAAATGGCGGGTTTGGTAGGATCCAAAGCGCTGCTTAACTTATCAACAATGGCTGTCAATGTTTGTGAGATATGCGCATTCAATTGACTGGTATCTAACCCGCGTACTTCATCACGCGAGATCATCATTGAGCGTCTGAGCCATGGTAAAGCCACAATCTGAATGTCATCGGAAGGAGTGGAAAGAGTGAACAGTTGTGGCTTTTGGGCAACCGTTACATGCGGGATAGCCAGTGTTTCATAAATTTCGATTGTCATCGCCCGTTCTGAGGCATTAGGCATATCATGATTGCCTGCAAGCAGAAAAACACTGATACCATTGTCTGACAGAATTTTAATGCGACGAGCGAATTCACGCTGTTGAGTTTGCGACGGGGAGCGGCTTTTGTAGGCATCACCGCAAAACAGCACCAAATCAACTTTTTCGCGCAAGACATAATCAACCAATCGATCAAAAGATTTAAGATAGTCGTCTAAGCGCGAGGATGAGCCACTGGCGGAATTGATGTTTCCGTAAGTCTCCACTCCCAAATGCAGATCAGCGAAATGGACGATTTTCATCATGAAGCTTTATAAATTTAAGTGCAAAGACAATGCTTTTTTCAGCTCGCTTATCGCTATGCGTTCCTGTTGCATACTGTCACGTTCACGTACGGTAACCGCGTTATCTTCAAGTGATTGAAAATCTACGGTCACGCAATATGGTGTACCTGTCTCGTCTTGGCGACGATAACGGCGTCCGATACTTTGCGAATCATCGTAAGCGGTGGTCCAGACTTGGCGTAAATCACGGTATATTTGTAGCGCTAACGGTGCTAAGATGTCTTTTTTGGAAAGCGGGAGAACGGCAACCTTGATAGGTGCGATTGCCGGATGCAAACGTAAGACAGTTCGCACCTCATCTGTTCCTTCTTCCTCGTCATAAGCATCAGCTAAAAAGGCTAACATAGAACGATCAACTCCGGCTGATGGTTCTATTACACATGGCACGATTGATTCCTTGCTATCAGTGTCAAAATAGGCGAGATTTTTACCTGAGAAAGCAGCGTGTTGCCTAAGATCAAAGTCTCCGCGATTGGCAATTCCTTCTAATTCACCCCAACTCCAAGGGAAATGATACTCCACATCGGTGCAACAACGCGCGTAATGAGCAAGGTCTTCTTTGGCGTGAGCGCGTAAGCGCAAGTTTTCAGCCTTAATGCCTAATTTTTGGTACCATTGGTAACGAGTGTTCACCCAATAATCAAACCACTCCATGTCAGTGCCCGGTTTTACGAAGAACTCCAATTCCATTTGCTCAAACTCACGTGAGCGAAAAATCAAGTTACCGGTAGTGATTTCATTACGGAAACTCTTGCCCTGTTGAGCAATGCCTAAAGGTAATTTTTTGCGTGAGGTGGTCATAACGTTGTCAAAATTGACGAAAATTCCCTGTGCCGTTTCGGGGCGCAGATATACCACAGCCGCTTCCTCCTCAACCGGTCCCATGAATGTTTTAAACATTAAATTGAATTGGCGAGGTTCAGACAGAACGCTGCCGCAAACACTACATTTCTGCTCATCCAGTTCATCGGCGCGGAAACGCAGATTGCATTTTTTACACTCAACCAATGGATCTGAAAAGCCTTTTAGGTGGCCGGAAGCATCCCAAACTCTGGGATGCATAAGAATTGATGTGTCAATACCGACAACATCGTCACGGCTTTGTACTATGCTGTGCCACCATGCATTCTTGATATTGCGCTTCATATCCACACCGAGTGGACCGTAATCCCAACATGACGACAGTCCGCCGTAAATTTCGCTGGAAGGAAAAATAAAACCACGCCGTTTACACAACGAGACCAATTTTTCCATTTTATTCTGTTGTTCTGCCACAAGAAACTCCTTACTGTTTGTTTAGGCTATTGCGAGCACTGGAAACAAGCCATATAAAAGTGCTTAGTATTATTAGGCTGCCGATGATTATAACTGCGAAAGCAAATGTGGTAACCGGTATTAAATGCTTTTCCCAAAGGGCATAAATATACGTATCCAGCATAAAATAACTTAAAATGACTTGTGGAAGCAAAACCATATTGCTCATGAGCATTATGAAACCATCAAGTTTAAACAAGGGAGCTTCGTCACGAAAGTAATTGTGGCTAAGACGGACAATAATACTGACTGTGCCCCAAGCAATTATGGCGCAAATAACCTGAATGGCCGATAAAACAAGTACAAAAATGATGCTACTCATACTATTGCGTCCGACACCTTCACTGGTAAAGCGGTAGTCAATGGAGGCAGGAAGAGCACCAAAAACGCATGCGGACAGTATAATGGCGAACACGGCCAGTGTTGCCGGGGCAATCACGAAGCTGATGCGGAAAGCCGGAATCAGGTGACTTTTCTCAGATGGACTTGTTTTTGGCTGAGCGTGAGTCTTCAAGCGACGCGAATTTAACCAAAATGCCAAGGCACCACATAATAAGCCCAATACAAAAACAACAATGATGGCACTGATATTTGTTGACATAAAGCAATACCCCTTATAGCTATAAATTACCAGCTTTACAAGCCGATGTCAAAGAAATAATGAAAAGGAGCTTTAGTCAGAGCAAATATATTGCCCGGTGCTAAACGAAGCATGAAAAGCTTAGCCTTTTTGCGTGTATGCAATGAAATGCCAATGGGTTGATGCGTTTAAAGTCAATAGCTAATAATTGTCAAACGGATTATACTTTTATACATGAAAGCATCCTATTCTGATATAAGACCTAGTTTTTCTGAAGAGCTCATGATGCAACAATCTGGCTATAAACTAATAGCTGGTATTGATGAGGTTGGACGTGGATGTTTGGCCGGACCTGTTGTTGCGGCGGCAGTAATACTACCACAAAACATGGATGCGCCTTGGCTTACTGAAGTGCGCGATTCTAAAATGCTTAAAGTGAAACAAAGAGAACGCCTATTCACAAGTATTCGAGAGACAGCGATAGCTATTGGTGTTGGTGCGGTACAGCATGACAAAATTGATTCTATAGGCATCGCCACTGCTACTAAGCTAGCTATGATGCAAGCTGTCGGGCAACTTCAACCTGTTGCTGATTTCTTATTAATTGACTATGTGAAATTGGATCAATTGCCAATTCCACAAAAAAGCATCATCCATGGAGATGCTTTATGCTACTCCATTGCTTGTGCCTCGATTATGGCTAAAGTAACACGAGATAACATGATGAACATACTGGATGAGCTCCATCCTGATTTTGGATTCAAACGCCATAAAGGATATGGCACACCCGAGCACAAGCGAAATATTGAGAAATATGGACTTTCACCGATACATCGTCGCAGCTTCTGCAATTTCCAGTATCGGTTTGATATAAGCGAATAGGGTTAGTACAATCTAGAGGAGGACAGAATGAACGAAGAGAAGCATAAAATTACATTTGAACAGGTTGAAAGAGAATTCTCTCCTGATGATTTGAAACGTTACAAGGTTTTATGCCGTGGTTTTTTTGGAATTATTAAGGGAAAAAAAGCTCACGAACTATGGGATATGGCACAACCTGGACAAAAACTGCGTAAGACATTGGATGAAATGAGTGAAATTCGCTCCCGTTATGACTTTCTGAAAGGTCAAAAGTTTTTTAGGGTTTGGGTTCCAAACATGGAAGAACACAGAATGGATGAGATGGTGTGGTACTGATACCCTCATAGTTATCAAATTACGGCGCAAAATGACTGATACACAAAGCATAAGAATAATTGATGTAAATCTAAATCGCAGTGGCGAAGGACTGCGTGTGCTTGAAGAAATAGCGCGCTTTGTCATCAACGATGCAAAGCTGGCGTTGCGTTTTAAGGAACTAAGGCATAAAGTATCAATGCGAGTGCTTTCAACAAAACTGATCTGTCTTTCAGCGAGACAGGCGGATAAGGATGTTGGCGAAAAGAACAGATCATCCTTCCAGTACTCCACTAAGAGTTTAGCAGAGTGTTGTGTCGCTAACTTCAGAAGGGCTCAGGAATCGTTGCGAGTACTGGAGGAGCTTGCGCCAACCTTAGGCTTGGAGCCTCAATTATACGCCGACTCGCGTTTTGAGTTATATACTTTGGAGAAGGAACTTATTGGTGACATAACTCGCCGTGAAACTGCAAAAAAAATCAGGCATTTCTATGCTGTTATTGATTCGAACTACTCGAATACTGATAATAACGAAACACGCTTGAAGGAATTACTTAACAGGGTCTCAATTATACAACTGAATAACGCCAGCGACCACAAGAGCGGATACCTTAGTGTGGCAAAACAACTCAGACTACTGTGTCATGACAGAGGTGCTTTGCTTATCATACCAAATCACTTCGACGTTATGCTGGCGGTTGGGGCAGATGGAATTATACTTAGTAGAGATGGCATGCCCACTGTTGAAATGCGTTGTCTACTGCCAATCGATAAACTTCTAGGTAGAGTCGTTACATCCGCTGAAGAAGCTAGCCAGGCTAGCGCAGAGGGTGCTGATTTTCTCTTGTTCAATGGTCTGGAGAGCCTTGAAAATGAGAAGTGGTTAACACTTGGCGCAATTAAGAAAGCAGTTGACTTGCCATTGGTAGCTACCGGGTTGCAAACAGAGCTTGATATTAACGAGGCGTTTGCCGGCGGAGCGGACGCAATTGACCTCATGGAGGCAGCATGAGTAGTGGCCCTTACGATATGTTTGACTATCTTGTTTGGCGCGGTGATTTAACCTTTGCTCAAGATGGGCTTAATGACGTAGATAACCTTGTTTTCGCTTCATTGGCATATCTTCCATTCGACGATATTTTCCAACAGGAAGATGGCCTCTCTGAGATTATGCTTGCTGAAGTATCGCGTGATTATCACGAAGTGACTGATAAAATAGCCGAAATAGATTACAACCCTTTTTTCCGTAGGCTTCCAACACTCTTTCATCAAGCGGCCGCTACCAGCCGTTTCGCGGACGTTTGTATTTCTAACTACGTAAACATTATTGATGAAACACACACTAAACAATTGGCCGCTGTGGTGTTCAGTATGAACCCTCAACAACATTATGTGGCTTTCCGCGGTACTGATGACACCATAACCGGCTGGAAAGAAGATTTCCGCATGAGCTTTATGGACGAAGTACCCGCTCAAAAGCAAGCTGTGGGTTATTTAACAAATGTGTCAACTAAATTGCCGGGACAGTTATATTTGGGAGGACACTCCAAAGGTGGTAATTTGGCGGCATATTGTGCGGCCCATATTGGAAATCATTTGCTTAAAAGAGTGGAGAGAGTCTATAACAATGACGGGCCCGGTTTTCAACCACTTATTGCCAATAGTGAAGGTTGCCAAAGCATGCTCTCAAAATTACAAACGTTTATACCAAAGTCATCAGTAATCGGAATATTGCTGGAGCATCCGGGCGGTTATGAAATAGTAAAGAGCAGCGAAATCAGTATCCTACAACACAATCCTCTTACTTGGGAAATCAACGGCGATTCATTTGTGAAAGAGGAAGAACTGGCCCGAGCAAGCGTAGCGCTGAGTAATACCGTGACTTCATGGTTAGACCTTCTATCAAAAGACGAGCGTGCTGAGTTTGTTGAAATAATGTTTTCGGCTTTGGAGGCAACTGGTGCTCGTACACTTCAGGAGTTGACTCACGAGAAACTGGCACTTTCAGTCAACGTAATAAAAGCCTATAAGGACATGGATAAGCCAACCAGAACGCTACTAAAGCGAATAATAAAGCTTTTTTTCCGCCAAGGAAGTAAATCAATTGCTGATATCATACGTACTGATATCAATGCTTTATTTGCCCGCCGTACCAAGGATAAAGTGTCATTCGAAGAACCATTGCCGATTCTCCTTAAGGGCTAATGGCAGCATCAAACAAATGCGAAGTATATGTTTGCAAATGGCGAAATAAACTGAAGTGTTGTCTCGTGATGAAACTTAGTAGTACAATAGCCCATGTTTTTAAAAACACTGCCGGTTGGTAGCTATCAAGCTAATTGCTATTTGTACGCTGCTTCTGATGCGGATTGTGGATTTATCATCGATCCCGGTGGTAACGCCGAGGCAATTCTTAAGCATGTCAGGGAAACTAACTTTAAAGCAACCGCGATTATATTAACCCATGGACATCCGGATCATTGCTATGCATCATTACCTATAAAGAAGGCTTTGAACATTCCGTTTTGGGCTCACGAACAGGCATCATCCACACTCAAAGATAGTATAACCCATACATGGTTGGGGTTTGAGTACCAAGAATTGATACCTGATAAATGGCTGAATGAGGGTGATACGCTGAATTCAGGCCAGACTGAGTTAAAAGTCATACATACCCCAGGACATACGCCGGGGTGCATCAGTCTATTAGGAGAAGGCATAGTGTTTACTGGTGATACCTTATTTTGCCAAAGCGTGGGAAGAACAGATTTTCCTGGCGGCGATCCGTATGTCATTGTAGAGAGCATAAAACAACAACTACTGACTTTAGCGGATGACACGATAGTTTTACCCGGACATGGGCCGGCTTCGACCATTGGGGAAGAACGCCGCAATAATCCTTTCCTACGCTAGCACAACGTCTTTGAACTGGCTTACAAGGAGGAATCATGGGATATTTTGGTATATTGTTGATTCTAAGTGGAATTGTTACCTGTATCATCATTTTCCCCGCTTATTTCAACCTGCAGAAAAAGAATAGGCAAAATGAGGAATATATTAAATACCTTGAGTCTTGCCTTAAATCATCACCTAAAACATCATCAGATGATCCAATCCCCGCCACACCTAAACATGAGGGACCCCTTTTAGAGAAAACTGCAACAGATGCAACACCTATCAAAGAAGTGAAAGTAACCAGGTTTTGTCCAGTTTGCGGTACGAGTTTGGTTGCCATACTTACCTCTCAGCAATTGACCTCCGTTAAGCACTGCCCTCGTTGTGGGGTTAATTTAGCGCAAGCCGCTTTGGGCGAATTCGGTTCTGATACTCATCAGCTAACACTGGAAAAATCGCCAGCCGCAATGCGAGTAGAACCATCAGAAACCAAAACAACGCCAACGGTGAATTCCGCAAAGAAGCCACTCAGTATGGCTGCTATGATTTTGATGCTGGGGGCTTTTTTCATTTTGACTGCAGGTACGATATTTGCCACCACATCTTGGAATTCTCTCACTAATTCAATAAGAGCACTGGTTATTTTTGCGCTACCGGTTTTCTTCATGGGCCTCTCGTTACTGTTTGATTGGCTTTTAAAACTAACCATGACCGGAAAAGCTTTTTACTACCTAGGGAGCCTCTTCATCCCCGTCGCCTTTTTAGCGGTCAATCAGTTTTCGATTTTCGGTGAATGGTTTACTTTTTACGGCGGAGGAGCTTATGCTCTTTGGTCAATTTGCTTTGTCTTGCTTGCTGTTTTTGCCTTAATCGGTTCATGGCGTTACCGCTCGGCTGTTTTGGTCTATCTAACATGCTGCGCGTTTACAGCTACGTTATGGAGCCTGACCAGATTGATAGGGGGCTATTACCAAGCCGCACTATTGGTTGTTTCACTGCTTTCCTTATCCGCAATTGTCTATTCGCGCCACGAAAGAAAGGGATGGTTTCAGCCCCATATCCGCATTTATGCCTATCTTAGTTTAATCCTGAATGTTCTCATGGGATTTGCCTACACCGGCGCTGATTCAATATTCCATTTACTAGCTGTTATCGTCATTTTCGCTACCTACTCATTTTGTGTTTTTAGACCAGTATGGGCGCAAGAAAAGTTCCTACAATTCTACCCACTGATGGCTGTCTGGCTGGTATGGAATTCAGCTGATATTATCTTTGGATATGAAGGAAGCATACTAAATATTTTCTTTAGTGAGTTGTTGAATGCCGAAATTGGTATAACACCCACTTTATATCTTAATATAAACCATACGCTGTTCGTTACAATTGCTTTAGGCATGCTCTTTTTTATCTTTCGTTTCGCCCCCGCTATCGGGGGAATTAAACTGAGAAACATCATTTCTGACTTACTATTCTTCTCCTTGAGTGCCGTACTGATACCAATATGGCTGTATGCCAGTAATGCCATAATCTATTACTGGCTAGCGATTGTTTGTATTGTCAACTTAGCGTTTATTACGTTCATACTTGGGCGTGATACGGTAAACAAGTACTCTGCCGGCTTGGCTTATGCCACCCCGCATTTATTAATACTGCTTTGGGCGCCGATTGTATTAATTGTGAAAGAGACTTCAAACAGCGCGGTATTAACAAAGGAAGTTCTTGGGTTTACCTCCATTACTGTTTTCACCGCGGTAGCTGTGATTGGGGTGCTTATTAATTACGCCAAGGAAGGTCTGTTACAAAAGCGTTATCGCGCAAGCTTTAACATTGCCGTTGTTTCTTGGGGTTTGATTTGGCTTATTTGTATGTTGGTGACGCACTCCAATTTTTGTAGTTGGTACGTATTAGCCATTGGCCTATATTCTCTTTTGGTCTTTATCGCTGGACGCAAAAAAGAAAAATATTTGAGTCAATGGATTTGGATAAGCGCTTGTGCGCTGGCATTTGTTCCCTTTTGTTTCGTTTTTTATTATACCGACGCTGACTGGTTGGTTTTAGTTCTTTGTCTGGCGGCCGCAGGCATGGTAATGCTTATAAGCCCACTGAGACAAGTGATTAGCGGGAAAGCGAGCCTGCCGGAATTGACTACTATAAGCGCCATATTCCTCAACGCAAGTGCGGTACTGAGCCTTTTCGCTTTCTCGCCTTCAGATGGACTTTTAGCTATTTTGGCAATTGTAATCACAGCGCTATTATCAATGATCTCATTGTACTTTCTGCAGGAAAATACTTTCAATATTATTGGGATACTTGTGATATGGGCTGCTGTTTTTGAAGCGAGCACCAGCCTTAGCAATTATATCTACGCTGAAAATTTTAACGTTCCGCTGATGGCAATGACAACCATGTTTGCGCTCATGCTAATTCTGGGCAGGGTGATTTTCGGTAAAAAACTGTTTAAAGATACTCCAAACGGACGACTGTTGGACTACCTGAGCCTTTCAGCCATTATTACTCCTTTCATATTCCTTTGTTCAGAGCCATTATTTGGAGTCAGCAATAGATACGTCACACATGGTTCATTAATTGTTTTCATGGTTTACGGTTGTTGTTTCTTAGGACGAAAATTCAGCAATGAATATAATACGTTTAACAAGCATTTAATCAGTCTGGTACTTGCTATTGCTGTCATAACTTTCTTGACACAACCATATATTTTGCTACCCGGGTTAATCACCACAGAGTATAATTTGGTAGTGCTTCTCGTTGCGGTAGTTCTCTATTCTGTTTTATGGAATAAAACAGTCTTCTCTCGGCATGCCTTGTTTATAACTGCAGCTATTTCAGTCCTTATCCAATTTTCTGATATCATTGGCGGCGAATACAGACAGTTTGACGCTGCATTATTGGGTGTTGTGATGGCGCTAATACTGTTTGGCAGCTTCTTTTTCAAAAAACGACGTTGGTTTTTATTGTCACTCATAACGCTGGCTGTATTTGCCATCTATCTTTCCAAAGATTTTTGGCTGAGTATTAGCTGGTGGGTATATCTTATGGTATGCGGAACAATCATGATTATCGTCGCTGCAGTCTTCGAATACCGAAGGAGAGTCAACAAAAGCCATAGACAGAATTCGGATGATAAAATCGATAGATTTATTGAGTAGCTGGCTAAATGTAACAGCGAATGACGATCTCTATGAGTTCATTTACCGGAAAAGCGTTGGAAAATGTCAAGGTATTTGGTAGGGCTCCAAGTTTATCTTCAGAGTAACAGCGTCCAAGTCATATTCGATGGCAGAAGGGTATAATTGGTTGGGATATTGAAAAGGATAACCTTCGTAAATCTCCTCCCATTGCGGGATTGAGAAAGGCGAACCCCATCCTCCTCTGGAAAACTTAACCCAACTGATGTATAGGTTTACTTCAAAAGTAAATGCGGATGATAAACCGCCGTAAGTCATCACAAGAATACTGGCGCTTCGAGTTTGCTGGCTTTTAAGAGGAATAATTGACCGATGGTCATCCACGGAACCATATCTAATTCTGCCCACAGGGATGTCCTCTTCAATGTTAATATAATTTTGGCTCAATAAGTTTGCGTAACCCCGGTATTTTCCGCAAAGCTCTCCGTTTGGTTTATAGTCAAGCACTTCGAAAAAAGCACGAATACTCTGAATCGTTTTGTCGCTGGTATTGAGTAATTCAAAATCAAGGACCAGCCGATAGTCTAACATCGGTTCAAGGTTAATCGGACCATTTGGTCCTTGCGCTATGACTTCTTGTTCAAACTCGATAACACGTATAGAGGCTTTTAACTCAACCGGAAAATCAGCGCTAGCGTAATTGGGGCTTGAAAATACACCGATGGCAATTACGCTGATTATTACAAGATATACAATGGCAAGAAATATACTTTTCTTCATTTTTGATCCTTCACCAAGCAGCTATTTGTTATAAAAGGTTGGAATATCAATTTTAACGGTTACCGCTTCTAAATCATATTCAATCGGTGATGATGGATAATAATTGCCTTCACCATCTTGGTAAAAGGTTTGCCATTGCGGGATACTGAAAGCTGAACCCCACCCTCCTCTGGAAAATTTAACCCAACTGATATACAGGTTAAGCTCAATTTTGTCCGTATGGTCTATTTCGTAATCAAACGAAGTAAGCACCGCAAAGTGAATCGTTCTGGTTTCTCCGCCCTTGAGCGGGATAGGCTCTTGCGCCGCGAAGTAATTGTTTTCGGTTGAAACCGCATCACCAATAGTGGGCTTCTGTAATAAGTTCAAATAACAACCGCTCTTACTTATGGCAGATGTGCGATTCTCTATAACAATACCGTCAAAAAGAATGATTTTTACAGATTGTTCATCTGCGTCAAAGGTTGTGAATTGCTCAAATTCATAGAATGCACGAATATTGTTGATAGTCTTATCAGTGAGATTGGTAATCTCAAGATCCACTATCAGCGGAGTGGTAACCCATGAGTAGAAGTCATCGACCTGCACGGATTCACCAACGCGCCATGAAGCACTTATACTTAACGGGAAGTCATCCTCAGCAAAGGTAGGAGTTGAGTTAAACAAGCTGATGATTACCGTACTACTTACCGCGATTAAAACAGCACCGAGAAGCAAACACTTTTTCACTTTACCATTCCCCCTATCATGTCAAAGTAATTCGATTGAGACACCGGTTACATTGTTATCATTATTACCGGAATCATGATGCTTATAATTCCCGACGTTTGATAATCAGAGTTGAAGCAAGGATAAACACAAAGGAAGCAACGATTGATATTATGAAAGCCAGCCAAGCCGGTGAAGGGTCATATGTATTTTGAACCATTGGAGGAACAAGGATATTTTGTATCCATAAGAATAAACTGGTGGGAAGAAACTTATTTACGTTTTCAACGTACTGAAAGACAAAACTGAGCATTAAGACAAACAGACCACTGATACCGGCGATGATTTGCTGTTTGGTGATTGTGGAAACAAATATTACGAAAGAGACTGCGAAAGAAATGAACACCAAAGAGAGTCCGAGTGTGCCCCAAATTTTACCGAAAGCATCGGCCTCCGGTGCCAATGCGTTGGCATAAACTGCGCTGAGCAGAGTAGCAATGATTGTTGCCACGCCGAATACCAGCATATAAGCAAGATACTTGGAGATAATATAACCGGCGCGCCCAACCGGTTTAACCAAAAGAGACGCTGTGGTACTATTCTTTACTTCACTGGCAACCGTACCCATCACCATAAAGGGAATAAATATGAATAACAGCAATTGCAGATAGATATAGAAATCGCTGACAAGCAAAGAGCCAGTCAGGCCCTGAACAACGAAACGAGAATAATAAGGTTGCAATTTAAAGTACGGGCCCAATATTGAAACAATTGCCAAAGCCGATGCCACAATAACAATTTTACTGTTGGCCCAACTCTCCCAGAGTTCTTTCTTTAGTAATAAAAGGAAGTTATTCATGGTCTTTTCCTCCGGCCAGCTTTAAGAAAATGTCCTCTAATGAAACCTGAGTGGAGTTGAAGCTCAGTAAACTGAAGCTATGCTGAATTACGAGTTGTTGGAGACCCTGCCTGGCTTGATTCTCGTCAGTAACATAAACAAGCAGCTTGAATATGTTATCATCGGTGGCTGAACAGGAAGCTTCAGTACACCACTGATACTCGCGGATGGCAGATAAAATGGCGGACGGATCCTCTTTCAATTTGATTTCAAAACCTTGTTTGGTATTTTCTTCCTTGAGGCTTTTTACACTGTTTGAAACAATCAGTTTGCCGTGGTCAATAATGCCGACCTTATCACATATCCTCTCCACGTCACTAAGAATATGCGTGGAGAAGAAAACAGCCATGTTATCACGTAAATCATCAATAATGTTGAGTATATCGGCCCGGCCGATAGGGTCAAGCGCTGATACCGGCTCATCAAGGAAAACGACCTTGGGGTTGCCGACCAAAGCGGCAGCCATACCCAGCCTCTGTTTCATGCCGCGTGAATATTTGCTGGTTTTGCGTAAAGCGGCCTCTTGTAGCCCGGTCAGTTCAATTAGTTCATGTGCTTTCTTTTGCGCACTTGTGTGATCAATCCCGAAGAGTTCGCCACAGTAGGTTAAATACTGGACACCGTTCATGAAACTGAAGAAGGAAGGGACATCCGGCAGATAACCAATCATTCTTCTGGCTTCCATATCGCGTGCGAAACTATCGTAGCCGAAGATGTAGGAATGCCCTTTGGACGGAGCCGAAAGTCCCGTCAGCAAACGAATTGCGGTGGTTTTGCCGCTACCGTTGGGTCCAAGAAAGCCGTAGACACTATTGGGCTCGACTTCAATATTTAGCTTATCAAGAGCGGTGAATCCGCCGAATATCTTGCTGAGGCCGATGGTCTGAATAGCTAGGTTTTTATCTATCATTGTTTTCCCTCCTTACTTCGAACCAGTATACACGAATGACAGAACATTGTCAGGTGATGTTCCGTTAGAGTTAGCGATATAATAATGGGGAATAACGGTCAAAAAATACCCGTTTTGAGGTGCTTCCTGTGGAGTAACCTCAACAATCCCAGTTTTCACGACATTAAATACTCGTTGATTTTTTGGGGACCAGTAATTAACATAGGAAACGGCAAACGTATAATCAGACGGAGATCCGACTTTGTAATCAGAAAATATTAAATCCCAAGGCAGCAATTCCATGCCTGCAAGAATATTTTCCCAGTCCAACATAACAGTTGACATAAATATTGAGTCTTGGTCCTTGTTTTTGGAGACAAAACTCACTTTATATTCATTGCTGGGATTAGGGCCGGTCTCATAGGACTTAGTTAATTGATAAACATAAACATCAGCGCCTTTCTTAGCGTAAATATTTACGTTCATAAAGGTAATACTACCATCCGTGTTTAAATTACAGAATATTCCGGAGTTGCTGATAAATAACTCGCTGTTGTCCGGTTCAATTACCGGCAAGAGTTCGCTGTAGAGATTGTCGACTGTCCAGCTGCTAATTTTAGCGTCCGGCAGGCTGAAATAATGTGTATGGGCTTGCCTAACCGAGCATCCGCTAAGCGCAACGCTAACAACGATAATAACCGCTAAAATTTTGCTTATCCCTTTATTCATACTGGTTTACTCCATCCTTGTAAGTTATCGCTGAATTACAGTGATAACTGGAACCATGAAATAATTGCCTTCTGTTACTTCGCATGGTATTGCTTCACCTGATACCCAAACTGTGATATCAATCGTCTCTGGCGAGCCATTGTATTTTGCCTGAATAACAGCGAAAAATTGCTGGCCATACGGCTCAATCTCAGTGGCGCTAATAAATTTTATAGTTTCATTGGTTTTTGTGGAGGAATAGCTTTCAAAGTACATTTTATGATCAGGCATATAAAACAAGTATTCAACCCATTTGTCAATACTAACAGAACGAAGGGCATATATCTTCGAAGTGTCGGTACACTCTTGTAGCCACGCGGTAACCTCAGGATGGTAGCTATAATTATTAGTACTCTGCAGAGAAGATAAAGTAACAGTATCTACACCTGCAGACGATCGCAATGCAAAACCTATACCAAGCGGAACTAAAATTATCAACGGAAGAATTATCAACACAGCTATGAGGGCACGACTGGGGATCTTGCCACTTCTGGCAATCGGCTGAGAATAATCAAGCCGTTCATTTGATAAAAGCGAGGCGCAGTTCGGGCATACCGACCAGCCTGACTGAATATGAGCGCCGCAGTTTGCACAAGATGCTTTAAGCTTAATGCCGCAACTAGGGCATGCCAAATACTGTTCGCTCACTGGTGCCTGACAAGATGGACATTTGAGATTCGAATAGTTGCTACGCACGATAAAGTAAATAATGAGGCCGATAAACATCGGCGCCACAATTACGATTAGTAGCCACATCAAAGCGTTCATATCGCGGCTCTTGGCATCGCGGTAGACAAAAATTCCGATTAGTATAGGGAGAATCAAGCACAACAGAAAAACCAGCAAAAAGAAACCTAAAGAAACAAGTGAGAACATTATAAATATTTCCCCCTCTATTTATTTCTGAACATAACTGTGTCGACATTTGGTACACAGATAGTGATGCAGATGTAGGAAACAGCATCAAGAGAACGCGTCCATTTAAGCGAAAGGATATATACCAATGTGATTAGTATATGCAAACAGTGCGCTACTGTGACAATTAACCAATTGACAGTCTGACTACGGTGATAAGGCTGCAAAATACAGTCGCCTATCATAGTTTCGTTAGGTTGGGCGAGAGTCAATGTTTCATTACCGAGACGATGTTTCATTCTCCAATACCTCTCAAATTAGCCAAACTGCTCTTTTAAAACAGGAGTGGTACAATTTGGGCACACCGCCCAGGCTGACTGAACATGAGCACCGCAGTTTGCACAAGAAGCTTTAAGCTTACTGCCGCAACTTGGGCACGCTGAATATTGTTCTTTCACTGGTGTTTGGCAGGATGGACATTTGAGATTCGAATAGTTACTACGCACAATGAAATAAATTATAAGGCCGGTAAACGTCGGAGCCAATATTACTATTAGCAACCACATCAAAGCGTTCATATCGCGGCTCTTGGCATCGCGATACACAAATATACCGATTGCAATGGGAATAATTATACAAAAAACAAATACCAGTAATAATAGCAATAGGCTAAACAAGGCACCGACATTATACATTTTTCCCCCACCCTTTATTTGTGAATATAATCATAAAAACGCTTCCTCCGCAGACTGCTACGCATACATAGGCTATTATTGCCAAGGCATGTGCCCCATTGAGCGGATAAATGAAAGCGGCGGCAATAAGCAGGTAAAAACAATGTAGCGCTCCAACAATCAACCATGTGATAATCTGTCTGTGGGTTTGGCGACGCGTAAGCTCCTCTCTAATTTTGCTTTCGTTAAGCAAGGGGGGAGAATAGATTTCAAAGCTGTATATCTGTTTCATTTTGCAATGCCTCTCTGAGTAATGCCTTAGATTTACTTAATCTTGACTTAACTGTTCCCAGAGGTATATCCAACACTTGAGCGGTAGAAGCCAAACCCATATCTTCAAAATAGAACAGAATGGTGGTTACCCTGAGTTTGTCGGGAAGGTAGCGAATCGCCTCATGCAGAGCGCTATACTCATTTATCTCAGTGACGGGAACAGCGTTCATGGCCTGATCTTTTGCTTCGAAATTGGCGAAATGGTTCCAAAAAGGGCTTCTCGCCAAACGTCGCAGTTTATTGCGAAAGGTGTTAACGCAAATTTTCGTCAGCCAAGGTTCAAAGTCTTTGCTTTGGTCGAATTTGGATATGTTTTCAATCACCTTCATCCAAGTATCCTGGTATAAATCATCAGCTTCAGCAGGGTTTGAGCACAAATGCATACATAAGCCGTAGAGACGCTTGCCATAGTGGCTTATGTAGTTATCTATCAATCCCGCTCCCGTACTTTTCTATTTACATATACAAATCGGGTAGGTAAAAAGTTCACTGGTTTATGAAAATATTATTATTTTCCCTTACCTAACAATAGAAGGCGTTTATCAATGGACGGTTAAGTCTTTGTTTTGCCAATTAGGCGCATAACATTTTGGGTAATAGTTGCTGAGAGGTTTTCTTTGGCCAAGGTGGCGTCAAGCACTAAAAAACGTTGCGGCTCAAGGCGGGCCAGTTGCCGATAACCTTGTCTTACTTTTTCATGGAAAGACGATTGTTCATTTTCAAAACGGTCACGACGCACTTTGTTTTTACGCTTAAATCCCTGAGCAACCGGTATGTCAAGCAGTATTGTCAAATCGGGTTTAAGACCATCAGTTGCCAGACTGATAAGCGACTTAATGGTGTCAAGATCAAGTCCACGACCAAAGCCTTGGTAGGCTAAGGATGAGTCAATATAGCGATCACAAACCACGACATAACCGCTATCTAAGGCCGGCGTAATAACCTCTTTACATAACTGGGCTCGAGAGGCACTGAACAAGAGTAGTTCAGCGGTGGAAGAGAGCTCAATCTCGCTGTGCCATTTGAGCCATTTGGTTATTTTTTCACCTAAAACAGTTCCGCCTGGCTCATGCGTCAGAATGGTTTTGATACCATTTTTCACGAGCAGTCGATAGAGGAGCTTACTTTGGTAACTTTTGCCGCAACCTTCACCGCCCTCAAATGTAATAAAAACTCCCATTTAACGACCTTCCTTGAATATTCGGACTCGACGATGAGGGTCACGCCCTATACTTTTGGAGTAGAGTTTATTACGCTCAGCGATCAAATGTTGCAATCTGCGAATATAGGCACTTTGTGGGTTCAATTCAACCGGATTTTCACGGTCGCTTAATATCTCGTTGGATGCCTGTTCGGCTTCTTGCAAAGCTTGTACGAGATGTTCGCGCTGTTCGGTCGGCTTGGTATCGGCATGCGAGATACTTGCATGAGGGTGCATTGTAGCCAGCATTTGACGGATTTGAATTGGTGTATGAGTGCGCAGTACATAAATCGGAACACTATTAGCTTCGGCGTCGCGTATTTTTTGGGGCTTACGTCGAAAATAACTTTTTGAGGTGACTAATAACTCCGAAGAACGCAAGTCATCGCTGATGCTAACCGTAAGGCCCATTTGGGAGGCTTCTTCCTCAAGTCTTTGCCGGTTAATACCGAATAAATACATTTTAGGGCCTTCTTTGCGTTCATTGTGAAAACGCTCTTGGGAGGTGTCTTTCTTCAAATTCAAGCGGCTCTTATCTTCTCTCTTAAATTGAACTTCACCGTTTTCCAGCCATCTAATCTCGGCTGAATGGGACTGACCGCGTAAATTCTCATCGACTGCTTCAGCCGTGTTGGTATGAACAGTAACGCGGTAGCGGTCCTGAATTTCGACTACTACGCTAAAAGTAGGCGGAGACTTGCGCTCAAGTATAGTTTTTTGTGTCCCGCGTCTCTTAGCTTCCTCATCACCTAAAGTTACGGCTTGAATACCACCAATCAAATCACAAAGGGTCGGATTAATCATTAAATTGTCCAAAGTGCTTCCATGAGCGGTCCCAATTAATTGCACCCCACGTTCAGCAATTGTACGCGCCGCGAAAGCTTCCAATTCGGTGCCGATTTCATCAATCACAATTACTTGCGGCATATGATTTTCCACTGCTTCTATCATTACGGCATGCTGTTTATGGCTGGCGGATACTTGCATTCTACGAGCATGCCCAATAGAGGGGTGGGGGATATCGCCATCGCCGGCAATTTCGTTGGATGTGTCAACGATTATGACACGTTTATGCATATCATCCGCTAGCACTCGAGCGGTTTCACGAAGCATAGTGGTTTTGCCTATACCCGGTGGACCTAGCAATAAAACACTTTTGCCTGACTGAATAAGGTCCTCAACGATTTTTACCGTCCCTTGAACAGCGCGTCCGACACGGCAGGTGAGTCCAACAATTTTGCCTTCCCGGTTGCGAATGGCCGAAATGCGATGTAGGGTACGTGTTATACCGGCGCGATTATCGTCGCCGAAACCAGATAGACCAGCCGTAATATAGTCAATGTCATCCTGTTTGATTTCTTGGCCGTGCAGAACAAGGTTCTTGTCAGTGAACCTAGCTTCGGGCAGACGGCCCAAGTCAATAACTATTTCAAGTAGCCCTCCCACGTCTTCTTGACGGGATAGGGCTGTTTTGAGATGAATAGGCAACTTTTCCAAGAGTAACTGAAGCTCAGGATCTATCTGGTTCATATGATTGTTTTGAACTGCTTTTAACTATTTGCCGACATAACCGTGGCTATATTCTAATGTTCTCTATCCTGTTTAGCAAATATATTGAATTGTTAGAAAAATCAATTTAATATAGTAATCAAGGAGTTTGTCATTTTGAAAGAACAAGAAGAAATTCGCAGTCAACTCAGAATAAGAGAAATCAGACGTATTGAGCGTATATTTGTCTACCACCGCTGGCTATATGCAGTGGCGGTTATTTTAGTAGCTGTTCTTTATCGTCCGCTTCCATTATTACCTGTTACGGCTATTGTTCTTTGTTTAGTGATAGCTAATTTAGTTTCTTGGCATCTTTCCCCAAGGCTCGAAACAGTTACCCGCCAAACAATGTTTAGCTTGGGTATGTTACTGATTGATGCCATGGTTTCTTGGGGGCTTATGATACTTTTTATCCGCCAGCCAACGGCGGTAATTTACGCCATATTCACTTTAATCGTTATTGAGGGCGCAGTGCGTTTTAGTTTTATCGGGAGCCTTGTTTGTGGTGCATTTTTTATTATTGGGCTTTCTGTAGCGTGGCTGGTTAGAGTATCTAGGTTTGGACTGGAATTTGATTTCCCTGCTTATGTGTTTTGGGTAGGACTAATTACACTTATTTCAATAATGGTAGGAATGGCTATACGAGAGGGACGTAAGCAACGCGCCTATGTTGAGACCTTAACCATGGAACGCACGCGTCTCCTTGAGCGAAGGCGTATTTCCAATGAGTTGCATGACACAGTACTAAAAAGCTTGCAGGGATTGGCACTTGAAGCTCATACTCTGAGTAAAGCAGCTGAACGTAAATTGCCGGTGGCAATAGAAGAAAAAGCCCATTATTTTGAAGAGGTATGCAACAGCATGAGTCAGGAAATTCGTGGGGTAGTATCAGACATTCGTGATGAGGAAATTTTCTCGGCTTCGAATATTGGTTCTTTAATGCGATTATTGATCGAACGCTGGCAAACTGATTCAGGTATTGATGTTGATTCCCACATACAATCAGAATTACCGACGCTTTCACACAAACTGACACATGACTTAAGACGTATTGCAGGTGAAGCGCTAGCTAACGTTCAAAGGCATTCTCAAGCAACAAAAGTAATTTTCTCGTTGGCATACCAACATGATAATCTGAAATTAACGATTAAGGATAACGGCAGAGGGTTTGATATAGAGCATGAAGACTTATATAACTACGTTAAGGCCGGCAAATTGGGGCTAATATCCATGAAGGAAAGAGTTGAAACCGAGGGAGGTTTGCTTACTATTGACAGCAATAATCAAGGAACCATGATTGCTGTGTCATTGCCACTGGAAAAAAGAGTGTTTGCGGAGTCTGGATTACCTTGAGCAATATAAAAGTGTTTTTGGTCGATGATAATTTTGTGGCACGACGCGGCCTTAGAAGTGTATTAGAAGCCGCAGAAAGTATTTGTGTTGTTGGCGAAGCTTCATCGGGAAGTGAAACTGTAGCTCGACTAAAGTCATGTCAAGCAGACGTAGTTTTGATGGATTTTCGCATGCCTGACATTGATGGCGTTAAGGTTACAATCGAGCTTTTGCGCCATAACCCTAAACTTATTGTATTACTGGCAACGGTGATTGATGACCCCATGGTACATATGAAAGCTTTGCTCGCTGGGGTGAAAGGTTTCATGGTGTACGGATATTTCACACCAGAAGAGTTAGTAGAAGGAATTCGCGCTGTTGCTTGTGGTATGAGAGTATGTGTGCCTCAACTATCCATGGCAACTGACGGAGTACAATTCAATGATATTCAGGATACCCTAACTCAACGAGAGGAAGAAATACTGAATCTCATTGCTGATGGTTACGACAATCGTCAAATTGCCTCCGAACTCAACATCGAGGAAAAGACTGTTAAAAACCATATCAATAACCTCTATTCCAAAATTGGAGCTACCTGTCGTCATGACGCTGTATACTACTCAGTGTGTCGCATGCTGAAGGCCTATCCGTAAGTCTCTTTCATATGAAAGCATCCTGTATGAGCCAATGGTTTGTTGCACGAGAAAGAGCCTTTTGATAGACTATTAGTTCATGGGCCGCTAGCTCATTTGGTAGAGCACCTGACTTTTAATCAGGTGGTGCTGGGTTCGAGCCCCAGGCGGCTCATTTTCATAGCTAGTAATAGGGCAAAAACGGCTTGCTGGCCATTAAAAATTGAATTCAATACACCTGACTACCCCGCTGGAGCGGATTTTTGGCACAAAGGATTTGTGGGGAAGACTAGAGGCTTTTACCAATTTTGGAGAGGCAGCAGTTAAAGTTTGGATGGAATTGCCCAGACATCGTAAAAACATTATAAACCCTCAATTTACTAAAATTGGAGAAGGTGTTTATCAGTAGAACGTTTTTGTCGATATGCAATGGGTTCAGTTGTTCACAAATAGTAACATTTAAAGCACTTATTGACTAAATGTTGACTGATGAAAAACCAGACCTTTTTTTATCGAAATTAAGCACAAACTATTACTCAAAAATACGAAATATTCTCCGTAAATATCTACCAGTCATCCCTCCTGACTGACATAAGATAATGGGGTTTTCATCTCTA
>WRNG01000013.1 GCA_009776735.1 Dehalococcoidia bacterium | reverse complement strand
CCCTGTTCAAATAGTTCCCAACTTAGTGTAATCCGTGTCGTATTTTTCATGTCCATGATTTTACATGGACTGGCGGATATTTACGGAAACATTGCGCCGGTGGACTCTGAAAGATAACCAAAGTGAGATGGTGTTGACCGTGACAGGCATTGTTGTTAAACTCAAAGCTATGAAAATTGTAACAAGAACAGAGATGGCGCTTCTTGAAGCCAAGGCGGAACAACATGGTGTTGCCGCAACTACACTGATGGAGAATAGCGGACAGGCGGTGGCTTCTCAAATAAGAGGAATTCTGAGAGAAGTGTCGGGGAAACGACTAACTCTGTTAATTGGCCCGGGCAACAACGGTGGAGATGGAATTGTAGCCGGACGCTGTCTAAGAGAGCAAGGCGCGATTGTCACACTATACCTTTGTGCAAGCCGCGACGAAGGCGATAAAAACCTTCAATTAGCGCTCGCTGCCGGGGTGACAAGCGTAGATGCTTCTTCAGACCCGGAACGGATAGTTCTAAGCGCACTTCTGGAAGGTTGCGATTGTGTCTTGGATGCGGTCTTTGGAACCGGACAGAATCGTCCAATCGAAGGAATGCTAAGAAAGATTTTATTGCGTTTGACTAAAGCCAAAAACGAAAACCCGCTTCTAAAGATAATTGCCCTTGATTTGCCGTCAGGGTTAAATGCTGACAGCGGAGTTGCCGATACAGCCACTCCTTATGCTGATTATACTGTTTCTTTAGGATATCCCAAAAGAGGTTTATTCACTTCGTCCGGAGCCATACATGCCGGAGAGATTATTTCTGTCGATATCGGTTTACCATCTAATATAACGGTGGCGTTTTCCTGTGAAAGTATAAATCTGAATTGGGTTAGGAGTGTTTTGCCTTTTCGTTCCCCCTATTCACATAAAGGCACCTTCGGTAAAATACTGGTAATTGCTGGCTCGGCGAAATATATGGGCGCAGCGGCACTTTGTTGTGGTGGTGCTTTGCGTGTGGGAGCCGGGCTTGTGACATTGGTTAGTCCCAAGAGGGTTCAATCCACTGTGTCAGTGCTCTTCCCAGAGACGACTTTTTTGCTGTATCCCGAATCCCCGTTGGGTTTTATTTATCCGGATTCTTTCAAAGCCCTGTTGGAAGATGCCTCTGGTTACGGAGTGTGTTTGGCGGGATGCGGTCTGGGATGTAAAGAGGAAGCGAAAACACTCGCTCTCAAAACGGTCTTCCGCTTACCATCCAGTACGAAACTTGTTCTTGATGCCGATTTCATAAACTATTTATCAACGATTCCCAATTGGTTAACAAGAATATCCTGTGACGCCGTTTTGACACCTCACCCCGCTGAGATGGCGCGCTTATGCGGTATCTCGGTTGAAGAAGTGGACGAGAATCGTTTTGATTTGGTACGCAGTAAGGCGTCCGAATGGAATAAAACGATTGTCTTAAAAGGAGCGAACACGGTGGTTGCGTCGCCAGACGGGGCGTTGCGCATCAATGTTTCGGCCAATGCCGGATTGGCCACGGCCGGTAGCGGGGATGTATTGGCAGGAGTT
This sequence comes from Dehalococcoidia bacterium, assembly GCA_009776735.1. Classification (GTDB taxonomy): domain Bacteria; phylum Chloroflexota; class Dehalococcoidia; order Dehalococcoidales; family UBA1222; genus WRNG01. Next base: position 23,077 of record WRNG01000013.1, on the reverse strand, counting down.
ATTGCCGGATTATTGGCACAAGGATTAAGCGTCTTTGAAAGCGCTTGTTTGGGTGCCTATTTGCATTCACGAGCCGGAGAGTCCGTGCGTGCCCGTTTGGGTGATGCCGGTATGCTGGCTTCCGATATAATTCATGAGTTGCCACTCACTATTAAACGCATCAAGGAAACCACTCCAAATTCGGAGATAATGGTAGTATAAAAATGCTATTGGCAATCGGAATCGGGAACACCTCGATAAAACTGGGATTGTTTAACGGAGACGCTCTGGTGGCGGACTGGCATATCTCCACGGATTTACATCGCCAAGCGGATGAATATATTGTAACGCTGGATAGTTTACTGAGGAACGCAAGTTTTAAGGCCAGTGATATTAGCGGTGCCGCTATGTGGTGTACCGTGCCTTCCCTGGTGCCCACTTTTGAGAGCGTGGTACAGCGCTTTTTGCGGATTTCACCTTTGATAGTTGCTACCGGAATTAAAACCGGGGTTAGTATTCGTATGGATAACCCTCGTGAAGTGGGTGCTGATCGTATTGTGAATGCGGTGGCGGCGCATGCTTTGTATAAGAGTGATGTCATTGTGGTTGATATGGGTACGGCAACTACTTTTGACACGATTTCGCGTGAAGGAAACTATTTGGGCGGAGCTATTGCGCCCGGTATAATGATGGCGGCGGATGCTCTTTTCACCCGCCCGGCACAACTGTATCGAGTGCAGTTGACTGCTCCTCTCAAGGCTATCGGAACCAATACGGTGGCAGCCATGCAATCAGGTATTGTTTTGGGTTATACCTCTCTTGTGGAAGGAATGGTGGCGCGTATTCAAGCCGAGCTTAGTGAACAGGCAATGGTTGTGGCCACTGGAGGTTATTCCTCTATGATTCTGGGTGAAACCAAAATCATAGACGCTGTTGAGACCAATCTGTCACTTATCGGTTTAAAAATCTTGTTCCGGTTGAATAAAAGCTAGAGGGGAAATATGCTGAGAGAAAAAACAGTGGTATTGGGTATTACCGGTAGCATTGCGGCTTATAAAGCAGCTGAGTTGGCAAGCTATTTGACTCAAGCCGGAGCAAAAGTGGAAACCGTCATGACTGAAGCGGCACAGAGGTTTATCTCGCCTTTAACCCTGCAGTCATTAAATCATCGCTCAGTAGCGTGTGATATGTGGACACCGCCTGAAAACTTTGATATCACGCATGTATCGCTGGCACAAATAGCGGACGTGGTATTGATTGCTCCCGCTACTGCCAATATTATTGCTAAATTGGCGCATGGGCTAGCCGATGACTTACTGTCCTCTGTTGTCTTGGCGACTCAAGCCCCGGTAATTGTTGCGCCTGCCATGAATAGTATTATGTATTTGAATCAGGCTACTCAGGAGAATTTGGCGCTTCTTAAAAAGAGAGGTTATACAATTGTGGAGCCGGAGGTTGGACGGCTTGCTTGCAACGAGCAAGGTCAAGGGAGATTGGCTGCGCTTGACACTATTGTTAGCGCTATTGATAGAGTTACTGGTTGTGTAGAGGATATGGCCGGGCTGAAAGTGGTGGTAACGGCAGGAGGTACCCGCGAGGCTTTTGACCCGGTTCGTTTCATCGGTAACCGTTCATCGGGCAAGATGGGTTATGCTTTGGCTGAGTCAGCCATGCAACGAGGTGCGGAGGTAACTCTGATTACCACAACTGAGCTGAAAGCGCTTAGCGGTGTGCAGGTGAGGTATGTTGAGAATGCGGAGCAGATGTTGGAAGAAGTGAAAAAAGCCACCGAAGACGCCGCTGTTTTAGTGATGGCGGCAGCGGTTGCCGACTATCGTCCTAAAAAGGTTGCCCAGTCAAAAATAAAAAAGACGAAGGATACCTTACTGCTTGAATTGGAGCGCACCCCGGATATTTTGAGTGAAATCAAAGGCAAATTGCTAAGAATTGGATTTGCCGCCGAAACTGATGATTTAGTTCACAACGCCAAGAGAAAATTGTCCGGCAAGAAGCTGGACCTTATTGTGGCCAATGATGTAAGTGCGCAGGGTAGCGGTTTTGGCGCAGATAGCAACAAAGTTATCCTGATTACCCGGGACGGCAAAGAAATCGAGTTACCTCTTATGTCCAAATATGAGGTTTCCAATAAGATATGGGATTGGGTTATCAATATCAAGTAGGTTGTTAGTATTAGAACGGAAAGGGCAAAGCCATGCAAGACCAAGAAAATGAACTCCCTAAAGCATACGAACCTCGTAGCGTCGAGCAGAAATGGTACGAATACTGGATGCAGCAAGGTTATTTTACTGCCAAAATAATTCCTGACAAGAAGCCTTTTGTTATTATTCAACCTCCGCCCAATATTACGGGAGATCTGCACTTGGGGCATGCGTTGACCGCAACAATAGAAGATATCATGGTACGCCGGCATCGTATGCTTGGTGAGCCTACGTTATGGCTTCCGGGAGAAGATCATGCCGGAATTGCGGCTCAAGTGGTTGTGGAACGGGCTCTTGCCAAAGAGCATTTGACCCGCCAGCAAATCGGACGTGAGAAATTCACCGAACGTATGTGGCAATGGGTAAATGGTTGTCGCGCCAATATCAGCAATCAACATAAACGGTTAGGTGTTTCCTGTGATTGGACACGGGAGTGTTTCACATTGGACCCCGGACCATCGCGCGCCGTGCGTACTTTTTTTGTGAAACTGTATGAAAAGGGACTTATTTATCGCGGGGAACGAATTATTAATTGGTGTGCGCGCTGTTCTACGGCGCTCTCAGATCTTGAGGTTGAGCATGAAGAAGTAGGGAGCTGTCTATGGTACATAAAATATCCGTTGGAGGATGGTGACGGTTATATTGTTGTGGCAACCACAAGACCGGAGACTATGCTTGGGGATAGCGCAGTTGCGGTTAATCCAGTCGATGAGCGCTACAAGAGTTTAATCGGTAGAAGAATTAAGCTGCCACTTACCGAGCGGGTTATTCATATTGTAGGAGATGACTCAGTTTCGACGGAATTTGGCACGGGCGCGGTTAAGGTAACGCCGGCGCATGACCCCAACGATTTTGAAATCGGTTTACGCCATAATTTAGCCATTATCAATATTCTCAATAATGACGTGACAATAAATGAGAACGGGGGGAAATTTGCCGGGCTTGAGCGTTTTACGGCTCGCGAGGCGGTTGTCGACGAACTAAACAGCTATGGGTTGCTTGAGAAAACCGAACCCCATACGCACGCGGTTGGTCATTGTCAACGTTGCCGAACAATCATTGAGCCAATAGCCAGTCAGCAATGGTTCGTTAAAATTGCTCCATTGGCGGAGCCGGCTATTAAGTCGGTCAAAGATGGTGCTATTACCATCCTGCCGGAACGATTCACCAAGGTGTATCTAAACTGGATGGAGAATATTCGTGATTGGTGTATTTCGCGCCAGCTATGGTGGGGGCACCGCATACCGGTATGGTATTGTGATTGCGGACAAACAATTGTGACGGCGGACGAGCCAGACTCTTGCCCGCAGTGCGGGTCTACTCAGTTGAGACAAGACCCTGACGTATTGGACACATGGTTTTCCTCGGGGTTATGGACGCATTCAACGCTGGGCTGGCCTGATGATACGCCTGATTTACGCTATTTTTATCCTACCACGGTGATGGAAACGGCATATGACATTCTTTTCTTCTGGGTAGCGCGTATGATTATGATGGGTATTGAGAATACGCAACAGCCTCCGTTTCGCTATGTGTACCTGCATGGACTGATTCGTGACGAAAAAGGGGACAAGATGAGTAAAACCAAAGGTAATGTTGTTGATCCTTTGGAAATGATGGACAAGTATGGTACAGATGCTTTGCGCTTTGCCATTATCAATGGAATCGCACCGGGAAATGACAGCAAATTATCCGCAACCAAACTGGAGGCCGGACGTAATTTTGCCAATAAGTTGTGGAACGCAACGCGGTTTGTCTTACGCCATGACGGCGCGATTGTAGCTATATCCGAGGATTTATCGCTAAGGCCGCTTGAAGATCGCTGGATTGTCTCGCGGCTTGGAACTGTTACCCAAGAAGTTGACAGTTTGCTGAAAAAGTTTGAGTTTGGAGAAGCGTTACGCTCAATACATGATTTTCTGTGGGGAGAGTACTGTGATTGGTATATTGAGTTGTGTAAGCCGCGCTTGCTAGATAACCCTGCCGTTTCTCCTCTTTCAGTGTTGGTGGGTGTGTTGGAAACCTCTCTGCGAATGTTGCATCCTTTTATGCCTTTTGTCACCGAAGAGTTGTGGCAACATATTAATCAAGCCTTTAATATTGGTGGGGGCGATTCGATTATGATAGCGGCATATCCCCTTCCAGTTGAGACAGCACTTGACATGGAAGCTGAAAGTACGATTGGTCTGTTAATTGGAATTGTACGCGCAATTCGCAACATCCGTGCGGAATACGAGGTAGAACCCAATCGTTTGATTGAGGCTGCTATTTACGTCGGAGGTAAACAGGCTTTTCTTCTACCATATATCAATGCCATGGAGGTACTTGCTAAAGCTAAAGTTAGTGTTCATGCTGAAAAACAGGCAGAAATTCCGATACAGGCATTATGTATTGCGCTGGAAAACTGCGAAATAGTTATTCAAATGTCCAGTATGTTCGATATACGGCTGGAAACTGAACGCATTGAAAAAGAACTGACCGCAGTTTTGGCCGAGATTAGGCGTTTGGAGTTGTTACTGGCTGATAAGGCCTTTAGTGATAAAGCTCCGGTAACAGTGGTTGAAAAGCAGAAGGAAAAATTGGATGCCTTGCTTGGGAAAATGGCTCGATTAGTTGAACATAAAGAGCGTATAAAATGAGGCTTTAACCGGATATCCTTTTTGGCAAAGTTATCGTTCTTGATGACTTTGCTTGGGTGACGTAGGTTTCGAAAGTTGAGTGTCGTGTTTGTCAGATTGGATGGGAACTTCCGCTATTTGAGTATTTGCTGGTTCTTTTGGTAATTCTACATGGAACATGCGGAAATAATCTTTCTGTGTCTCTAACTCACATCTAGCGATAAGTTCAAAAAAGGCTTCGTCCGATGGATTATCATTGCGTTGTGAGGCGTGCAACGCATTGATATATTCATTGCGTAATATGGGTGGAATAGATACAATCTGATAATTCTTGTTCACAAGTATAAGATTCATTAGAAGCCTTGCTGTACGACCATTCCCATCCATGAAAGGATGGATGTCAACCAGTTGCCTGTGAGCATATGCTGCCAATACCACGGGGTGCATCGTCTTAACTTTATTATTCAACTCTGTCATAAACGCGTTCATTAAAGCCGGAACATCATCTGCTATTGGAGGTACATATTCAGTCCCTGTAATAAAGACCTGATGATGGCGATATTGACCGGCCGTCCCTGTGTCAATACCGCTATAAAAAAACCTGTGCAGATTCAAAATAATAGCTTCGTCAAAGACAAGGTCTTTGCTACGTGCAATTTTAAGCATGAAATCATATGCTTTTGCATGCCCAGTTGCTTCAAAACAGTCTTTCAGGGGTTTTCCAGCTACGGTCAGGCCATCTTCGATAACAACTTTAGTTTCGCTGAGCGTCAGCGTATTGCCCTCAAGAGCGTTGGATGAATATGTCAGCCCTATGCGAAAGTATTTATCAAGCTCTTTTACTTCTTCTGCTGAGAGAGGTCTACGGCAGTCTATGGCTATTTTGTAATCATCAATTTTTTTAAGAAGTTCAGCTAATTCCATCAGTTTGCCCCGATCGCTTTCGATGTTTCTTCATTTGCAGTGAATCGATTCTTGTTGTACATGACCATGTTCATTGTATCACACGGGGGGGCTTTTTTTAGGTTACTCAAGATTCATTTGACCAAATCTTCTAGCTGAGGATATGGTTAAGAGAAATAGGAGAGAGTAATTAGCACGAAGCTATTGACAGCCCCGACAGCGAGCTTGAGATAGCTCATGAGACGGATACCTGCTTGTCACTGTTACGTTTTAGCCAATCGAGAGCCTTTTTGGTATCTGAAGCTATACGTGCCCTATCACTGTGTTTAAGGCGATACTTAAACCTCCAGTAACTGAATTCTTTCAGGTGTTCCATTGTCATGCTCCGGCTATTGGTTGCATAGCCCTTTTCTTTGCGAAATCTATTTAAAAGCAAGCGTTGCGGCGCTTCATAAATACGATTGTAAGTTTCATTGATAATCTGTATTTCGCTTAGCACATTTAAACCGTGTGACTCTTTTCGTACTTCTTCTTCAACGGCTTGCAAGAGAGCTTCTTCGGCAGTAATCCCGTAAAAAAAGTTATAGTGTTGAGAAAGCCTTTCCTTGCCGATGAGTTCGCCCATTTTTTCTTGTGTTAGTGAAATTGGCGGCCTGTTATGGAACAAGTAAGCGACCCTCTCTTCCTCAGGGACAAGATATTCAGTGGTTGCCAGCAACCGAGCTGCGATTTGAAGCATATCTAGTGCTTCGTCAGCAATAACGTAATTATAGTTTTGGCCGTCATAAGTTTCACGACTGATAGGCCAATGCCTAACAGCTTCCAATAATGCTAGATACCAATTTTGTCCCGAACTGACCGCTGAACGGAACCGTTCTATGGCTTCATCAATCGCTGAGACAGGAATGTAGCCTTGTTCAGTCATAGGTTATCTACCGTGACAATGCTTGTGCTTTTTACCGCTGCCGCAGGGGCATGGGTCATTGCGGCCAGTTTTTTGGCCCACGGCCTTAGTTGCTTTATTATCGCCGGGTTTTCCCATAATGGCTGCCATCGGTGAGGAAGTCGGTGCGGAGGCAGTTGTGGGAGACGGAGCCCCTTGTCTGGCAATCGAAACACGGAAAATAATGCGCGCCATATCGTCACGAATCGCTTCGCGTAATTCTTGAAACATACCACTGGACTGACGTTTATAGGCCACAAGAGGATCTTGTTGCGCCATGGAATGCAACCCAATTCCTTGGCGAATATAATCAATGGCGGTAAGATGCTCAACCCACAATGAGTCGATGACACGTAGCATAACCAATCGCTCAAGAATGCGCATGTTCGACATGCCAACCTCTTCCTCTTTTTGGCAATAAAGGCTCTCGGCGGTTTGGATTAAAGTATCTTTAATCTCTTCCGTTTTCATGCGCTGCAAGGTATCCTCGGTAATATCAGACGGGACAGGGAATACGCCCTTCATCGTACCAAGAAAAGCCGCAAAATTAGGCTCTTCGTCACGAGAGACTTTTGTGGCTTTGTCGGTTTCGTTTTCAATTACTTCCTTTACGATATTTAAGATGTTGGAGCGAATATCGGCCCCTTCAAGAATTTTGCGGCGTTCGCCATAAATGATTTCGCGTTGTTTGTTTATTACATCATCGTATTCAACTAAATGTTTACGGATATCAAAGTTGAAACCTTCGACTTTGCTTTGTGCGCTTTCAATGCTTCGCGAGATTACGCGGTTTTCAATAGGAGTGTCCTCGTCCATCCCCGCCCAGTTCATGATGCTCTGAATGCGGCCTCCACCGAAACGTCGCATAAGGTCGTCATCCAGCGAGACATAAAAACGAGAGGAGCCTGGGTCTCCCTGTCGTCCGGAACGCCCTCGCAACTGATTATCAATACGGCGCGACTCATGACGCTCACTTCCTATTACATGAAGCCCACCCAGTTCCACAACCTTGTCATGCTTGGTCTGCCACTCAGCCATAGCTTTTTCATCGTTGTGCTCAGGCGGTTTCCCTCCCAGCAGAATATCAACACCGCGGCCAGCCATATTTGTGGCTACGGTAACGGCCCCCAGTTTACCGGCTTCGGAGATGATTAAGGCCTCTTGCTCATGCCTTTTGGCGTTCAGTACATTGTGCTTAATGCCTCGTCTCGTGAGCAAGGTACTCAAAATCTCGGAGTTTTCAATTGCTACGGTACCGATGAGAATAGGCCGCCCCTCTTTATGGATTTCCTCGACCTCTTTTGCCAGTGCCTTAAATTTGACGTCGGTATCTTTGTAGATCAGGTCACCAAAGTCATCGCGAGCAAGAGGTTTGTTAGTGGGAATAATCACTACTTCCAGTTTGTATATTTTGGAGAATTCCTCAGCCTCTGTGACCGCCGTTCCGGTCATACCTGCTATCTTGGAGTACATGCGGAAATAATTCTGGACCGTAATGGTAGCGAATGTTTTGCTCTCTTGTTGAACTTTGACATGTTCTTTGGCCTCAATCGCTTGGTGTAACCCTTCCGAGTAACGTCTGCCAACCAATACACGCCCGGTAAATTCATCGACGATCAGTACTTCACCATCTTTTACCATGTACTGATGATCACGCTTATAGAATTCTTTAGCGGTGAGGGCATTGCGTAAATGGCGCATTAAGTCGGCATTTTGAGGATCATACAGGCTTTCTGATTTAAGCATCCCTTGGCGTTTAAGCAGCCTCTCAATATGAGCAAACCCGGAGTCGGTGGGCGCAACACTGCGTTCCTTTTCGTTATAGGTATAGTCGGCATTGGATTGTGCAACGAGTTCCTCATCCTCATATTGGTTACTCTTTCCCTTAACCATAACGCCTTTAAGTTGTTGGACGATTTGGGCAAATACTTGGTAGCGCTGACTTGATTCAACGTCTGGAGCTGAGATAATAAGAGGAGTGCGCGCTTCATCAATAAGAAGGTTATCGACTTCGTCTACGATGGTGTAGTTTAGTTCGCGCTGAACAGTTTGTGATAATTCCACGGCCATATTGTCACGCAAATAGTCAAAGCCAAATTCAGCCGATGTTCCGTAGGTTATATCGGCAAGATAGGCTTCTTTGCGTGTGATTGGTTTAAAATGACGCCATGGATCGTTTTCTTTCTCACTGTCATAATCGGGGTCGAATAGGCGTGACGGTTGGCGCTCGGCTTCGGATTGCATTGGGTAAATACTGGCGACGCTTACATCCAATGCTTTGAAAACCGGTCCCATCCAGTATGGGTCACGTCGAGCCAAATAGTCATTTACGGTTACCAAGTGAACACCGCGCCCGCTGAGAGAGTTTAAGTAAAGCGGCAAGGTGGCAACGAGTGTTTTTCCTTCTCCCGTGCGCATTTCAGCGATGCGTCCATGATGTAATACAATTCCGCCATATAGCTGCACATCGTAATGGCGCTGATGGATGGTACGGCGAGCGGCTTCACGCACTGCGGCAAAAGCTTCGGGCAATAGTTCATCAAGAAAGGAGTTTTCCGCTTTACGCAACGCTTTATCCAACTCGGCCAATTTGTCTTGTTGGTGTTTGCATTGGAGTGAGACTTCAGATTTTCGAGCTTGATCCTCAAGCGTTTCCAAACATGATTGCGCTTCCGTTAATTCTTGTTTGGCTTTGGTTATTTCTTGTCGCTGTTTGGCGGTGGCATCCGCCAAACGTTTCTTGTATTCGCTTGTTTTAGCTTTCAGTTCCGCATCACTCAGTTTTTGGAATTCTTCATCAAGAGCGTTTATCTGTTGCACAACAGGGGTCATTTTTTTGATTTCACGTTCGTTTGAATCACCGCTCAGCCAATTAAACATCTTATTACCTCTATCATTTGTCGCATTTAGCGACTTAGTTTTTGACGATTGTTACTCTAATTATATTGCTAAAACTGCAAATAACAAGTATTGACGGCCTTGCAATGTGTCGATGGGGAAACCATTCGGATAAGTTGAATTATGGGTACTACTCCCGAAAATAGTAATATTATTCGTCGTACATGGCTCCGATGGACAATCCGGTGTGAACACGATGAATGGCTTCGCCAAGCAGGGAAGCAATCGATAGCACCGTTATTTTATCAAGTTTCTTACCTTCTGGCAGTGGAATGGTGTCAGATACAATAACCTCTTTGACCGGAGAGGCGGACAGACGTTCAATTGATGGCCCGGATAGTACCGGATGGGAAGCACAAGCGTAGACTTCCTTAGCACCTTCGTGAAGAAGAGCGTCAACGGCGTTGACCAATGAACCGGCGGTGTCAATCTCGTCATCGAAAGTAATGGCGGTTCTCCCGGATACATCACCGATGATATTCAGAGTTTCTGTTTGGTCGTTATTGCCTACGCGGCGCTTTTCAACAATTGCCAGCGGAGCTTTAAGCCTAGCTGCCATGTCGCGTGATTTTTTGGAAATACCGATGTCAGTGGCGACAACTACTATATTTTCAAGCTGCTTTTTTCTGATATAACTTGCTAGTAGCATTTGAGCGGACAATTCATCGACGGGAATATTGAAAAAGCCTTGTATTTGTCCGGCGTGTAAATCCACTAGCATAACGCGTGAGGCACCGGCGGTTGTGATGAGATCGGCTACTAGGCGAGCGGTAATGGGAACACGCGGCTGGTCTTTTTTATCCGTTCTTCCGTAACCGTAATAAGGAATAATGGCGGTGATTCTGTCGGCTGAGGCTCTCCAGAACGTATCCAGCATGATAAGAAGTTCCACCAGGTTGGAATTTACTGGAGAACAAATGGGTTGAATGAGGAATACGTCTCTGGCACGAACATTCTCAAGAATGCGCACAAAAATGTTTTCGTTTGAAAACTGGGTAACCTCACATTTGCCAAGAGGAATCCCCAGATAGTCGCATACGCTTTGTGCCAAAGCAGGGTGTGCTCGTCCAGCAAATACCTTCAGTTCTTCCATTCTTTTCCTCTCTTCAGTATTCCATTAAGCATCTATTCCCGGTACCGGAAAATGCTGGCAGATGCCTTGAACTTCCTCTAGAATTTCTTTCTCTATGGTGGGAGTATCAATATTGCCGATTATTTTGCCAATAAAAGCCGCAATTTTCTCCATTTCAGCAGTACCGAAACCGCGACTGGTAACAGCAGCTGCCCCTAGCCTGATACCAGCCGCAATGCGCGGAGAATAGGCTGTGCTGAAAGGTACAGTGTTGCGATTAACAACGATGCCCGCTCTTCCCAGAGATTCTTCGGCTTGCTTTCCGTTCACACCGGTTGAAGAAAGGTCAACCAGCACTAAGTGGTTATCGGTTCCGCCGCTCACTAGGCGAAAACCGGCGCTCTTTAGCCCGTTTGCCAAGGTAGCGGCATTCTGTAGGGTGCGTTTTTGGTATTCTACGAAGTCAGGTAACAGGGCTTCTTGAAATGCCACTGCTTTCCCGGCAATGACATGCATCAAAGGTCCGCCTTGCATACGAGGAAAAACAGATGAATCAATTGCCTGAGCATAATTCTGGCTACTTAAAATAAATCCGCCGCGAGGGCCTCTTAATGTCTTATGGGTTGTGGAGGTGACAATATCGGCATAAGGAATTGGTGACGGGTGTACTCCCGCCGCCACGAGTCCGGCGATATGAGCCATGTCGATTAGAACTTTGGCTCCCACCATATCGGCAATTTGGCGCAGGCGCTCAAAATCAATGATTCGCGGATAAGCCGATGCGCCAGCTACAATTAGCTTGGGGTTATTTTCGCGGGCTAATTTTTCAATAACTTGGTAGTCAATACGCTCCGTTTCCTGATTTATTCCATAACTGATGAATCGATAACCTTTGCCGGAAAAATTTACCGGAGAGCCATGTGTTAAGTGCCCACCATGCGATAACTCCATACCGAGTACGGTATCTCCATATTCAAGTATGGAAAAATATGCCGCCATATTGGCTTGGGCTCCGGAATGTGGCTGGACATTGGCGTAGTCGGCCCCGAACAGTTTTTTAGCCCGTTCAATGGCTACGGATTCAATGGTGTCCATGTTATGGCAACCGCCGTAATAGCGTTTTCCCGGATAACCTTCGGCATACTTGTTGGTAAGGAAGGAGCCTTGAGCTTCCAGAACGGCACGCGAAGCGTAGTTTTCCGAGGCGATGAGGTTGATGGTTTCTTTCTGTCGTTTCCCTTCCTGTAATATGGCTTGACTGATTTCAGGATCTTCATTGGCGAGCGAATTTATCATTTCTTTCCTTTGATAGTGACAGATTTCCGTTGAAACAACGCAGGCTATATTCTAGTCCTTGAGGGCTCTTTTATCAACTAAGTGTTGACAATCTATAATAATTCTCATCATAACTATAACTGGTGGATGTGTGAGTATGATAAGGAGCGCTGAAAGGGTAATCTATCCCAGTATCCCCACAAAAAGGCATGGCTAGCAGGTCCAATACCGTCAACCACACATCATGAAGGGCTCTTTGGTATGAATTAATCCTTAAACAATTAGCTTGAGCGATTGAGCAAGCGAATATAGGTCTATGTATTTTATAATCGTCAAGTGGTAAGCTATAGAAAGTAGTCTGTGAAGACTAATCATATTGTTTTAAGGAGAATTGTAAAATGAAAAAGGTCTTGCTACAGGTTTTGCTTACGGTAACTCTGTTGGTCGTGGGGTTTGTATCACTCAATGTACAGGAAGATACCACGATGCCAATAGCGGCAACTATGATTGAGTATATTATTCTGGTTGCGTAGTTCTTTGCATAAGCAATAACAAAGGGAGGTAAATATGAGTAATATGTCTAAACGGTTAATCGGGGTACTTCTCACGGCGTTTTTGGGGGTGGGGATGTTGGCGGTTTTCTTGCCATCAGTACCGGCAAAAGCGGCTGGTGTTATTCCAATGATAGCAACTGGGAATTTTTACTCACTAGCTTTGAAAAGTGATGGAACAGTTTGGACTTGGGGGCAAAATAACCACGGCCAGTTAGGCAATGGCACTACAACAAATAGCTCAACCCCAGTGCAGGTAAAAGGAGTTGATGGTAGCGATAATCTTACTGATATCATCGCTGTAGCCGCCGGACTTTTTCACTCTCTAGCCTTAAGAAGCGATGGCACGGTCTGGGCATGGGGTTATAACAACTACGGTCAGTTAGGCATCGGCACTACAGCAGATAGCTTAACACCTGTGCAAGTTTCTACACTCAGTAATATTACGGCTATATCTACGACATATAATCACTCTATAGCTCTAAAAAGCGACGGCACAGTGTGGGCATGGGGTTATAACAACTACGGTCAGTTAGGCAATGACTCTACAACAAATAGCTCAACGCCGGTGCAAGTGAAAGGGGTTGGTGGCATTGGAAATCTTACCAATATAACAGCCATAGTGGCTGGAGGTAGTCACTCACTAGCCCTAAAAAACGATGGCATAGTATATGCTTGGGGTTATAATGGGGATGGTGAGTTAGGCAATAATTCAACAACAGATAGCTCAACACCGGTGCAAGTATCTAGTCTGACTAATATATCATCCATATCGGGTAAAGGCTCTCACTCTCTAGCGCTGAAAAGCGATGGCACAGTGTGGGCTTGGGGTTGGAATGATTATGGTCAGTTAGGCGATGGCACTACAACACAAAGAAACATTCCTGTGCAAGTGAAAGGGGTTGGTGGCATTGGAAATCTTACCAATATAACAGCCATAGCGGCTGGAAACAGTCACTCACTAGCCTTGAAAAGCGATGACACAGTATATGCTTGGGGTTCGAACTCAAGAGGTCAGTTAGGCGATGGCACTACAACACAAAGAAACACTCCTGTGCAAGTATCTAGTCTGACTAATATATCATCCATATCGGCTGGGAATGGACACTCACTAGCCCTAAAAAGTGATGGCACGGTTTGGGCATGGGGTCAGAACATCTATGGTCAGTTAGGTGATGGCACTACAACAGACAGAAACGCTCCTGTGTTAGTTTCCATTTCATTGCCTATACCTGTCATTGTCACTCAAACAGCCACGGTGCTTACGACTGTTACCAATACCTCAACTGTTACCTCAGTGTCTCCCCCCACCATCATTAAAACCACTACTGCTACCACAACGATTACTGAGTCAGCAGGTGAAAAAACCGTTACCGTCACTAATACTATTACGGAAAACGATGGAGATAGCTCGGGCTTTAATATCAATTGGGGGATTTTTGCTCTGGCGGTTGCCTTCGGTTTGTCCCTGAGAGTATTGATTATCAAGACCATCAAAAAGAAGTCATAGAAACCATAATAACCAAACTACAACAGTTAATAAGAGGCCGTCGGGGAGTAACCGGCGGCTTTTTGTTTGCCCAGCGGTTCTAAGCAAACCGCTGGGATTTACCAATCTGGAATACTTGATGTTTATGTATAAATTATATAAAAATATTATTAACATGAAATGTAGAGACTTAATTAAGAGATTTGAAAACAATGGATGGTGGTTTGAGCGAGAGAGTAGCAAACACACCATCTAACTAATGGAATGTATCGCGAATCAATATCTCGGCAAAATGAAATTAAAGAGAGAATGGCTCAAGAAATAATCAAGCGAAGAGGGTTGAAATAGCCCTTCACAGCAAAGGAGAATGATATGAAAAAGGCATATCCAATTATTTTAACACCTCTAGGCGATGGCTATATGGTGACGGTGCCTGACTTAGAAATCAATACGCAAGGTGACGACATCGCTGATGCCATGGAAATGGCGCGAGATGCCATTGGATTATGGGCAATTTGCACGCAAGACGCAGGGCGCATTGTTCCATCGCCATCTAGAACTATGCCGATTGCTGATCATGAAGATATTGTAACTTTTGTAGACATTGATTTTGACGAATACCGCAAAGAAAATGATACTACTGCGGTGAGAGCGAGTGTTAGCCTACCACGTAATCTGAAACTCAAAGCTGAGGCTGCTGGTATCAGTTTCTCACGTGAGTTACAGACACGACTGAAAGAAATATTGAACGTTTAGCGTGGTGGCCAAGCATTTTCAATATCCAACCTATTTTGCTTTTGTAATTTTGCCTGACTGTTATCGTAATAACGAACTATAACTGTTAATAAGAGGCCGTCGGGGAATAACTGGTAGCCTCTTTTTATAAATCCATAGAGGTGTACTCAATTCTTCAGGGCAAGCCCAATAGGCTTTTCTCTACAAATACACAAGACATATCCTGCTAGTTAATGATTGGCCAGAACTTTGGCAGTGTCATGCACTTTCAAGAGAATTAGGCTGAGAGGTGTAAATATGAGTGACTCGTTTTATAGCGAGCTGTATAAGCAGGAATAGAATCCACGTTAGCGCAATCCCGATAAGTGTACTGGCTACCCATAATGATGAAACTTCAGGTAACCCCCAGGGCGCCGTATCGCTAACTAATTTATCGTACAGTGGTCGGTAGAGGATAAAGCGCATAACCATAGCGGCGATTCCTGCCGAAACAATAAACTGAGTGGTGAAGTGCTTGCCAAAACCAACGTAGAACAAGGCAAAGATTAGCAACAGTGCGCAGACGGGTAATGATATTGTCAGAGACAGTGGCGATATAATGCAGAAGGAAAGTAAGTGCACAAGCAGGAAAGACGCCGCTGCCAGTTTGAGGACTTGTTTAGTAGCTCCTCCTGCTAGATTTTGGGCTCTTTTTAACCAGCTTGTCAAGATAAGAGATAATCCCAACGCTACTGCGCCAACCGTTGGTAAGAAGTAAAACATGTATGTCATACGGTCGGTAGCCAGGGCAAGAGGAATCCAAACTAACCATATGCCAATGAACCAACACACAACAAATATGGCAGCGTTGTTTCTCTTAAATGAGTGCCAAATCGCGTATGGAAATGACAGTAATCCGCCTAACCAAATGGAAGGGTTGATCATACCCGTCACAGTGGGGGAATTCCAGTATCCGAGCAAAACCGTAGCATATTTTTCATTTGTGGGGTCGAACAATCGTCCGTAATAATATAACGAACCTGTAGGTGACAGTAGCCATTCCCAAGGCCTGGAGGGGAAAGCTACGCCGTAGGCGAATTTAATGCTGCCGGTTGAATTGAGGGCGTTCATAATCTTACCAAGCAAATCGGGCGCCCAGTGCCCCCAAATGCACATATCAAAAATGGCATAGAACAGAAAGAAAACAATTGGGGCCAGCAACATTGAGCCAATAAAGGTGAGCGGATTGGAGTAAACTTTCCAAAATTTATTAAACTTTGAGCGTAACAATTGCCTCTTTGAAGGGATAAGTTCCGTTACCGGTTGACAAGCTGGTTCAATCTCAATGAGGGGAGCGGTTTCAGTACTGTCTTCAATCGCGGACATTATATTTGGTGAAAAATTTTGAAAAGAAAAAGCGTTGTACAGTGCGCGAGGGGTGGCAGGTTCTGCCTGTTCGGCAAAAGCGGAAATTAGCTCTAAGGTGGTTGGAGTGAGGGCTTGGTCCTCTTCAGTGGGAGTTCCCATATTCTTCTTATAGCCGATAATAAACCAATGCAAGCCAATGGGAATAGCGGTAAAAACCCCACTGAACTTACACAACGAGGCGAGCCCGATGGAGACTGCGGAAAGCCACCACCAACGTGGCCCTCGCATATAGCACCAAAAGGCGAATATGGTAAATACCACGAGGAAAACATCCAGCATTGCAATACCGCTGTGGACAAACATAAGATTGTCCAAACCAAGCAACATAGTTGCCAAAAAAGCTGTTTTATTAGATGTGCCGAGTCTGCGACAAATGTCATAGAAGGCGGCCAGCGAGACTGTGGATAGCAAAATTGCCGGGAGCCGCCAACCCCAAGGATTGTCACCGAGAATTTCCATTCCCCCGACGATGATCAGTTTTGCCAGCGGGGGGTGCTCTTCGCGTTGGGTGCCTTCTCCGGATATTATGCGACGAGCATCGGGAATATAGTGTTGCTCATCAAATAATGGTACATCAGGATTGGAAATGGTGGCAAGATGTAATCCGAGAGTTAAGGTAAGTAACAAAGCTAAGGAGACGAGTGGAAAATGCCGCCAGCGGGTGAATCTCATAAAACATCCGTACAAGAAAGAAAAGTGGTTAAACAGAATTCTCATTATGACCTTAAGCCACCTATTTTTTCCAAGTCCACAGACTGTTGGCCAGATAGTTCCAAATCATGGCAATCGCTATGCCAACCAGATTGAGTATAATATACGACGCATTGGATTTATTAGTCAAAACTATGGTGGTAATCCAGTTCAGTGCTCCTCCCGGCAAGCTAAAAAAGTTGTATCGAACAAAATTACTGAAGAAAATACCAGCGCCTTTTTTGCGACGGTCGGCGAATGTGAAGTAATTGTTGAGAATAAAATTGGTTATGATGGATACTTCAATAGCTATAAGTAAAGCTGGTCCGATCGCAAGTAGGTTAAGTGCTTGGGTATCGTGTAATAGCCAAAGCGTGCCTAGATTAACAAAAGTGCCGATAAGACCCACGACAATAAACTTCAAGAAGCGGGTGATTTCGCCACTGCGCCACATAAGACTTAAGAGGTGTCGGAGGTATTCGATTTCCAGATTAATACTGAGTTTGCTTTGCCCTTTCTCGCGTAGTTGGAAGATAAAAGGAACTTCGGTTACCTTGTCGGCTTTGCCCACAACAAGCATTTCCAACAGTATTTTGTAGCCTATCGGTTTCAGCGTGGCACCTTCAATTACATGGCGTTTAAAAACAAAGAAACCGGACATAATGTCTTTGACCTTACGGCTATGCGGTAAGAGAATGTGGGCCAGTAATATGGCGCCGCTGGAAATGATTTGGCGGATTCGACTCCAACCAGCCGCACTTCCGCCTTTGACATAACGACTGGCGATAGCAATATCGTTGCCAGCATTGATCGCCGCGATAAGCGCGGGAATTATTTCCGGAGGGTGCTGCAAATCAGCATCCATTACCAAAATTATATTGCTTTCTACCCACCCGAAACCATCAGTTACGGCAGTTGCCAACCCGCGTTTATCCTTGCGCACGATTACTCGCGCCGGATAGCGTGATGCCAGAGAGTTGATGAGGTCTGCCGTACCATCGCCGCTGTTGTCATCAACAAACAATACCTCATATTCTTGGCCTATCAGTGCTGAGTGAATGCGTTCAAGCAGTGGGAGGATATTGTCACGCTCATTATATGTGGGGATAAGGATTGAAAATGTTTTTGACATATTATATACAAAACTATTTTGAAACTTGATACATTTTACCATATCTGCTCTGAACTATGAAAAGAGATTAGCAGGGCGGAGAGGGTAGCTTATTACATGGGAGAAGTAAACTCTTTATATCCTTTTCGCGAAGGAAACGGTTGCACGTCTCTTCGGCTACAACTTCGAAGTGATAAACTGAAAGCTAGGCACAGAAAAATCATGCTTTGTGCCTAAATGTTTTTGTCAAATTATAGCGCTGGTATGTTATATTATGCAGTCTGTCACGGTACAATGATATATGTTTTTAAAGAAATGTCACTCAAAGAAAACCGGTAGGACCCAACTGTCTATTGCTCACGGTTATCGCAATCTCAACGGTAAGTCCAAATATCGCATTGTTCAGACAATCGGCTACCTAGATGAACTGCAAAAGAAGTACCCTGATTCCGTTGCCCGTTTCACAATGGTTGCCAAGCAAATGGATAACGAACGCATGGTCAATAAGAGCCTCGGTGTTGTCCTGGACGCATTTGAGGCGGTTTCTTCAACCTCTGAACAGTGCGTGCTCACAGATGCAGTGGTAAATGCCATCTTACATAAGCTGTAATTCTCGGGTATCTGAAATAACACATTTTTCACATTCTCAGGTGCTGGCTGATAAAGAAATGGGTTGAAAGACATTGAAAATACTTGTGCAACTCTTGCCGTTTCTTAATGGAGAACGGTATATTAGTACTGTGAAAAGAATTACGTATCAAGTGGCGGTGGCTGTAAGATGGAATTAAGCAAATCAAGGTATTGCAAAGGCGTACAGTGTCCGAAAATGCTGTGGATGGACACAAATATGCCGTGGAAGTTTGATTCATCAGTCATGAATAAAGCCGCTCTGACTACCGGGACCGCTGTCGGGAAGATAGCCAGGGATTATTTTGGCGGGTACTCGAAAATAGCATTTTCACGAAACAAAGAAAGAATGGCCGAGGCAACACGCTGCTTGTTGGATAACGGCACAGCAGTAATAACTGAAGCAGCTTTCTTATACAACAATAATTTCTGTATCTCGGATATTCTGCGAAAGGTGCTGGGAGGTTATGAGCTTATTGAAGTCAAAGCTTCATCGTTTTCAGCCGATGATGGCATAAGCAAAATCAAACCGATATATTTGTATGACATGGCATTTCAGACGCATATCATTACTGACTATGGGATAGATTTAAAAAAAGTCTCAATCATGCAGATAAATCGTGATTATGTGCGCCAAGGCAATTTGGATATAAGAGAACTTTTTGTTTTGACCGATTTCACAGATCAGGTATTTGGTATGCAGAAAGGCATGTCAGATAGCATTGCTGAAATCAAATCTGTTGCTGCACAGGAAGAAGAGCCGGATATCGTAATTGGTAGCCGCTGTGATGATCCTTACGAGTGCGGGTATAAAAACTGGTGTTTTCGTAACTTACCGCCTAACAGTGTTTTTGATATCGGTTGGAGTATGCGGGATAGCAAAAAAGACGAAGCATATTATGCCGGTATAGTCACCTTTGAAGATGTCTTGAATTGCAATCTAAATCTTAACGAAAAGCAACTTCGGCAGGTGACTGTTGCCGTACAAAACCTGCCGCCTCAAATAAATAAGGAATCCATTCGTGATTTCTTATCCACTATCAGTTATCCGCTTTATCATTTGGATTTTGAGACATTTCAGCAGGCGATACCGCTTTGGGATGGTGTATCGCCGTATAAGCAGATACCATTTCAGTATTCGTTACATATACAGGATGGTATTTGCGGGAAGACTTCGCATAAGGAGTTTCTTGCTAAAGAAGGTCTCGATCCACGCCGCCAGCTCGCAGAACGGTTGTGTGCTGATATACCGCTGAATGCTTGTGTTATGGTTTACAACAAGAGTTTTGAGAAAGGGCGTATCAATGAACTGGCAAAACTCTTCCCTGATTTGTCTGAGCATTTGATGAGTATCAATGATGGTATGATTGATTTGGCTGTTCCATTTCAATCCGGAGACTACTATTGTCAAGAAATGGGAGGCTCTTATTCCATTAAATCAGTATTGCCGGCTTTATGTCCCGATGATCCGGAATTGAATTACAATGCTTTGAGTCTTATCCATAATGGCAGTGAGGCTATGGAAACCTATGCTACTTTGCATGAGCAACCACCTGAAGCGATTGCCGAAATACGTGTTGCGTTGTTAGCATATTGCCATCTGGATACACTGGCAATGGTAAAGGTATTAGAAAGGCTGTATACAATAACGAGATAGCCTTAAAGCCTCATGTTGAATAAATGCGAAAAGTATACTGGAGAGTTGATTTGCATTAGGGACAGATTTAGAAGCAGTTCTGTATGTTGCCTATCGTTTACTGAGCCAATATTTAGTGCTCATGCAGGGGTCTCTTGGTATCATTCGAGAACTGTTTGCAGAACGAACGTAGAGTAAGTGTGTTTAGCACAGACTAGATTCTATGACTCAAGCATTCGGTCAGGTCGATTTATTGGGCCAATTCGTTGGTCGTGGCACATATGTTTACGTAGCAAAATAATATCATCTCATATTGCCAACTAGTCATATCAATCAAACAATTAATCAACCAATTTTGTGATTGACCTACTTAGTGTTGAGTGTCTATGTGTCTGCTCAAACCGAAGCCGCATATACTGCAATTTAATGCAATACATGCGGTTGAATTCTTACCGTCAACAGTGTATAGTGGAATCGGTCTTCAATTCATACATAGAAGGAGGGTACGAAATGAAACGTTATAAATGCACTATCTGCGGATATGCTTATGACGAATCAGTTGGCATTCCGGAAAAAGGAATTGCGCCCGGCACAAAATGGCAGGATATTCCCGAAGATTTTGTTTGTCCTCTATGCAATGCTTCAAAATCGGCATTTAAACTGATTGATGATGAAGTACAACCTCTTGACGTGGTCGCTGACGCAGATTCAGCCGAACATGTCGAGAATCTCAAAGAATTAACGTACGGTGAGATATCCGCCATCTGCTCAAATCTGGCTATAGGATGTGAGAAACAACGCCTGACAGATGAAATGAACGCGTTCTATAAAATTGCTGATTATTTTCAGGCAAAAGTGGCTGGTGAAATGGGCAAAACGTTGGATGATACGGCTAAAATGCTTGATGATGATCTTGGCGTTAAGTATCCCGCGGCGTTCGATGCCGCCAAAGCTGATGCCGACAGAGGGGCGTTAAGGTCTATTGTTTGGAGCGAAAAAGTCAGCCTAATGACAAAATCACTTCTTGAGCGTTTTGCCAAAGAGGGAGAGGCGATGCTTGCCAACAGCAAAATTTACGTCTGCGACATTTGCGGATTTATTTATATCGGAGACACTCCCCCTGAGGTCTGCCCTGTCTGCAAGGTTCCCAGTTTTAAAATGTTAGCAGTGGAAAGGAGATAGTGATATGCCGGCATATAGAAATGTTCGTCTTTGCACTAAAGACTGTATGTGTCTTTATGTTTGCCCGACAGGCGCCACAAACACCGAAAACAGTATTATTGATGTGACCAAATGTACCCCGGGTTGTATGGCCTGTGTTGATGCTTGTCCGTCGGCTGCCATATCGATGGTTCCGCTGGATTATCCTCCGCAGCAGTCAAAAGCCAAGGTTGTAATTGCCGCTCAACGCGCGCTGGCTCTCAGCAAAGTAAAACAGCGCAAAATAGCTTCGGATGTCGCTGCCGGCGCTGAGAAACCCGTCACAAGGCAGTTCGCTGAAGCGATAGCGATGTCCAATCGCCGTATGTCGGAAGACATCTTGCGGGAATCGGGATATATGCTTCCTCAAAGTGACGAGGTGCGCAAATTGCTGGAAACAATGAAGGATAACAAAGCGTCGGATTTCCCGTCCGAGGCCTTGGAGTTATTACTTAACAAATTACAAAGTACAAGGAAGTAGAGAGGAATAAAATGGAACTAAAAGGAAGCAAAACGGAAAAAAATCTAATGGAGGCTTTTGCCGGCGAAAGTCAGGCACGTAACAAGTATACATACTTCGCCTCCAAAGCCCGCAAAGAAGGTTATGAGCAGATTGCCGCTATCTTTGAAGAAACCGCTGGCAACGAAAAAGAACACGCCAAAATTTGGTTCAAGCTTCTCAGCGGGGGAGACATTCAGTCAACCTCCGAAAATCTCAAAGCGGCTGCGGACGGTGAACATGAAGAGTGGACGGGAATGTACAAGCGTATGGCGGTTGAGGCTCGTGAGGAAGGATTTACAAGCATAGCCGCGCTCTTTGAATTGGTGGCCAATGTCGAGAAGGAACACGAGGAGCGCTATTTAAAGCTGCTTAACAATGTGGAAAACCGGACCGTATTTGCCAAGAGAGAAAAGACGATTTGGATTTGTCGTAATTGCGGTCATATTGTAGATAGTGAAAACGCACCGGCTGAGTGCCCGGTCTGTGCTCATCCGCAGGCTTATTTTGAAATACGCGTTATTAATTACTAAAAGGGGGCGACTGTGAGTAACAAGCTTAAATTCTTTTTCTGCCAACAATGTGGCAATATAGCTGTACTGGTTAACGACAGTGCTAATCCGCTTATGTGTTGCGACCGCAAAATGGCCGAGATTGTGGTGCATACTGCCGAGGAAGGTATGGAAAAACACCTGCCCGAGGTAACGAGTTTTGGCGATAGCGGTGTCAGTGTTCAGGTCGGCAGTGTGCCGCACCCTATGGAAGAAGCTCATCACATTTCGTTTGTGTATGTCGAAACTGAAAATGGCGGACATTACAGATATTTGAATGTGGGAGATGAACCAAAAGTATCATTCGGTTTCTGGGAAGAGAGAGCCATAGCTGTCTACGCCTACTGCAATTTGCATGGTATGTGGAAAACAGCGCTATAGCGCTGTGGTGCCCTGAGTTAAGGCGACTGTTTGTCGCACCAACTGAACGTAACCACCCTTGAGAGCGCCTTGCAGCCACAACAGGTGCGCGATACCGGTAGTTTGTTTGCCACTCTTGAGCTGTTGTTGCTTAGGTAAAATTACTGTTGATGGAGGTTTGCCGTGTATTTTGAGCAAATAACTACGCCTGGTTTGGGTTGTTTTTCATATGCCGTTGGCTGTCCGATAGCCGGTGTTATGGCGATTATCGATCCGCGTCGCGATGTCGAGGTCTACCTTAGCCTGGCGCGAAA
>WRNG01000012.1 GCA_009776735.1 Dehalococcoidia bacterium | reverse complement strand
CTATTATTGGTTACCGTATCAAACAAGCCGTTAGGCGGGGCGCGCATCTGATTGTCATTAATCCGCGACGGGTGGAATTGGTAAAGCAGGCGGATTTGTGGTTATCACCGCGCAGCGGAACGAATGTACCGCTATTGATGGGGATGTGTAAGGTAATCCTCGACAATGATTGGCACGACCAAGCTTTTATCACTGAGCGATGCGAGAATTTTGATGCTTTTTCGGCTGCTTTGGAGCAATTTGATTTGTCTTCGGTTAGTCAGATTACCGGTGTCGAAACGGAGGCAATTGTTGAAGCGGCGCGCTTATATGCGCTGAACAGTCCCGCTTCCATCATGTATGGTATGGGAGTGGTGGAATTCAGTCATGGCACTGACGGGGTTATGGCAATAGGCAACTTGGCAATGCTCACCGGCAATATAGGGAAGCCGGGGGCAGGGGTAAACCCACTGAGAGGGCAGAATAATGTGCAGGGCGCCTGTGATATGGGAGCGCTACCGAATATATATCCGGGATATCAGTTGGTTACCGAGCCCGAAAACCAGCAAAAATTTGCCGCGGCTTGGGGACAAACCTCTGGCTTGAAACCCGGTTCCACTCTCTCGGAAATATTTGATGCCGCTTGTGAGGGCAAAATTAAAGCGATGTATATCATTGGCGAGAATCCCATGCTGAGCGAACCCAATCAAACTCATGTTAAAAAGGCGCTGTCCAATTTGGAATTGTTGGTGGTACAAGATATCTTTCCAACCGAAACTACGGCTATGGCGCATGTTGTACTGCCCGGGGCCAGTTTCGCGGAAAAAGAAGGTACTTTTACCAATACGGAACGTCGTGTACAGCGTGTCAGAGCGGCAATCAGTCCGCTTGAAGGTGCCAGGCCGGATTGGTTGATTACATGCCAAATAGCCCAAAAGATGGGGGGACGTGGTTTTGATTTTGCTTCCCCGCGTGCCATTATGCAGGAAATCAGCAGTTTGGTACCTAGCTATGGCGGTATTTCACATCAACGACTGGATGATTGCGGAGGTTTGCAATGGCCGTGTCCGACCCCTGAACATCCCGGCACGCCTATTTTGCATACTGATTCGTTCACACGCGGGTTGGGTAGGTTCATGCCGTTGGCGTATCGTCCGATTGGAGAATCCCCTGATGCTGAATATCCTCTTTTGCTTGATACCGGTCGGACGCGTTTTCATTACCACACCGGAACCATGACCCGTCGGGTTTACGGACTGAATCGTTTAATGAGTGAAGAAAAGTTGCAGATTCACCCATTGGACGCCGATTTATTAGGTATTGTTGATGGCGATGTTGTTCGTGTGAGTTCTAGGCGCGGCAGTGTAACTGCTCGGGCGTTAGTGACGGATGTTACTCCGCACGGCACGGTCTATATGACTTTTCACTTCCGCGAGACGCCGACGAACCTTCTTACCAGTACGGCACGTGACCCAATTGCATTTACTCCGGAATTCAAAGCTTGCGCTGTAAAAGTAACCAAACTTTGCTCGTAGAATGGGACGGTTTATGCAGTATATTGGCGTTGATATAATTGAAATCAATCGCGTTGAGAATGCCATTAAACGCTGGGGAGAGTCTTTTTTGGAAAGGATATATACAGCGAGTGAACAGGCAACCTACAAAGATAACACTCTTTCTTTAGCGGCTCGCTTTGCGGCCAAAGAAGCGGTCATTAAAGCTCTTGACTCACCCGGATTGAGCCCGAGCGAAATCGAGGTATTATCTTCTGACAGCGGAAAACCAATAGTCACTCTTTATGGCAAGGCCAAACAGAAAGCGAGCGAGATGGGCATTGCGCAAATGGTTGTCAGCCTGTCACATTCTCAAGACTATGCGGTGGCATTTACAGTCGGATTGGCGGAAGCGGAGGATACTTAATCAAATATAGCTATTTATGATTATACATACAACAACTATTTACTTACTTATGATTTCTGTTTACAATAAAATATGAAATGTTCGAAGCAAGAATTAGAAATAAGTATAAAATCCTTGCAATCAACACTCAATAAATGCGAAAAAGTCCTCGAAAAGATGCCAGGTCACACTTTAACTGTACGCAGAGTAAAGGCATTAAAAATCGCCATTGATTTAATGAAGGAAAAACTTAATGAAGCATAGTCATGTATATAGGTATATAGTGTTTTGCACAAAAAGTCTGTTAAATGTTATTCTGAGTTTTTCCGCAAGGAATATAGTGCTAAAATAGTTTTTGGATTTTAGAAAGAAAGGCCTAAAAAATGTCTGGACATTCAAAATGGAGCTCTATCAAACATCAAAAAGGTGCGGCTGATGCCAAGCGTGGTCAGCTTTTTACCAAACTAACGCGTGAAATCATCTTTGCTACTCGCTCAGGTGGTGGGAATCCTGACGGTAATTCACGCCTGCGATTGGCCATCCAAAAAGCGAAAGATGCTCGTATGCCCAGTGATAATATTGAACGTGCGATTAAAAAAGGAGAGGGCTCTTTGGAAGGGCAAATTATGTTTGAGGCCACATACGAGGGATACGGACCAGGCGGGACAGCCATTATGTTGGATGTTGTCAGTGATAACCGCAATCGCGTTGTGCAAGAATTGCGTTCGGCGTTTAATCGCTCGGGCGGTAATTTGGGCGAGAGTGGTTCGGTGGCATGGATGTTTGAGGCCAGGGGAGTGATAGGTGTATTAGCTGAGGGAAAAGATATAGATGATTTAACCATGCAAGCTATTGACGCCGGCGCAGATGACGTTAACCCGTTAGGTGATTATGTGGAGATTTACACCAAGCCTTCCGAATTGGAACAGGTGCGAAAGGCGCTGGAGGGAGCCGGGGTTGAGGTAGATAACGCTGAGGTTGCAAAAATTGCTCAGAATAAAATCGCGCTTGATGAACACACATCTTTTCAGGTGTTGAGGATGCTGGACCATTTGGAAGAAATGGATGACGTGCAAAATGTCTATAACAATGCTGATATAAGCGACGAGATTATGGAAAAATTCCAATCCAAATAACATACTTGCTCATGAGAACGCTAGGGGTTGATCCGGGGACAAGAGTATTGGGGTATGGGCTGATTGATGACTCACGGGATGAGTTAAGTATGGTACGTTATGGAATAATTCAATGCGATGGACGCTCCGCAATGTCGGAGCGTTTGCTTTATATTTATACGGAATTGACGGAGGTGATTCGGCAGTATTCTCCCGATCAAGTGGCTGTGGAAACACCTTTTGTAGGCGAGAATATTAAATCGGCGTTGGCCATTGGCAAAGCGCAGGCGGTGGTGCTGTTGGTGGCTGCCCAGAATGGGCTACCGATTTATGAATATTCTCCGGCGCAGATTAAACACCATGTGGCTGATTACGGCGCTTCTTCCAAGGAGCAAATGCAGGAAATGGTTAAGATGCTGCTTGAATTGGATGAGTTGCCTCAGCCAAATGACGCCGCTGATGCCTTGGCAGTAGCTATATGTCATTTACGCGAAGCCCACATACAGGAATTGATGCAGGAAAATGCTTAATAAAAGGAGACCATGACATGATTGCCAGTTTAAGAGGGACTATTGAAAGCCTTGGCAACGAGGCTGTTGTTATAAATGTAGGCGGGGTAGGGTTTGAAGTTTTTATGCCTGTTGCCACACTGCTTACTCTTGGCGGATTGGGTGAAAACGTACGTGTTTATACGCATACACATGTACGCGAAGATGCTATCCTGCTGTATGGTTTCTCAGCACAAGAGGATTTGGAGTTGTTTCAAATCTTGATTAATGTTTCGGGTGTGGGGCCTAAATTGGCATTGATGATGTTTTCTACCATGAATGCTGAACAGCTTGTTTCGGCAATTGCGGGAGGAAGTGAAGAACTTCTCACCTCTATCCCTGGCATCGGAAAAAAACTGGCCGGAAGAATTATTCTTGAACTAAAGGACAAGTTGAAATCCGGTTGGGCGGGAGTAAAGGTTGTACCAGTCGATGAACAGGATGGAGAAGTGGTGGCGGCGCTTCTTCAATTGGGCTATTCGGCTTCGGAGGCTTCACGAGCCGTATCAACCATACCATATAACAGTAAACTGTCATTGGAAGACAAACTGAAGCGAGCCCTGGCGTATTTTGGGGGAGTTGATACTCCTCGTGGTTAAAGCCCAACTGTTAGTATTGGAGTTACTTGCAACAGCAGAATTATATGTGGTTCCAAAAGACAATAATCTGCTTGTTTCTTACGTCTTATAAGTAACGGACATGCAACGGAGGTATGAATGAAAAATATACTAGGTAAGCCATTGAACATGTTTACGGTTGGCATTGCCATTATTCTGCTCTTGAGTGGTATGTTGATGCCGTTGTGTACTGGGTGCGATGACAAGGTTTTGGCAAACGATAATAGCCAAGAAGAGGAAAACAGCTCTCCGGATGATGTAATAGAAATGCCTGAATTGGACGCTGAAACGGAGTTAATGGTAAGGCTGAGTTATTTAGCGAGGCTTGCGGAGGCTGGTTATACAGGTTTTAAGATTGACGATATCTTCGTTGATTACTATTACGGCACGTATAATGAATGTGTTGCCGTAATGATGAGCGCAAAAGGAATGGAATATTTGCAAGTTGTAACTTTTAGTGAGGATGGGACTGTTTCCTACAGTAATTCTAATCGCATTCTTGCTTGGAAAAATAGTATTTTTTACTCTTTACAAGAAGCATATGACCAAGGGTTCTTAACAAGAGCCGATTTGCAGAGAATAGCGGATATACATAGCACGAGGTAATGGAATACGCCTACCATATATCATGGGAGCAGAAATCTCACTTAAGACTATACGCACGCGATAGATTCGGTGCGCAAGGGCATTATCGCAATGCGTAAGCGCATTGGAGAAGGTGTATATGCGGATTGCGTCCACACAACTTTCTATGGACAGCAGTCAGTTTTACATATATTCTGTGATCCGGCTCTGGCTGAGCGGTAAATGGTGGGGGTTAAAGTAATATATTGGAATATAGTATCGGCTACACCTTAACTTTCTGCCCTCTGTTGTAACGCGGGCCCCAGCTCTGAAATTTCCGTACAAATAGAGGTGATTTTTTCTCTTAACTCTTGAAGCGGGATATTGGTGTTAATCACGCGATCAGCATAATGTAGCTTTTCTGCTTGGGGCATACATACAGCCAAGCGGGCTTTTATTTGTGAACGGCTTAAAAGGCGTGATTGTTCCAAACGCTCTATTATGACGTCTTCCGGTGCTACGGCAACCCATATTTCGTTTGCCAATATCTTCCATTTTGGATCGGTCAGAAACACAGTTTCCAGAACTTCCATAACCACCATTTTGGTATTGTTCCGCCGCAGTTCCTCAAGCTGTTCGGTTACTGCTTCATAAATGAGAGGGTGTGTAATGCCGTTGAGGATGGACAATTTGGTTGGTTCATTAAAAACAATATCGCCTAAGACTTTGCGGTCGATACTTTGATCAGCGGAAATAACTCTTTCACCAAAAGCGTCTACAATACTCTGCCAACTGAGACTATTAGGAAGGTACGTTTGATGCCCGA
Organism: Dehalococcoidia bacterium; assembly: GCA_009776735.1. GTDB lineage: Bacteria > Chloroflexota > Dehalococcoidia > Dehalococcoidales > UBA1222 > WRNG01. Next base: position 22,562 of record WRNG01000012.1, on the reverse strand, counting down.
CCTTGTCGGCATCAATGACGCGGGCTCCTAATTCCTGCATAAAGCCGGCAATAGTGCTTTTCCCACTACCGATAGCTCCGATCAGCCCGATTACAATCATTGTTTCGATCCTCTTGGTAATACTTAATTTTGAAATATATTACCATTAATAAGCTTATTACGCACGAGTCAGGGTTTTAATAATGCTATACTTTATTGAAACCAATAAATCAGGGGATATTTTGCGGTGTTTAATTAAATGGAGCGAGAATGAGATCAATCCTGCGAAAATCAGTGGCCGCCGGGGTTTTTTATCCCCAAGTGCCAGAAAAATTGATGCAAGTCTTAGCCCAAATAGTCGACGAGACTCATCCGAAACAAGAGGTGATTGGTTTGGTGTGTCCTCACGCCGGATACGAGTATTCCGGTGCCGTAGCGGGCACAACAATTTCCCATGCAAAATTAACCGATACAGTTATTGTGCTTGGGACAAATCATACCGGAGGCGGGCAACCATTTTCCATCATGACTGCCGGTTTCTGGGAGACTCCGCTGGGAAATGTTGAGGTGGATACAAATCTCGCAACCAGACTACTCGGGAACACGTCGCACCTAGTGGAGGATACTGAAGCTCATTCGCGGGAACACTCAATAGAGGTGCTGCTTCCTTTTTTGAAATATCTTAAGAATGATATCAAAATTGTTCCGATTGTTCTTTCTCACGCTTCCACTGCTGTGTACAAAGAAATTGGAACTGAAATGGCGGAAGCATTGGCGGAGTCCGGTCGTGAGGCGGTTATCATTGCCTCAAGCGATATGACACATTACGAACCGCATGAACAGGCAAAAGCGCAAGACGACATCGCCATTCAAGCAATATTGAAACTGGATGTAGACAATTTTATTGAACAAGTGGGTGAACATCGTATCAGTATGTGTGGGGTTGCGCCTGTTGCGGTGCTAATGACCATTGCCGAGTCGATGGGAACGAACAAAGCTGAACTGGTCAGCTATAAGACATCCGGTGACGTAAGTAATGACTACTTGCGTGTTGTGGGATACGCGGGGATTATTATTCGACGCCCTGCAATCTCGCCTTTGGTACAACTGGCACGTAAGTCCGTTAAATCCTATTTGGAAGAAGGATTGATTCTGCCTGTTCCGTCAAATGGTATTCCGGAGATGCAGGAAAAAGCAGGCGTTTTTGTCTCGATTTACAAGAACGGAGAATTGCGCGGATGTATTGGCACTTTTGAACCTTCGCGAGGCAACGTGGCAGAAGAAATTATAATGAACGCGATTAGTGCCGCTACGCGTGACCCGCGTTTTGAAGCAGTGAAAAAAGAAGAACTTCAGGACTTGGTTTTTAGTGTTGATGTGTTGAGCGAACCGGAAGAAATTGAGAGTAAAGAGCAACTTTATCCACAGCGTTATGGAGTGATTGTGGTAGGAGGAACACGCCGGGGGTTGCTTTTACCGGATTTAAAAGGGGTGGATACTCCGGAGCAACAGATTGACATTTGTCGCCGCAAGGCAGATATTGGGGCTGATGAAAAGATTCGTCTGTTTCGTTTTGAGGTACAACGCTATAAATAGCGTTGTAAAGAGCTAAAACTAAGTAATATTATTTCTGAGGAGTGAGATATGAACGGAGGAGCAGTCGCTGCCGCCGCAGCGGCACATGCGGCAATGGTTCAAGCCGTAAAGGCATCGGGAGTGGTAATCAAAGTGGAACCGGAGGAGTTTGCTAAAATAATCGCCAAGAATCGTGACGGACTAGTGGTTATGTCTATCGGAGGAAGATTAAAGCGAGGGTATAATTATATAACAAGCTATAAGGGTTTGGCTTTTTATACCAAGTCGCCGCAGGAAATGGTGTTGCCCGGAAGCGTTGATTTGGTTATATCCAAAAGCATTTGGATGCCTGAATAGGTAGTGGATATAACTCGGGGAGTGGTTTTGAGCGATGGACCTTTTTGATTATCAACTGGAAAAAGATAAAGTAAGAAATGCCCCATTAGCTGCTCGAATGCGTCCGACTAAACTGGCGGATTTTGTTGGACAAGAGCACCTGATTGGGATTGGTCACGTGTTGCGTAATGCCATAGATTCGGGTAATTTGCCATCTATGGTCTTATGGGGGCCTCCTGGTTCAGGTAAAACCACTCTGGCCAATATTATGGCACAGGCCACAACATCACATTTTAGCGCTGTTTCAGCAGTCAGCGCCGGTGTTGCTGAACTTCGTAAGGTGGTAGAAGAAGCACGCGAGCGACGGAAATTATCACGGCAAAAGACACTACTTTTTATTGACGAAATACATCGTTTTAACAAAGCTCAACAAGACGCCATTTTACCTTTCGTCGAAGATGGCACCATTACTCTAATAGGCGCGACCACGGAAAACCCATCATTTGAAGTGATTTCCCCGCTTTTATCGCGTTCACAAGTTTTCGTGTTAAAACCGCTTTCGCCACAGGAAATTGGGATTATTATTAATCGGGCGTTGTTGGACAAAGAATTTGGCTTAGGAGCATTTAGTGTTGAAATTGATGATCCGGCGCTGGATTACTTGATTGCAATGTCAAATTCGGATGCCCGTACGGCGCTAAATGCCTTAGAGGTTGCAGCGATGACTACTCCGCCTGACGAAACAGGGCGACGGTTTGTAACATTGCCGGTTGTAGAAGATGCTGTCCAACACAGGGCAATTCTGTATGACAAAAATGGCGAGCAGCATTATGACATCATTTCTGCATTACATAAGACAATGCGTGGCTCAGATCCGGATGCGGCGCTTTATTGGCTGGCAAGAATGGTCGAAGCCGGAGAAGATCCTTTGTATATTGTGAGAAGGCTGGTTCGTTTTGCTTCAGAAGATGTCGGTATGGCTGACCCACAAGCACTTGTGGTGTGTATGGCTGCTCAACAAGCGGTACATTTTATTGGTATGCCAGAAGGTAATTTAGCAATGGCACAAGCTGTGGTATATTTGGCAACCGCGCCCAAGAGCAACTCATTGTATACTGCCTATTCCAGTGCTAAGCGAGAAGTAACTCAAGGCCGCAACGAACCAGTCCCGCTACATTTACGCAACGCTCCTACTAAACTTATGAAACAGTTGGATTATGGCAAGGGCTATAAGTATGCTCACGAATTTGAAGACCATTTTGTTCGGCAACAAAACCTGCCAGACAGTTTAAAGGGGAAGCAGTTCTATTTCCCCAGCGAACAGGGGTTTGAGAAACAAGCCTTGTTGCGGCTGAGAAGTTGGTGGCCGGAACGCTATCGCAAAGAAAAATAGTCTCAATTTAGGCGAGCTTTGTTTGACAGAAGTTGCTTTCAAGCATATAATTCTAAGGTTGTCAACGCGGGGTGGAGCAGTGGCAGCTCGTCGGGCTCATAACCCGAAGGTCGTTGGTTCAAATCCAACCCCCGCTACCAATTGAATTTTGCCACGAAAAGTGGTTTTTACGGGTTTGTGATACTACATCTTAGCACTGTTTGTTCTTGTTTTTGACCTTTTTCCTTCTTGTTTCCAATGTCTATTCTATTTTTCAATTTCGGCAATATTGGCATTATTGGATACCGGTCTTTCCTCCGCCATAATACGCATATGGTTTTACTCCTGATTGGTGAGTTAGAGATATTGTTTTGAGGTATAATGAGAGCGAATTCAATAAATACCGCTTGGATCTAATGGAGGAACTGCAATGAGTGATAGAATTCAACTGTTTGAAGATAAACGTATTCGTACTGCCTGGGATGAGGAAAAAGAGGAATGGCTCTTTTCCGTTGTCGATGTGGTTGGTGTGTTAACTGACCAGCCAACACATAGAGGCTCCAGTAACTATTGGCGTAAGTTAAAACAGCGTATGTTGGAAGAAGGAAATCAGTTGGTGACAAATTGTCACCAACTGAAAATGATGGCGGCAGATGGTAAGAAATACAATACCGATGTTGCCAATACAGAAGGTATCTTTCGTATTATCCAATCTGTTCCCTCACCCAAGGCCGAGCCATTCAAGCTATGGTTAGCGCGTGTAGGCGCGGAGAGAATAGATGAAACCATAGATCCCGAACTTGCCATTGACCGTGCGTTTGAAACCTATCAGAAAAAGGGATACAGCGAGGAATGGATTCACCAGCGGTTGCTTTCTATTCGTGTGCGTAATACATTGACAGAAGAGTGGGATAACAGAGGTGTTAAAAAAGGTGTTGAGTACGCCATTTAACTGATGAAATCTCCAAAGCCTGGGCTGGTATGACTACTCGCCAATACAAGAATTTCAAGGGTCTCAAGAAAGAAAACCTCAGAGACAACATGACAGATTTGGAACTGGTACTGAATATGCTGGCTGAGGCTACCACCACTGAGATTTCAAAAGAGCAGAAACCTAAAACCTTTGATGAAAACAAGAAAGTTGCCCGCAGTGGCGGTGAAGTTGCAGGAATTGCACGAAAGGAAGCTGAAAAACGCACTGGCAAACCGGTTATCACATCCAAGAATGCCGTTGATTTTAGCAACCTAATTGCCGATGTAATTGAGATTCCAATGTTAGATGATGGCAAAAAGGACAAGCCCTAAATCTGAGGGCATAAAGACCGCGCTTTTTATTTCTCTCCTTGAGGTACAAACTGGGAAGGCAGAACATCAAGTCTTTGTTTGCCGACAAATTCATATCTGACGAAAAGAGCCTGCCTTTGATTGGATACCCGATATTGCGGGGATTGAGATAGACCATCCCTTTTTGAATTTCAGGAACGGCGTGTTCTCTTTATGAATACGGCACTAGTTAATGCAATTAATCCAACAACCGATGAGACAACAATGGTGGTTATTAATCTATTTCTGGTCCAAAGGCTTTCTGAAAAATAGACATTGCGTTGCAGTACTCGAAAGCAATACAAATCAATGAGCACTCCGACTACAAATACACATACTAATAACATAGGAATAATTTGTTTTTTCATTGCTTTCACCTATTTTCATTCATCTTAAAAAAGCTGACCTATTGTGAGATTATGCCTTTACCAACTTTCGAGCTTTATTTTCGCTCAAACGAGCTTCAAAACGTGCTGCCCCTTCATTAGTATCATCACATATTTCTTTTGGAGTCATGCCCTTGCGTCGCTCGTAATTCCATTCTCTAATCTTATGAATGTCCTCAATCGTAAAACCAGGGCTTATTTCTGGCATCGGGATGTTTCTGCCACTCATTGTTGAAACTTCCTCTATTAGACTTGATGGCGCATAAATCATTTTATCATTATATCCCGAAGTGCTATAGCTTTTGCTCCCTTAATTATTTTTGGCTTTCTTTCGCACCAAAGGTTTTTATATGTAGCTTTATCTTTTTCATTGCCCAGTCATAATGGCTTGACGTTGTGGAAATGCAATATGTACCGATGTTGGTCGTTCCCGTCCAAGCGAAACGCTTCTTCTCAAACAGGTCATCGTTGGAGAAACTTTCAATCAGCTTGATTACTTTCCTGTGGCTGTCGAGAAGCATTTCTTTTGCTTCATCATAAGGTGTTGATTGGTGTTTCTCCCAAAAAACAACATTCATCTGACCGTAAGTTTTCCAGTTGTACGGCTCAGGCAAAAAAGGCGTTGCAATGCCGTGCCTGTTGTTTTCGACCCAATTTAGCAGAAGCTGGTGCCACTCATATAAATGCACAAGCACGTCGCGCATATTTTTGTCGCGCCCCCAATGTGCCTCGTTTCCCGGAGCTTCGGGAAAGTCAATAACAGCGCAACGCTCATCGTCGGCCATGGAATCAATCAGTTTCCACAGCTTGTCAAACAAATCATTCGCGGATTGGAGCAATTCCGATTTTGTTGACGCTCGGCTCATGCAGCGTTATCCTCATTGGCAATGTGAATTCTCTTTAAGTTGGTATCCATGTGCTATCGTCGAGATGGGAACGAAAGTCAGAAGCGCCCATCTGGCACGACACGAAAGGTTGAAATAGCATTATCTAGTGGATGCTATTTCTTATCTGATTTAGAACCGCACGATTGCTTTTTATCATTTTTAGCATCCGTAGCAGGTTTTTCTTTAGAACAGCATTTTTTGCCGCAACTCATATTAGTGCCTCCCAATGTATGATTCTATGTGCTAATAATACCTTTTTTGACAGTATTGTCAACATCTCTTCAAGCGTTTTTCCTTTTGTTTTGTATCAAAAGGTTAAATGATGGTTGGATTCGCTACCTATTACACAATAGAACTTTGGAGTGGCTATATTTTACTGGGCAGATATTGACATAACAACAGATAGGAATACTAACAAAAGCAAGAAACGTACAGTCCGACGTGTTATCTATCAATATAAAGCCAAGCGCGCAGTTTGGATTTGCGTAATATTGAGAAGTTGTTGTACGAAGCCCGGCGCATGTTCGATGGCCACTTGAATACAAACGCGATCGCTTAATAACTGTTACTGGTTCTACAAAAGCAACTAATCATGATTTAGTTGAACCGATGATTCCTACAGTTGCCCAGCATTTAATTGATAACCTTAAAACTTAAATGTGGTGACTTTTTCGGTCAAGTCGGGAGGAAGAGATGCGGCTGTAGCGATTGGTTATTCTTTCCATTATTTATCATCTTTCTCCGCACGTCACTCGCGAAAATAGAATTTGATTATCAGCAGTAGCATTGACTGAAAACAACCTACCACACCGTTCACAATTGCAGCTACATTTGCGGATATTTTGATATTTATAATTGTCCATAGACTGCCGCAGATTGCTACTGTCACTATGATGAAAAAATATGACTATGAAGCCTTTATTTACATGCTTTTCATAGCTATTTACCTGCTTTGTGCTTGATGATGATTTCCCCTAAAGTAAAGTTCCCTGTAAAGTCGGCTGGACAAAGTATTCCGAATTCGTCTATAAACGGTTTAGTCATATTATTTCTCCTCAGTTATTTCGATTATTGTCAACTGCCATATCGTTTATCCATAAAACGTATCAAACTATGTGAGCTGTTGAAGAGATGTTATGCCACGACGCTTGTTCTACAGAGATTGTAGACTATCTTGTTTGCGCGTAAAGTTGACACACATGAGGGCAAAATATGATAATAGTGTTTCCCTATAGTGATTCGTTATGGGAGGAGTATTCGAGTATGCGTAAACGACTACTAAGTGTTTTTATCACAGTGTGTCTTGCCATAGGATTTGCTGCAGTCTATTCACCTAGTACTACAGCGGCTGCACCCAGTGATTTCCTTGCACCTATTGATCTTCCGGAGGCTGGTTCAACCCCTATATCGACTAGAGCTGAACTTGAGGATATGGCGAATGATCTAAATGGCAAGTATCACTTGACGGCTGACATAGACCTGTCCGGTGTAGATTGGGTACCCATTGGTTCATTAGCGAATCCATTTAAAGGTGTATTCGATGGACAAGGGCATGTTATTACTGGTATGACGATTACTGATAGTATTACGTATGCTGGCTTGTTTGGTTATACCAATAGTGCAACGATAAAGAATGTTGGCATGGAAGATAGTAGTATTGATATTCATCATATGGAAGCTTCAGCCGCTGCTTTTTTTGGCGGCATTGCTGGATATTGTGGTGGCACTGTCACTAACTGCTATAACACTGGAGATGTGAATGCTAGTAGTGACGTTGCAGAGGTATATGCTGGCGGCATTATGGGACGTAGTAACAATGATGTTAGTATCGAAAACTGCTATAACACTGGGGATGTGAGTGCTAGTTCTGGCAATGGAGATGTACATGCTGGCGGCATTATTGGACGCAGTAACAACGGTGATAGTATCGAAAACTGCTATAACACTGGGGATGTGAGTGCTAGTAGTGATGGCAATGGAGATGTACATGCTGGCGGCATTATTGGATGTAATGAAATCGGCGCTATCATTATCAAAAACTGCTATAACACTGGAGATGTGAGTGCTAGTGCTGACATTGGAGTTGTATATGCTGGCGGCATTGCTGGAAATTGTGACGGCACTATCGCTAACTGCTATAACACTGGAGATATGACTGTTGTTGCTTATGGTGTTACTTCTGGCACACGTGCAAGGGCTGGTGGCATTATTGGATATTCCATGTATGACACTACTATAACCGATTGCTTCAACACTGGAGATTTAACTGTCGATTTCAACTCTGCTGGCGGCTCTGAAGGCGTCATGGCTGGCGGTATTGCTGGATTTTGTCATGGCACTATCGCTAACTGCTATAACACTGGAAAAGTGGCTTCTAATACTATCAGCTCTAGAGCAGATGCTGGTGGCATTGTTGGGTTTAATCAGGGCACTGTCACTGAATGCTTCAACACTGGAAAAGTGACTTCTAATTCTGTTTCTGGCGCTTCATTTGCTGGTGGCATTGTTGGCACTAATGAAAAGATAAATGGCACAGAGGGCACTGTTATTAACTGCTATAACACTGGAAACTTGGATGCTACTGGTTCTCTTGCAGGGGTTGGTGGCATTGCTGGCTATAATTTTGGTATTATCAAATACTGCTATAACACTGGAAACTTGGCTTATAATTCTGGCACTAAGGCTACTTATGGCGGCGTTGTTGGATTGAATGATATCACTATCACTAACTGCTACTGGAATGTAGATAGCGACCAGATTGTTAATGGCGTACCAGTTGCTTCTAAACAGGATATTGGTGATTTTGGTTATGGCACTGCCATGACAACTTCTCTTACATCAAGTGAGATGAAAGTTCAAGCAAACTTCGTTGATTTTGACTTCGATACGATTTGGGGTATATTCCCATCAATCAACAATGGCTATCCTATCTTACAGGCTTTTATTCCTGTTATTACTATCACCACAACAACAACCATAACCGATACAACTATAATCACGGTGCCAACAACCATAACCAATACAACTATAACCACGGTGCTAATAACCATAACCGATACAACTACAATCACGGTGCCAACAACCATAACCAATACAACTATAATCACGGTGCCAACAACCATAACCAATACAACTATAACCACGGTGCCAACAACCATAACCAATAATGCGACAGTAACAGCACCGGGTGTAAACTCCACGGTAACGCGTACCCAAACATCAACCAGTACGGTAACAGTACCTGCTTCACCGACTACTACAACAACTACGATAACATCAAATTCCACTGTTACCAACAACAACACGGTAACAACAACCACAACTATTGCTTCACCTCAGGGTGACCCGGGTGCCCCGATAGGCAGAACGATTACAGTGACTGATACAGCTACCTCTACAGGTGAGAGTGATTCTTCAAGCTTTCCGTGGTGGTTGGTGGTTCTATGTGCCGTTTTGGGTATTGCACTCATTGCAGCAGTAATCATGTACAACAGAAAGTCTTAGATGATAAAAAATATGGCGATGAAGCCTTTATTTCCATGCTTTTGATAGCCATATAGTGATTCGTGACAGGAGGAGTATTCAAGTATGCGTAAACGACTACTAAGTGTTTTTATTACAGTGTGTCTTGCCATAGGATTTGCTGCAGTCTATTCACCTAATACTACAGTGGCTGCACCCGGTGATTTCCTTGCATCTATTGATCCTCCGGAGGCTGGTTCAACTCCCATATCGACTAGAGATGAACTTGAGGATATGGCGAATAACCTAAATGGCAAGTATCATTTAACAGCTGATATTGATTTGTCTGATACAGATTGGGTGCCGATTGGCGTAGGATCTCCATTTACGGGAACTTTTGATGGACAGGGCTTTGTAATCAGCGACATGACAATCACTGGCAGCACTTATGAGTATGTTGGTTTATTTGGTTTAATTGACAATGCAACAATAAAGAATGTTGGCATGGAAAACACTAATATTACTGCTTCCATTGATTCGCCATATATTAACCGTGCACATGCTGGCGGCATTGCTGGATATAGTCACTACACTAGCATTATCACTAACTGCTATAACACTGGGAATGTGAATGTTGGTAGTACTTCCATTGACTTTGTACGTGTTGGCGGCATTGTTGGCGGTAATGAAGGGGGCACTGTCGTCAGTAACTGCTATAACACTGGGGATGTGAGTGCTAGTAGTACTGGCAGTGGACATGTATATGCTGGCGGCATTATTGGAATTGGCCACGACGATCACCTTATCGCCAATTGCTATAACACCGGGTATGTGAGTGCTAGTGCTGACGGTGCAATTGCTGGCGGCATTATTGGAGCTTGTTACAACGCTGGCATTATCACTAAATGCTTCAACACAGGGAAAGTGGCTTCTAATACTGGTCTTGCCAGTCTTGGCACTTCAGTTGCTGGCGGCATTGTTGGCGATCATGGAGGTGACACTGTCAGTAACTGCTATAACACTGGAGATGTGTATGCTACTTGTGTTAATAACGTTGCATTTGTTGGCGGCATTACTAGCACTAATTTTAGCTCTATCGCTAACTGCTATAACACTGGAACTGTGAATGCTTCTAGTAGTACCTATCCATCATATTATGGCGGCGTTGCTGGAACGAATTATGCCACTATCACTAACTGCTACTGGAATGGAGATAGCGAGCAGACTGTTGATGGCGTACCAGTTGTTTCTAAACAGGATATTGGGTTACATGGTAGTGGTACTGTCACGACAACTTCTCTTATATCAAGTGAGATGAAAGTTCAAGCAAGCTTTGTTGGTTTTGACTTTGATACGATTTGGGGTATATTCCCATCAATCAACAATGGCTATCCTGTCTTACAGGCTTTTACTCCTATTATAACTGCCACTACAACAGCAACCAATACAATAACCAATACAGCTACAACAACCAATACATTCACCAATATAATAACTAATACAACCACAACAACCACAACTACAACCAATACAGCCTCAACAACCACAACATTCACCAATATAACAACCAATACAACCACAACGACCAACACAACTATATTAACCAATACAACCACTGTGCCAACAACCATAACCAATAATGCGACAGTAACAGCACCGGGTGTAAACTCCACGGTAACGCGTACCCAAACATCAACCAGTACAGTAACTGCACCTGCTTCGCCAGCTACAGCTACGATAACATCAAATTCCACTGTTACCAACAACAACACGGTAACAACAACCGCTACTATTGCTCCGCCTCAGGGTGATCCGGGTGACCCGATTGACAGAACGATTACAGTGACTGACACAGCTACCTCTACAGATGAGATTGATTCTTCAAGCTTCCCGTGGTGGTTGGTGGTTATATGTGCCGTTTTGGGTATTGCACTCATTGCAACGGTAATCATGTACAACAGAAAGTCTTAGCTGTAATACTGTTCGTTAAACTGAAGGGGGGGCTAACGCCCCCTCCTACTTGATTCTCCTTTGCCAATATAGTGAGTCATCATTTTGCGTTTCGTAGCAGGGGATAAAATCATACTTACATAGCCATGTCTTACCGCCAAAAAATAGTACTTGTCACCCATTGCAAACCCTGACTGCCTAAATATGATGAGGTCACTGATTGTTCCTTCGTTGCAGGAAAACCGACTGTACAACTAGCGGTTTTGTCTAACAGATTGAGTGAGCCCAGAACGCTGGTTGTCAAGGTGTAAAATGCTTTTTAGCCAATATCCATAGAAAGCGGTATTTTCACCGAATATTCACTTCAAACACAAAACTGTCACTTTAACCATTCCCCTCTGACAACACTCGTCAGTAAGCCCGCTTTGCATAAACATATTACAATTGCCAACAATTTCAATGTCTATTTCTGCGCCCGCATCCTACGTGGCAACAACGAGAATACCAATGGTTTGCTACGCATATTTTCAATCGTATTGACTTGGTCGTTTGTTTTAAAGCAGAGCTTGTAATAGTGGGGTTGCTACTGAATGGTTGGCCGAGAAGGAAGTTTGGTTGGCATGTGCTGGCTGAGCCCATGAACCATGGTATGGAACATGGTAAAATGAAGGGACTGACAGTGGCTTAGGTGTTGCAACCGTTGCTAAAATCCACCTGTGACTTTTGAGCTATAAGCGCAAGCTTATCTTTAGCGGCAACGATAGAGGAGACAGTATTGTGGGGTCAAAAGTAAAGACCAAATTATTGCGCATTGGCGGTATGACCTGTACCAATTGCCAGAATATTATAGAAAGACGGCTTTCCCGTATTTCTGGTGTTCGGAAAGCAGACGTAAGTTATAGTTCCGCAACTGTTGTAATAACCTATGATGAAGATGCCATTTCACTAAAAGATATCATCGTGGCTATAGAAGAATTGGATTATCAGGTGCTGGCTGACAAAAGCCGGCGTGGGTCAATGGCGGGCCATGCGGTGGCTTCTCTAGTCATCATTGCCGTGTTGTATATGTTGTTGGATCATTCCGGAATACTGAATATGCTTGTGCCTAATCAACTAGCCAATGCCAATATGGGTTATTTGATGATACTGACAGTGGGTTTATTTACTTCTTTGCACTGCATCGCCATGTGTGGCGGGATTAATCTTTCCCAGTGTGTCTCGCGCATTGATTGTGCTGAAAAGCCAGGTCGTTTAACTGCCTATAAACCAACTGTTTTGTACAACTTGGGAAGGGTTATTGCCTATACTGCTGTCGGATTTATTCTGGGACTGACAGGATGGCTAATTGGTGGCGGTTCAGGCATAAGTATGCCGATTATTCTGCAAGCCATCCTTAAGTTAGCAGCCGGTGCATTTATGGTCATCACGGGCATTAATTTATTGGGGATTTTCCCATGGTTGCATCGGTTGCAGCCGAGATTTCCCAAGCTTTTTACCCGCCAAGCCAATGATATAAAAATGACCAATCGGGGTCCTTTGATTGTCGGTCTTTTGAACGGCCTTATGCCTTGCGGTCCGTTGCAGTCGATGCAAATCGTGGCGTTGGTATCAGGTAATCCTTTGTCGGGTGCGGTTTCCATGTTTCTCTTTAGTTTGGGAACGGTGCCGCTCATGTTGGGGCTTGGTTCTGCTGTGTCAGCTTTGGGTAGGAAATTTACGACGGCAATAATGAATATAGGCGCAATATTGGTTGTAGTGTTGGGGTTGTCCATGCTCTCACAAGGCGGCGGTCTTTCGGGATTCCTGTCATCGGATTTATTGTCGTTTATCATCATTGCTCTTTGTATGGTTGGTATCGTGTTGAGCCTGCCCTTTAGCAAGTTGTCACACGGAATGATTTCCATTGCCTCAGTGGCATGCCTGATAATGGTGGTATTTACGGCCAATTATTGGCGGGGAGCGCTACCAAGTGATGAAAACAATGGAGCTTCGGCTGGAAACAATATCCAGATTGTGGATGGAAGACAGATTATCAACAGTACGCTTTTGCCAAACGCATATCCGAATATCACGGTTGAGACGGGAACGGCCGTAAAATGGACGATAAATGCGCCCGATGGAAGTATCAATGGATGCAACGGCAGGGTAAATATCATGGAATATGGCATTGCCAATTACGCATTCCAGCCCGGAGCCAATGTGATAGAGTTTTCTCCGACGCGAACGGGGAGGTTTCAATATACTTGTTGGATGGGCATGATTCGTGCATACATAACTGTGGTTGAACCTATATCATAAGCCGCTCGAAAAGATAGGAGACGCTTGGCATATTATTACTGTGAACGATTGTGAGAACCAATTATGGGAAAGCTAATTATACGTGCAACACTTACGGACATCATTTACGTTGGAGGCGATAGCAGTGTTTGTTTATCGACATAATTACGGCTTAGTTTGCTCCGGAACCAGTTTTGTGCAAATAATATTTTCCCCAAACATCCTCAGTCTCAAGACAAGGGCAAAAAGAGTTGGTTAATCGATGAATAATCAGGTGTTGAATATACGCGGCATGACCTGCGCCGCCTGTGCGCAGCGGATTGAAAAAAGCGTGCGGAAACTCCCGGGCATTCACAAAGCCGCGGTTAATCTGGCAAACGAGCGACTCTTTGTGGAATATGATGAAAATATTTTGATGCTTTCCAATATCAAGGAGGCAATTGTCAAAATCGGATATGAGGTGGAAGAAAAGACGGATAACGTAAGCGTGACTATACCAATCAAGGGTATGACCTGTGCCGCTTGTGTCCGGCGCATTGAGAAGGTCATCGAAAAATTAGATGGGATAATAAGCGTATCTGTCAACCTCGCCAGCGAAAAGGCTACCATTGCCTATACTCCGCACAAGATTCGGCTTTTGGCTATTCGACAAGCCATTGAGAAAGCCGGATATATACCCATGGAAACCAACAAAGGGGATGCAGACGACAAAGACCGGATGCGGAATCAAAAGGAAATCAGGACGCTCTGGACGAAATTTATCGTTGCCGCCGTGTTCTCTGTCCCGCTTCTCTATATCGCTATGGCTCCGATGCTAACCTTTATACACCTGCCGCTTCCTTCTTGGCTACATATGATGCATCATCCTTTGGCTTATGCACTGACTCTACTGATACTTGTCCTGCCGGTGATTGGAGTGGGCTATCGGTTTTATACCAATGGGTTTAAGTCGCTGGTTCGTTTAAGCCCGAATATGGATTCTTTGATTGCTATTGGCACTACAGCGGCCATAACATTTAGTGTTTATAATACATGGCGGATTATAAGACATAACGATTTGGCGGTGGAATCGCTGTATTTCGAATCAGCGGGCGTGATAATTACCCTTATTCTACTTGGTAAATCATTGGAAGCTATGTCCAAGGGCAGAACGAGCGAAGCGATAAAAAAGCTGATAGGACTCACGCCGAAGACCGCCGTAATCATGCAAGATGGCGAAGAACAAGAAATCTTGGTTGATGAGGTGGAAATTGGAGACATCATTGTCATAAAGCCGGGCACGAAAATTCCGGTTGACGGCACGGTAATTAACGGCCGTACAGCTATCGATGAGTCTATGCTTACAGGTGAAAGCATGCCTGTGGAAAAACGCACAGGCGACTCCGTATACGCCGCCAGTCTGAATACAACGGGCTTAATTCAATTCAGAGCCGAGAAGGTTGGCACTGATACTGCCTTGGCGCAGATTATTAAGCTGGTGGAGGACGCACAGGGCAGCAAAGCTCCCATCTCTGCATTGGCGGATAAAGTCTCCGGAGTGTTTGTGCCGATTGTCTGCGGGATTGCGCTTGTAGCGGGGTTCGCTTGGTTCATTGGCACTGGCGGTGACATGGAATTCGCGCTTACGGTCTTCATCTCGGTGCTGGTAATCGCTTGCCCTTGTGCGCTTGGTTTGGCAACGCCGACAGCCATCATGGTCGGAACAGGGAAGGGCGCAGAAAACGGCATCTTGATAAAGAGCGGCGCAGCGCTGGAGACGACCCATGCAATTGACACTATCGTTTTTGATAAAACCGGCACGATTACCAAGGGAAAACCTACACTTACCGATGTTATTCCCACTGAAGGTTTAAACTCCAACGACTTGTTGCTTCTTGTAGCTTCGGCCGAGAAAGGATCGGAGCACCCGCTTGGGCAAGCTGTTGTTGAAGGAGCACGCAATAAGGGATTGGAGTTATTGAGTGCTGAACTCTTTAATTCGATTACTGGCAAGGGAATTGAAGTGGTAATCAAGGGGCAATCCGTGCTGGCTGGAAATCGCAAACTGATGGAGGAGCATGGCGTTGTTCTGATTGATTTGGAGACCGAGGTCAATAAATTGACCAGTGAAGGTAAAACTCCGATGTATGTGGCCCTTGACGGCCGGTTGGCTGGGGTTGTGGCGGTGGCCGATGTGCTAAAAACGTCTAGCCGTGCCGCGATTGAACGCCTTCATAAAATGGGTATCCAGGTTGCTATGATTACCGGTGACAATAAGCAGACAGCGTTTGCTATTGCTGAGCAAGTTGGAATCAAACATGTTTTGGCTGAGGTGTTGCCGGGGGACAAATCAAACGAGATTAAGAGGTTGCAAGATGAGGGCCTCAAAGTGGCTATGGTCGGTGATGGCATCAATGATGCGCCGGCTCTGGCACAGGCAGATATTGGCATTGCCATTGGCTCTGGTACAGATGTTGCCGTGGAATCGGCAGATATTATCCTCATGCGCTCGGATTTGTGGGATGTTCCCACCGCTATCTTGCTTAGCAAGCGGACATTGCGCAACATAAAGCAGAATCTCTTTTGGGCGTTTGGGTATAACGTGGTCGGCCTTCCCATCGCAGCCGGGTTGCTTCATCTGTTCGGTGGGCCGCTACTTAACCCTATGATCGCCGCAGCGGCGATGAGTCTCAGTTCCGTTTCTGTACTTACCAACGCTCTGCGGCTGAGAAGGTTTAAGGCAGTAGATCTGCCATAAATAGATGCTCCCGATACTTTGCTAATTAAAAATAGCATAAGGTATAATTTCCTTATGGCAAAAACAATTTTTACGGTAGATGGCATGTCCTGTGAACATTGCGTCAAGGCTATTTCTGGCGCGGTAGGCGCTCTTATTGGTGTTGCAAGTGTGGCGGTAGACTTATCTGCCAAAACCGTTATGGTTGAGTACGATCCTGCAAAAACGCTGGACGCGAGAATCAAATCCGAGATTGAGGATCAAGGCTACGAAGTGGTGTCCTCGGATTGTTGCTGTTAAATAGATTCTTCCTGATATCAAATACCATTTGTTTGGTGTGACTGTAGCATGATACTTAAACTTCGCCAAACAGGTCGTATTCGGTAGCTTCCGTAATACGCACGGGAAGAAACGAACCTACGGGGACAACGCCTTTTACGATAACTAAACCGTCAACTTCGGGGGCATCGCGATAACTGCGTCCGACAGAGATGCCGTCATCTGAACCTTCAATCAGTACGTGCAATGTTTTCCCTATACAATTTATGTTTAGTTCTCGAGAAATCTGCTGTTGCATAGCCATAAGCTTCCCAAGCCGCTCTTCCTTTGTTCGTTCTGAAATTGGATCTCCCAGAACAGCGCTTGGAGTGCCGGGTTCATAGGAAAACTTAAAAGCTCCTAGTTTGTCAAAGCGAATCTCTTGAATGAAATCCAACAGAGACTGGAAATGCTCTTCGTTTTCGTTAGGGTATCCCACAATGAAAGTGCTACGTAAAGCTAAACCTGGTATTACTTGGCGCATTTTGCTGAGTGTTTTGTATACCCATTCCATATTGGCTGGTCTTTGCATGCTACGTAGGACATCAGGATGGGAATGTTGCAATGGCATGTCTAAATAAGGCACGATTTGTTTGCTTTCGGACATCAGTTCAATTAACTCATCGGTGACAAAGCCCGGATAGGCATACATTATGCGTAACCAGTTAATATCGGGTACGACAAGTGTTAATTCTTTCAGTAAGCGCACCAACCCATTTTTAATACCTATATCATGTCCATAATCTGTGCTGTTTTGAGCAATCAGAACAAGTTCCTTTATGCCTAACTCTTGCAGTTGTCTAGCTTCGTCAAGAATTTGCTGAAGTGGGCGGCTGACAGCAGGGCCTTTGATTGAAGGGATTGCGCAAAAGGAGCATTTTCGCGAGCAGCCATCAGCAATTTTGAGGTAGGCGCTTGCTCCCTGTATAGAATAGCGTGGTACGCTACAACTATTTTGTGGAGCATTGTTAGAACTGGTGTCATCAGAGGTTTCATTATTCTGGCATAAATTGTTTACCATACCAACAATATTTTGCCAATCACGTGTGCCGATAATGGCATCTATTTGCGGTATCCGTTGTATTACCATTTCGCCGTAGCGTTGAGTAAGACATCCGGCGGCAATTAGCAGTTGTTTCTCCTTCTTGTTTTGGGCAAATGATTCCAGTGTTCGGTACGAATCATCCTTAGCGGTGTTGATAAAGCCGCAGGTATTGATAATAATGATGTGCGCTTGATTTGGAGAAGTGATCAGGCGATAACCGGCACGACATAACAACACTGCCATGGAGTCGGCATCAACCGTATTCTTGGCGCAACCCAATGAAACAATGTGGAAAGTTTTCCTTTTCACTGTTGCCGTCCTCGTATTATTTCCAACAGTGAGCGTAAATAACGTAATTTAACTGCGCCTACGGGCAGCTTGAGTTGCTTTCGCTCAACAACATCCATGCCATTGAGGCGGTCAAGGGTTGGTTTCAGTTCAAATAATTTGCTTTCGTCGCCTGACCGCACAATCTCATCAATCCGTTTTTCCATTTCCAAGGCATTTGCGATGCGTTCAAGCTGAGCATCAGCCATTTGGGTTGTTATTTGATTGTACCGTTGCTTAATGCGAGTCAGACGGGCAATGGCACTGTAGGTAGTTTCAACTATTTGTTCGCGATTCATCCAACGTGTTTCATAGTTTAAAGTTTCCTTCCAACTGGGACGGGTAAGCGCGTTACGATGTTCTGCTAAAGAGCGATGAATAACTCGGTAGCCATATCGCGCCGGGTTTTCAAAGGCGAGGCTGCCGGGGTCAAGAAACGGCGAAAGGGGACCGATGAAAAGAAACAACCGTTTGTCGGCGTGGAAATGCTTATAGAGCTCTTCACAATAGTCCAGTGTTTGGCTCACAGTTTCGGGTGTTTGTTCAGGTAGTCCCACCATAAAGTAGATTTCCAGACGCGAGGCTCCCAACTTGAGCGCGTGTTCGATGCTGTTTTCCAAATCGGCGTTACTGTAGGAAAGACCTATGGCGCGACGTACCTTGATGTCATGAGATTGCGGTGAAATATCAATGGCAAATCCCGGCTTGGCTTGCGCAATGGCTTCCAGAAATGGTTTGTCCGGTGGGCTGAAGAGCTCGAAATCAATGGTGTTTTTTACCGGTTTTTGTTTCAGCATGCGCAGGAGTTCATATGCCCGTTCTTCTCCACCCATGCGGATATCGCCCAGAATGAAAATTGGTCCTCGACTAAGGCGGCTGATACTCTGAATATCGCGAAACATATCGGCTGCGCTACGCAAGGCCGTTTTATAGCGAGAGACTGTTTTGCGTACGGCGGCATTGGCGCCACCGCAATAAACACAGTTGTGGTCGCATCCTTTGCATGTAAGCACGGCTGTCACAGGGTACTTAAGCCATTCCTTAGCGGGAAGTGTGCTTGACAAATCGAAGTAGCGAAGCACTGAACGGGCAACGGCAGTGTAATGGTTTTGCATGACATCAGAGATATTGTCAGGGACAAAACTTAGACCGTTGTCATGAACGGTGCCTTGAGCATCTTTCCATACAAGGTTGTGGACTTTTTCCAGTCGCCCGGTTTTAAGTTCTTCGAGGAAAATACGCATGGGTTCCTCTGTGGAGTCACCGCGCATAACATAGTCTACCTCGGAGTAAGCGATTAACTCTTTGTAGAAGTAGGAGGAGGAGAATCCGCCAAAAAGTGTTTTGGCTTGTGGGTGAATGCTTTTTACTAACTTAGCAATTTCCACTGAGCCGTGGGCGTGTACCAACCAGTGTAAGTCGATTCCGAAAACCGGCGCGTGCAATTTTTTTATGAAAGCCACGACATCAAAATCGGGGTTCTTTAGCATACGAAAGGCCAGGTTTACCAATCTTACATGGAAGCCAAAGCGGCCTAAGTATTCCGCCATGCTGGAAAAACCAATGGGGTACATTTCATAAATCGGAGTCGAGAGCACCAAATCACTGACCGGACCGTAAAGCTGCGGGAGCTTACGATAGTCGTAAACATGAGGTGCGTGAAGTAATACTAAGTCTGTTTTGGACATAGCGCTCTTTTCAAACTTTGATTAGGTTAAGTAAACAAAAATCTTAAAGGGTTATGATTGTTATTAGTTTACTGACGGCAATCATAACCCTTTAGTTTTACCTAGAAATGCCTGTTAGCGGTTGCCTTCTCCATGTTTAAAGGCAAACAATATACTGGTTACTCCCAATATGAGGATAACTGCGTTAGCTATTGTCCACCAGTTCACGAAAACCACGGGATTACCAGTCTTCTCGGTAAGGAAAAATACTATTAGACTGGCAATGCCAAGTGCAATGCTTACTATCAGCCATAGCATCTTTGTATTTTTGTTCTTGCGTACAAAGGCATATACCACTGCGCCAATCGCTACCAATGCTCCCGTAATTGCCAAGATTAAGTTCAGCAATGCCCATGGTGTGCCATTGCCTCCTGTTTCCCATACGGCGTAGAGAGTAATATTGCCGTTGACAGTTATGCTGTCACCAGCATTATATTCCACCGTTGTTGCGTTAGCACTGGTTGACCAGCCAAGGAAAGCGTAATTGCTTCTGACCAGATTGCCCGCGCCTAAGACTGTTGCCGTGTCTCCGGCAAGATAGCTGTTGGGGTCAATCGGAGCTACGCCTCTAGTATCACCGCCACCAACATAGGTAACACGATAGGTGGTTTCTGTTTCAGCCTGCCATACGGCATAAAGGGTGGTATTGGAGTTGATGATGAATGTGCTACCGGCAGTGTATTGAGCTGTCGTAGCTGATTGGTTGGTAGACCAGCCTAAGAATGTATAACCTATTTTGACTAAATTACCGGTATTACCTATTACTGTAACCGTACTGCCGGCGGTGTAAGGACTGGCTGAGTCAACCGGTACGCTTCCACCGCTATTACCGTTTCCATTGTAAGTAACAGTATAGGTGGTTTCTGTTTCGGCCTGCCATACGGCATAAAGGGTGGTATTGGAGTTAATGGTGAATGTGCTACCGGCAACGTATTGAGCGGTTCTACCGACAAGAGACCCTAGAGCTATCCTTGTTACATAATCGTCAGCGTCAGCCCAACCAAGGAAAGTATAGCCAGTTTTGACTAAATTACCGGTATTACCTATTACTGTAACCGTACTGCCGGCAGTGTAGGGACTGGCTGAGTCAACCGGTACACTCCCACCGCTATTACCGTTTCCATTGTAAGTAACAGTATAGGTGGTTGGAGCCGGAGCCTGAGTCCAATTGGCCGTAACAGTGACATCGTTGGCTGGCATGGTGAAAGTGGTAGTGGCACTGCTGGAACTGGCTAAAGTTACTCCTCCGACCGTTACAGTCCAACCACTGAAAGTATAACCGTCTCTGGTCCCGGCATTAATAGTGACATTGGCACCCTGTCCATAAGAACCGGCACCGGTTGTAGCGGCATAACTGCCGTTAACGGTAACGGTATATTTGCCACTCTCCTGCCATACGGCATACAGAGTGATGCTGGAAGACATCAAATGAGCGTATCCTGGAGAATAGACTGAAGCAATGGCATTGGGGTCGGTATGCCAGCCTAAGAAGGTGTAGCCGTCTTTCTGCAGGGTACCCTGACCTAAGATGATTGCTGTACCACCGGCGGCATAAGCAGAATTGTCTACCGGAGCGCTACCGCTGGTATTTCCGTTTCCGTTGTAGGTAACAGTGTATTGAGGATTTACTGTCCAGTGCGCATACAGAGTATGGTCAAAGTCATTGGTTACAGTAGTTGTTGCCAGTACCTGTGTCCCATCACTGGATGCGGTAAACCACCCATTAAACGTATAACCAGAACGGGTAAGAACAGGCAGTGTGCCGTATGGTTGTTCGAAAACAACACTTGCCGGATTTACTGATGGCATTCCGCCAATTCCAGTTGCGGTGGTATTGGCATCAAAGGTAACCAGATAGTTGATAGGTTGCCATCCTGCGTATAGGTTATGATTATCTGCGGTTTTTACCACAGTTGTATTTGTTATAGCTGTGCCTGACAAATCAGATGCGAGATACCAGCCATCAAAGGTATAGCCTGTTCGGGTTGGAATAGGTAATGCTCCGTATGGGCTATCGAACGTCACAGTCTTATCCGGTGGCGTGAGGTTATTACCTCCGTTGGTGATGTAGGTTATCGTATAGGTATTGGCTGTCCATTGGGCAGCAAACATTATTCCTATTACAGCATCGTTAAAGGCAAGGTCGCCGAATGTATCACTATTATCGATGATTTTACCATTTGTAATACCTGCCAAATAGTTGGGAGTACTGTTTCCGTTATGCACAAGTTTCCAACCATCAAAGGTGTACCCTGGTCTTATTGGATCGATAGCTGGGATAAGGTTACTATCAAACCATGTAACTGTTATCAAGGTGCTACTTGGCATTGTCGCTTCAACCGCACCAAGGTTATATGCTACGGTGTATTCCGTCTGAACCCATTGAGCTATATAAGTCAGGAAGGTAACGGCACCTGTAGAAGCATCAGGGACAGTAGCAGGCACCGAAGGGCTCCAACCATTGAATGTCCAACCGGCATCATGATCGTCTGCCGTAGTAGAAGCAGAATTATTACCGAAGGCTGGTATGGTATTACCATAAACTAATCCGGTATAAGTCTCGCTTGAGTCCGTCCACGTGCCATGATCACCTGGATCAAAAACGACAGTATATTCATCCTGAATCCAAGTAGCGGTATAAGTCAGTGTAGTAACCGTACTTGTAGAAGCATCGGGAACAGTAGCAGGAACTGAAGGCGTCCAGGCAACAAACGACCAGCCGATAGTATGGTCAGTCGCTAAATTACCACTAAAAGCTGGCATAGGATTACCATAAACTAGTCCGGCATAGGTCTCACTGGTGGTCGTCCACGTGCCATGATCACCTGGATCATAAACGACAGTATACTCATCCTGAATCCAAGTAGCGGTATAAGTCAGTG
>WRNG01000011.1 GCA_009776735.1 Dehalococcoidia bacterium | reverse complement strand
TTCCTCTGTGTAACGCTTGGCTTTCATTTAAGCCCTCCACTTATATATTTTAGCGGAGAACTCTAAATCCTGTTGGCTTTAATTTTGGGGGTAACGTCCTAACTATTCTAGTGTAGCCAATCGTTTTATTGCGATGCTTATGCGCCTCGAATATTTTACGCAAAGAAAGGTGGTCTGCTTGGTTACCTAAACTCCCGGACTTATACAGGCTTGCCAGATACAGAGTAACTGGCGAGTTCTTCATGAAAAGTCGTTATGAAGATATCACCTACCTACCCACACGTACCGGCGAATCATCATTTGCGTTTTGCCCACATAACATCTTTACGACGCTTAGCGACGAAAGCATCATATAGGTAGCTCATTCTGTAGGTTTGATAAAGAAGCTTAATGAAGGTTAGAATCCCTTTGCGCCGATGAAAGCCACCAAATCCCCTAATCGGCAACAATACCCCCATTCATTATCATACCAAGCGCAGATTTTAACCATGTTATCGCCGATGACCATTGTTGAGGGGGCGTCAAAAATAGAGCTGTGAGGATTGCCTTTGAAATCACTGGACACCAGTTCTTCGGTGCAGTATTCCAAAATATCATGCATAGGACCTTCGGCAGCTGTTTTGAAGGCTTGGTTTACTTCTTCTACTGTGACATTTCTCTCTAGTTCAGCTACTAGATCGACTATGGAAACTGTGGCAGTTGGGACACGGAAAGCCATCCCATGCATTTTCCCGTTAAGTTCTGGTAAGACACGGCCGATGGCGTGCGCAGCTCCGGTTGAGGTGGGAATGATGCTTTCACAAGCAGAACGAGCTCGTCGCAAGTCTTTGTGGGCGGTGTCTTGCAATTTTTGGTCATTGGTATAGGCGTGAATAGTACTCATCATGGCCTTTTTGAGACCGAAGCTATCATTCAAAATTTTACCAATGGGAGCCAGCGCATTTGTGGTACAAGAAGCGTTGGAGATAATGCTATGTTGTTGAGGGTTGTATTTGTCATGGTTTACACCAAGAACGATGGTAATATCGTCGTTCTTGGCTGGTGCCGAGATGATGACTTTTTTAGCTCCTGCTTTTAAATGCAGGGCTGCTTTTTCAGCGCTGGTGAAAAGCCCAGTAGATTCAATGACAATATCAGCGTTAACCTCATGCCAAGGAATAGCGGCGGGGTCTTTTTCGGCAAAGACTTGAATAGGTGCTCCATCAATTTTGATGGCGCAATCGGCAGTGCTAACCTTGCCGTTATAACGACCATAGGTGGAATCCCATTTAAACAGATGCGCATTGGTTGCGGTATCGGTTAGATCGTTGACTGCCACCACCTCAATTTTTTCGGCGTGATATTGTTTGATTGCGCGCAGAGTTAAACGCCCGATGCGTCCGAAGCCGTTAATACCTACCTTGATTGCCATTATTTCCTCCAGTTGTTATTCTCGATTTCAATTAAGATTCGCTACTTGTTGAAATCGGCTTAATTCTATCATATTGCGAGATAGGTTTTCTGCATTGAAAAAAGAAGAAGGGGCACCTTGCAGAATACGCTGCTCAGTATTTGTTCTCTACATACGAAATTTTGAATAAGCAATCTTGGGATAAGGACTCTCTTTTGTGGTTTGCTTAATCTAAATGGTGGTCGTCAACACATTTGTGGCGGACTTTGGAGGATGAAACGGTCATTTCGCTTATTGAAGTCAGATTTATACGCGAGACTGTTTGCCAGTAAGAACAAACATATCATGGTTCACTTCCTCATTTGCTTTGTTGTGCTCCTCATGATTCGTACATATGGGAGTGGCTATGTAGAACGATTGTTAGTTAAGGTGGCGTAACGACTGAAAAACTTTCAAATTTCATAGAGTTTTTGAGTTTGATCTCAAAAACTATTGACAACAATATGGTTATCGGAATTAAATGCAGGGTTAGATGGCGCTTTGTTTGTTTTTGCTCCTTAACTGCAACAACACGTCAAGGAAGGCTTCCAGACGAGTTTTTAAATGCTGGCTAAGTCGGAAATCATTGTTACCTTCAATCGTGAGCATGGGAACGGACAAATAGCTACGAAAGACGATATCACCAATAGCACGATGGCAGAAAGTCTGTACATAATGAATAACTCCATCAATCTTTCGCCTTTTTAGTTCTCTTTCAATATCACATAAACGATCGTTAATGCCATAAGGGTAGGTGTAATCAGTATATTGCTTAGCAAGTGTGCCAGAAGCGTTAGGCATGGAGAACTGTCGTTGAATCTCGTTATACACCACTCGTGCCCCATTTTGTTCTAAGAAAGGATACAGCTCTTTTCCGTACACTGAGGGCACTCCGACGAAAGCAAGTCGTAATTCGTCTTTAGGATAAGGCTTCCTTTGTCGTGCGCATTCTATAAGATGTTGTGTATCGGTGTAGTATTGGGAAGGGTTTTGATTGAAATCAGAACTGGAAACTAGCCAGTAGTGGTTTTCCATCCCGCTGACAAGATTATCTTGCCAAGTGAGGCGGTCCAATTCGCTTGCGGCTTGGCGGCATGGTGCGAGTTTTTGGCGTTCTTGTTCGGCTTCTTTTAAGGTGGTTCCTAGCCTGAAAGCCAAATCATTGAGAGTTTCTAGCATTTTAGCCGTGTCGGGGCTATTCGGGTAAGCAAAAGGAATAGTGTTTATTCCGCGTAGCTTGAGGACTTCCATTAGCATACTGGTGTTGGAACAATCTCCAGTGGTAACGCATAGGACAGTTTTGATATTGTGCTCAAGACATACACTGTAGAGCCCTTTTATCCAAGCACAGGTATTGAGAGGAAATCCGGCTCTCTCAGCCTTTCGAACCAGTTCTTCCGGGTTGGTAGATTCGATGAATAGATTGTTCAGGTCTGTCGGAGAATATCCAGCTGCCATCAGTATTTCACTGGGGACAGTTGTCGTTATGCCGATGACGTTACCGCTGTTATTCACGCCGCTGTTTCTATTTTTTTAGGTTATTGAATGATGCGAGTCCAGCATATTGGGCTTGTTTTCCCAATTCACTTTCAATACGTAGCAAACGATTATATTTTGCTGTGCGCTCAGCTCGACAGGGGGCACCGGTTTTGATTTGTCCGGTTGATATACCCACACATAAGTCAGCGATAGTCACATCCTCTGTTTCTCCGCTACGATGGCTGACAACAGCGGTCCAGCCGGCACTGCGAGCCATTTCAATGGCGGCAAGGGTTTC
Organism: Dehalococcoidia bacterium; assembly: GCA_009776735.1. Taxonomy (GTDB): domain Bacteria; phylum Chloroflexota; class Dehalococcoidia; order Dehalococcoidales; family UBA1222; genus WRNG01. The sequence continues at coordinate 26,244 of WRNG01000011.1, read as the reverse complement.
ACTTAAAGTACCAATTTGATTGAGTTTGATCAATATCGAGTTTGATGATTTTTGAGCAATTCCCTGGCTCAGTCTCTTAATATTGGTAACGTACAAATCATCTCCCACAAGCTGTACCCTGTCTCCAATCGCGTCGCAAAGCAGTTTCCACCCTTCCCAGTCGTCTTCGGCCATGCCATCCTCAATGCTGATAATGGGATATTCCTCTGTTCGTTTGACATAATAGTCTACCATTTGCTCTCTGTTAAGGCGCTTTCCTTCTCGAGCGAGTACGTATGTCCCGTCCTCATAGAATTCGGAAGAGGCTGGATCAAGCGCGATAAAACAGTCTACTCCCGGTTTGTAGCCGGCTTTTTCCATGGCGCTTATAATAAGTTCCAAAGCGGCTTGGTTAGAGGGTAATGACGGAGCAAATCCCCCTTCATCCCCCACGTTGGTACTAAAGTTTTGACCTTTGATGATTTTTTTAAGCGCTTGGTATATTTCGGTTGACATACGCAATGCGTGAGCGAAGCTTGACGCTCCTGCTGGTGCAATCATAAACTCTTGAAAATCGGTAGAATCAGAGGCGTGCTTACCGCCGTTGAGGATGTTTAGTAGCGGAACAGGGAGCAGGTAACTCTCTCGTTGCCCCAAATATTGGTAGAGGGGTTTTTTGGAGGAATTTGCGGCAGCATGAGCTATTGCCAGCGATACTCCAAGTATGGCATTAGCACCCAATTTAGCTTTATTCTCCGTACCGTCCATGGCGAGCATAGTGTTATCAAGCTTAAGCTGTTCTGTTGGGTCGGCGTCAATTAGAGAAGGAGCGAGGATTTTATTAACATTATCAACGGCCTTTAATACTCCCAACCCGTTATAGCGTGACTGGTCTCCATCACGCAATTCAACAGCCTCGTGTTTCCCGGTGCTGGCACCGGAAGGTACTGCAGCTTCGCCATAGGCACCCGAAGCAAGTTCAACCCCTACAGCGATGGTAGGGTTGCCGCGCGAATCAATTATTTCCCAAGCTTGTACTTTCTTGATACTGTCCATATTCCCTCACTCAATCATTTCCATGGCCATTTTTACGGCTTCAGCGGGCGTTTTTACTTCTGTAAAAGGATTTTTTTCTTTTCCGTAGCGAGAAATACGCCAGGTTTCAAGACCAATTACTGGAAGGCCGCTTCCCAAAGCATAGCCGATTTCAGAAAGTGTACCGTAACTACCACCGACTGAGATAACAGCTTGAGCAGTTTTTACAACGGCAACATTTCTGGCGTAGCCGATTCCGGTAACAATGGGGATTTTTACGTATTCATTAGCTTGCAGACGAGAATCTCCGGGAAGAATACCGATGGTGAGCCCACCTTCTTGAAAGGCCCCTTTGCAAGCGGCCTCCATCACTCCTGTCAAGCCGCCACAGACCAAAATTGCCCCTGCACGAGCAATTTCACGTCCAACTTGTTCGGCTAAAAGAAGTTCATTTGCTGAGGCTTGAGAGCCTCCGATAACGGCAATAATTGTTTGCTTGTTGGCAACATGCATAATAACCTCCTTGCGGCAAGCCAATTATAACATCAGCCAGTATACAGGGCAAAATAAGAAGGATGCATGGACGAACGATTTTTTGGGCTATACTATATTTGCTGGCTCTATGCACAAATCAGCACTATGTTTTCTTTCATCGTGGTGCGGGCAACGCATGAGGTTTAGGCAAAGGATATGATGGTTCAAGATATTTGCTTCCCAAACACACAACAAAAGCAAGGAGTTTTTGCGGCGCTGTTTGAAAAATTAAGTTCTTTCTTGGAACTATTTGCTTTGATTGCGACACGGATATAGTAGAGGTTGTGATTGATGGTCGACCCAAACATCACCGCTAGGTTTAATGAAATATACGATTCCACGTACAAAGTGGTGTTGTCATTTATCACGGCAAGGTGCAAAAAGACTGATGATATAAGTGACGTTGCTCAGGAAGTATATACGGAATTGTACAAATTGCTATGTAAGCGCGGAGTGGATTATATACAAAACGAATACGCAATTACCTTAAGAATCGCTAAACATAAGCTCTATAAGCATTATTCGCTCAAGGAAAGGTTACGCCTTTTCATACCAATGACATTTAAGAAAGAGGATGGCGACGAGGTTTCCATAGCTGATCTAGAAGCGGAAGTCTCTTCAGCAGAAGAAGAAGTGGTAATCAATCAATTAGTTGTTGAAAAGGCCAGACAGTTTTTAAGACAAAAGCCCGATGACGTTAAAAAGGTGTTTAATCTCTTTTACGATGTCGAGCTCTCAATCCCTGAAATTGCACAAACGCTATCCATGAGTGAATCGAATGTGAAGCACAAACTTTATCGCACATTAAAAGAACTCCGAGCGCATTTGCAATAAAAGGAGGTATGCTATAGTGAAAAGGCATGATTTTATAAAATCTATTGTTCGTGCTGAATTATCAGACAGAGAACAAATCCGGAAAGTCTGTATTAACCAGATCTCCGACAATACACCAGTCAACGTCCCTCAGGAGCGCCAAAGGAAGAGTTGGGGGAATATGACGAAATGGCTTGTGCCGATTACAACTTGTTTGGCTGTGGTTATAGCTATACCGATATTGGCTTCCCATTGGAACGTGAGCAGCCCTGAAATAGCGAAAGTTGTGCCTTGGAACGAGAAAACGATTACTCAGAAATTTAACTTGTTAACGTTTAATGGTTTCGAATATACCGTTAGCATTGTTTCATATGGAGCAGAATATACCACATTAGAAGTTGACTATTCCAAAGTTGGTATGTTTCTTGGGAATGCCATGTTAAGAGGATACGATGTGGGTGATGGTGATAAGGAATATATGGAAAGTTGTGAAGTTTTCGCCATAAAGTCAGTCTCGAAAGAATGTGCTGTTGCCGTAAAATATGAAGGACATTCTGGTTATTACCCGTTTGTAAATCATTATTACTTCCCGCAAACGCTCGGTAATTTAATTGATGATTTGAATCTGCGTGAAAACCTTGTATTTACTACAATCCACAATGAATACTTTGAGAATGGCGTTTTTACTATGGCTACGTACTCTATAGATGCCGATTCAATTATTTGGGAGATGTTGCTTTCGGATACTTCTCTTCCGAATCAAGCGGAGAATAATCAATACAACCCGATGTGGTTCGTTAGCCTTATGAGTGTTGGCGTTGATATTGAAGTAATTGGATGTAGAAATGTTTCTATTGCCGTGAGCGAAAACGGTTACCTCCAAACCAATATTCTTGGCACGGCAAAAAGCTTTTTTATCGGTAAAGACAAAGTTCAGGCGTTTGTAAACTATGTGCTTGGTAATGGAAGTAAGAGTATTATAAGTAATGGGCCAGATAAGGGAGGTTTTTATGAAGAATAAAATGGCAGTGTTTGTTTGTGGCGTGCTTGTAATTGGGTGCGTTGCGGGGTCCGCATGTTCAAAATTAGATGACATACCATATGTGTTCAAGGGCGTGGTACAACTTGATACATATAATTTGCCACCTGTGGATATAATACTAAAGACAGACTTGCCTGAATCCATACCTACAATCGTTGCCTATAAAATTGTTCGCCCGAAGATTGATGATAAATATGCCTCAAATATCGCCAAGCAACTAGGCTTTACCGGCAATTCTGTGCCATTAGGGAATGAAGAGAGAATAGTTTATACATACGTTAGCGGGGAGCAAATTCTTGAGGTTTGGCTTAACGGGTATATCCTTTTGTATGGCAATATTGACTTGAAAATACCAACTAATTTGCCTTCAGATGAAGAATGTGTGGCAATCGCAACAAAATGGCTCAAAGACAATAACATGTGCCCTGATAATGTTGTCAGCATTACCACTTCGCCTCGTGGAGGAGTGCAATTTTTGAATTCTGAAACTGGCAGGCTAGAGGATTCCTATCGGATAGGAACAGAGGTAACGTTCTCAATAGCGATTGACGATGTCGCAGTTGAGAGTGGCGGGGCTACTGTTGTAATTGGTGATAATGGTACCATTTTAAGAATGGAAACGCACAAATATTCCTATGAGAAAGCGTTTGACGTTTCGCTTATAGAAGCCAGCAAAGCTCTCAAAATTATGGAGGATAGGCTCACGAGCCCGACTCCGCCCGATCCAGAAAATATTGAATGTATAGTGAACATGCGTTCATTCTCAAATTTGGAAATTACTGGAGTTGCACTCAATTACCAATATAGTACCTCAAATGGTTATCTCTTGCCGATATATGTTTTTACGGGAGATGCATACGATGAGAATGTCCCTGATAAGATGTATGGGTTTGTAGGTAAAGTAGACGCGACTTCGCGTTAAGCTATCAGTACAGTTGGACAGAGTCTTAATTTGCCTAATTGTACTGGCTTGAGGATACCAGTATACAGCTGATGAGAAGAGGTTCGGCATCAACGTTTTCCATCAATTTATTCCCAAGCCGACAATCTGCTGTGGTACCTGCTGTAACAAATATCCTGACTGGTCTCCATCGCGCAATTCTATGGCATTGTAAATCATCATAGATTGTGTTACACTGTTGCTACATAATACAATTATGGGGGTATTGATAATGAGTACAACTTTTACGATGAGAATTAGAGAGGAGGACAAAGAGTTGATTAACGAATATGCTATTATCCACGGTCAATCAATGTCCTCTTTTATGCTTAATACTGCTCTTGAAGCAATAGAAGATGATATTGACTTGCGTGAATGGAGAAAAGCCAAGGCGGAGTTTGATAAAAATCCTGTGACATATTCAGCTGAAGAGATTGCGGCAAAGTATCTATGAAGTGGCAACTGGAATTTACCTCAAAAGCAGATAAACAACTATCTAAGCTAAATAAGAATACCAGTAAAATTATTGTCGCTTGGCTTATGAAGTATATAAATGGTTGTGAGAATCCGCGAGTTCATGGCAAAAGCTTAACTGGGAACCATGCTGGCGAGTGGTGTTATCGTATTGGAAAATTCAGAGTTCTCTGTGATATTCAGAATGGGCGGCTTGTTGTGCTAGCTTTAGGTATTAGCCACAGAAAAGATGTTTATAAAGAGCATTAAGAATAAACTCTCTGAAATAATAGACCTCTTGTGAAATTGGAAAAGTGCATGATAGCGTGCTTATCCATTTACTTCGTCACACTCCAATAAACGATTACTCCTTGGTGGAGGGGAAGTGTTACTTTTATTGAATCGGTTCATAGCACAATCTAAGCCATCGCTCACGATAGTAGTCAAAGCCAAATCAACCTCATTGATAACTTCCTTAATGACACCGGTTTCTTCGTCGCTAAAGTCGCCCAGTACGTGCCCAATAACTTGAGTGCTCCTTTTTGTGAAAGCCTCTGAAGGGTGTTCAACCCCGATTCGTAAACGAATAAAATTGGCTGTGCCAAATTCGTAAATGATAGATTCTATACCATTGTGGCCTGCGGAACTTCCACCTTGTCGGATGCGTATTATTCCTAAATTCAAATCCATATCGTCGTGGATAACCATCAAATCCTCCGGCTTGATATGGTATTTAACGGTTAGTTTTTTTACTGCTTCTCCTGAAGCGTTCATGAAGGTTTGAGGGCGCGCCAGAACAATTTCTTCGCCGTTGAGTTTCCCGTGAGCAGTGCGTGCCAGTCCTTCTTTCTTCTCAAAGCTCCAGCCACGTTTTTTGGCAAAGTGAGCCACGCACATAAAGCCGACATTATGACGGTTAGAGGCATATTGGTTGCCTGGGTTTCCCAAACCAACGATCAGTTTCATAGTGTTCTAAGGATAATACGAAAAGCGGATTCAAGGCAACCCGCTGTAGATTGCTCAGTGCGCAAAAATTAGGCGCTCAATGTCCAATTCACTCTGAAAATCAGTGTGTAAAAGCGAAAAAATACAGTACAGACCATCTTTTACAAAAATAACATCACAAAATAATCGCCGGAGGGTTTTGAAACAATTCAGGTCGATTTTTTCAAATCCTGTTGATTGAATGGTTCACCAATCCAAGAAGTGTTCAGTTGGCTTGGTATTCCAAACTTTTCTGGCTATGCTATACTTTGCCTACCTGGTTTGCGAAGTTCTTATGAATGAAACCGATTTAGAACAAGCGCGAAAGCGCATTGAAAGTTTGCGGGAAAGCATCAACCGCAACAACTATTTGTACCATGTCCTCGACAGCCCTGAGATAAGTGATGCCGAATATGATGTCCAAATGCGTGAACTCAGGACACTGGAAGAACAGTTGCCGTTGTTTGTTACGGATGATTCTCCTACCCAGCGTGTTGGGGCAGCTCCGCTGGAGTCTTTTTCAGCGGTCTCTCATTTTAAACCGTTACTCTCATTGGCTAACGCTTTTACTGATGATGAGTTGGGGAGTTGGTTTAATCGCTGTTCAAAATTGCTTGACGGACGGACGTTTGAACTTGTCTGTGAACATAAAATCGACGGTTTAGCGATTGCTTTAACCTATGAGAACGGGAAGTTAGTCCAAGGCTCCACACGTGGTGACGGATATAAGGGTGAGGATATTACCGATAATCTGCGTACTGTTCGTAGTGTACCACTCTCTGTGATAGGAGATTTCCCCACCAAATTTGAGGTTCGTGGCGAGGTGTATCTGCCTAAGGCTGGTTTCGAAAAACTTAATCGTGAACGTGCGGAACAGAAACTTCCGCTGTTTGCCAATCCACGCAATGCTGCCGCTGGTTCGGTGCGCCAGCTTGATGCCCGCGTAACGGCGGGAAGGGCTTTGGATGTTTATATCTATGCTTTGGGTTATGCTTACGGCCATACAATGCCCATGACGCATTGGGAAACAATGCTCTATTTAAAGACCCTCGGGTTTAGGATTAATCCCAACAACCGGCTTGTTTTTACAATTGAAGAAGCCAAGGCTTATTATCGGCTTTGGCAAGAACAGCGCAGTTCTTTGCCATATGAGGCTGACGGAATCGTGATGAAAGTTAATTCGCTGGCGATACAGGATGAGCTGGGTGACGTGGGGCGTGAGCCGCGATGGGCGATTGCATATAAATTTCCGCCGCTTCAAGGGCGTACGCTCCTTAAAGAAATCTGCGTCAGCGTGGGACGCACCGGGACGCTAAATCCGGTGGCAATATTACAACCGGTTGTAATCGGTGGTGTTACCATTAGTCGTGCTACATTACATAATGAAGATGATATTCTGCGCAAAGATGTACGAGAGGGAGACATGGTTTTTGTGCAGCGTGCAGGGGACGTCATCCCTGAAATTGTCGGACCAACCCCTGACGCCGTGGCTAGTCCGACTAGATCGTCTCCCTTTAGTATGAAGGGCAAACTATTTGAAGCTGAGAGCAATTCTCCGCGCTGTCCCGTTTGCCATGACTTAGTGGTTAAACCGGATTCAGAGGTTATGTACTATTGTCCGAACGCTGCTTGTCCGGCGCAAGTGGAAGAGCGAATCAGGCACTTTGTTTCGCGGGGAGCAATGGATATCCGCGGTATTGGCGAACAACTGGTGGCGCTCTTTTGTAATGGAGGATTACTGGGTGACGTGGCGGATATATATGCATTGAGGGAAAAGCGCGAGGAGCTTATAGCGCTGGCTGGATTAGGAGAGAAATCGGTAGACAATCTGCTTTTTTCAATTGAGAACAGTAAAACGCGTCCTCTGTCCAGATTGATAAACGCTTTGGGCATACGTCACGTCGGCGAGGAGACGGCTGAGTTGTTGGCCTCACGTTTCAGTAGTTTAGCTGAGCTTTCGGCAACTTCCGGGGACGTGCTTCTTGGTATTCCCTCAATCGGTGCCAAAATCGCGACCAGCATTGAGGCTTTTTTCGCAAACGAGGACAATAAGCATATTATTGCCAAACTTGAAGCTTGCGGAGTAAATACCAAGACCGAAAGAGAACCGGCAGTCGGAGGACAACTGCTGAGCGGGCAAGAATTCGTGATTACCGGAAAACTGGAGAGTTTTACTCGCGAAGTAGCAGAGGAACGGATTCGGGCTTTGGGTGGGCAGGCTAAAAGTGATGTCACTAAGAAGACAACTTGCTTAGTGGTGGGGATGGAACCCGGCGGTAAACTGGCAAAAGCACGTGCGTTAGGTATTAAGGAAATAAACGAAATTGAGCTAATCAGTATTTTTGAGCAAGCTCAGAAAGAGGGCTAAATGGCTGAACTTCACCCCTTTAATGGTATTCGCTATAACCCACAGAAAGTGGAAAACCTCTCGCAGGTGATTTGTCCTCCATATGACATAATCAATCCCAAGCAGCAAGAGGAGCTTTACTTGCGTAACCAATACAACTACGTTCGCGTTGAATATGGTAAGCAAAATCCGGGTGACACTTCCAGTGATGATAAGTATAGCAGAGCGACCGCTTTCCTTGAGCAATGGTTAGAGGATGAGATTTTGGTACGCGATAAGGCTAAGACAATCTACATTGACGACCATTACTTCATTTATCAGAAGCAGATATGGAAACGCAGGGGAATTGTGGCTTGTGTGAGGTTGGAGGAATGGCACCGTATGGTGGTGCGTCCACACGAGGAAATAATGGGGGAGCCCAAAACTGATCGCATTAATCTAATTCGGGCTATTAAAGCTAATACGAGCCCGATACTGGCGATGTATTCTGACGAACAACAAAGAATTGCGGCCGCCTTGGAGCAAGCAACTATAACGATGCCGCATATGCGCATGGGAACACTTGACGGGGAATGGCACAATGTATGGGCGATTACCGCGCCGGCCATACAACGAGAAATTATCGCTTCCTTTGAGTCGGAACCGCTCTATATCGCCGATGGGCATCATCGATATGAGAGTGCGCTTGTTTACCAGCGCGAACAAATTGCCTTAAACCAAGGTTATTTCCCCGGCGAAGCTTTTAATTTTGTAATGATGACGTTGGTTTCTTTTGCTGACCCGGGTTTGTTACTTCTCCCAACGCATAGAGTATTGAGAGGGCTTGCGCCTACAAAACTTGAGTCACTCAAATCAACACTGGACTCATTCTTTGAAATGCAGGAGATTTCGTTTAACGGTGCGGATGATTGGTCCAAAGTCGATGCTTGGCAAATCGCAGAGAAGCGGCCGCACATTGCTTTGTATGGTTTGTCCAATGAAAAGATGCTGTTGCTGGCTTTACGCGATTATGAAGAGGCCGGCAGCTTTATGCCTTCCTTCCACAGTGACGTTTACAAACAAATGGATGTCAGTTTGGTCGAACACCTTATTCTTGAGAAATTGTTACAAATCCAACCCGAAACAGAAGATGGGTTGGCATTTGACCATGACCGCAGCAGTGCCGTGCAGTCAGTACGTGCAGGCGATTTTCAACTGGCCTTTATCCTTCAACCTCTCCAGCCTGCCGTTATTAAGGAGATTTCGGATCTGGCCGATAGGATGCCCCGCAAAAGTACTTATTTCCATCCTAAATTACCGAGTGGACTAGTTACAAACAGACTGGTTTAAAAGCGTATTTTTATATTTTGACGAGCGAAACAGGTAAAACTAGTCATAAAAATGGCTAGCTGGAAGAGGCCACTTTCTCGTTATTCTATCACTCTTTTAACAAACTGCACCGTACGATTTCTATGTTCACCTGAAATGCTTATTATTGGATATTTACGGAGAATATTTCGAGGTATTGGCAATGGATAATAGAAATATTCCGAAGCCAGAAATAAGTCCTATTTTTACGATTGATGATATCCACAAGATAAGAGAATGGCACTATGAAAGACAGAAAGGCATGACGCCAGAGGAGATAATTGAGGATACCCGCAAGGGGGCGCAGAAAAAGTTAAGGCGCGGATAGAAGAGATAAGGGCTCAAAAACTGGCAGAGGTACCGCTTGGCGTAAAAAGTAAGCGGTTAGAAGAAAGACTCATTGCTATGCCATATTTGGTATCCAGACAGCATATAAAATAATGCTTGGATTAATAGCCCACTGGAGAATGATAGTATCACCTTCTACATATTGAGAAGTAGTGGACAGCGGGTCGATAGACCAACCCATAAAATCGTACCCTGTTCTAGCTAAGTCTACTTGCCCACGAACCGTTTCTACATAGGTGCTAGTGGTACTCCATCTATCGCCAAAACCATTACTGTCACTACCGTAATTATGCCCATTACCATCATATATGATTTGGAATATGTAGTCGTGTAGCTCTGCGCGAAAACAAGAATTACACCCTCCAATACCTAGGAGAAACATCGCTAATATAAGAACAGCAAGAGATAGCTTCTTCAATAGTAACGACAGTGTTAGTAGTGTTGAAGCAAAAGACGCAATACGTTTTTTCATATGATCATCATAAAACTAGTTTTGCATTTTCTTCAGTTAGGTTGTAAAACTATGGTGTTTAACCATCTCTTTGCATTTGGAATTGGTAATTAATGTAAGCAATAATAATATGATTGTTAGTATGTTAAAAAATAGTAGGTATTCAAAATGTAATGGGGGAGGTGGTCGATAAATTGAAATTGTTGCATCTGCAAGATGACTCGAAATGAAATCCCTTATTCGCTCCTCAAATACCATAATTACGGAATAGCAAAATAAAACTGCGCTACCGACATACCCAATGGACGATTGCCTCCGCCGAGAACTCGATATCTGATAATAAGCAAAGATGGCAAGGATGACAACTGGCAGAAAAAACGCACAAAAGAAGTACATCTGTGACAATAACCCCCACAATTCTCTTGGAAAAGATTTCATGTTTAATAAGTAATCCAGTAGGACGTATTGCTAATAAGGATATTATAAACGATGTATCAATCGCTGTATAGGGCATACTCTTGCTGGCGGCAGTTGTGACTATGCTCTGTCCTGGGGCTTTAATATACTATTCCCTGTCCATAGGAACACATCGCGATCTTCTACTTTATCCAAGAGTGCGTTGCTGTGAGTCCCTGTTAATTGTGCAGTTAACAACTGCACATTGAAGCTCGGCGGAATTGTTTAAACACAGCGGATAAAGTGCCTCACTTTGCCCAATCATCCGAAATCCGTTCCTTTCAAAAATCCCCTGCCCGCGATGTAAGGTGCCTCAATGCGATAGCCCTTGTGCTTAAGTACTCTGAACTTGAAGTCCAGCAAGTCTGCCGGTACACATAACTCCCGCGCTACACCAAAGAAGGACTTGCTGTCATCATTGAGTAACTCCAGCAGTTCATTATCCTCAAGGGGTGCAATAAGCATTCGGTATATTTGGCATATCATCCCATGTTTTGCCTAGTAATACTCGCCCGGTTTTGCGCTTGTTTGTGCCTCCCCACTGCTTGAAGTAAAAGTGCGTACCTTGTTTTTCGCATTGCTTTTTTATGTTGATAATCCAGTTTTCCTGAATAGGTCTAGCGCTCCATCCGCTTTCGCCACCAATAATTGCCCAATCTACACCTTCTAGGTTCACCGGTCCAACATCGTCAATAAGAGGCTCAAAGGATATGAATTTAATATTTGCTGGTGTATTTCTCAGGCAATCAATACGGTTTTTATTTTTCGCATTTTCAACTGTAACACCAAGCCAAATGTTATTTGTCCAATTCAGTAGACCCGCAAGCTCTCTTAGCCTTTCAGCACGTTTTGTTAGAACTTGAAATATATGCCTTGAATTATTGTTCATCACATCAAATATCCTTTGGATATATCCCAATGGTACATCTGCATGAAACAAATCGGACATTGAATTGACAAAAATCCGCGATGGTTTCTTCCATGAATATGGTTCATTAAGACAGTCTTCATGCAGGGTCAGTTTGAAACCATTCACATACTTAGGGTTTCCCATTCTTTGAAGACGTGTTGCTAATCGAGAAGCATAACAATTCTGGCAACCATCAGAAATCTTGCTACAACCCGTAATTGGATTCCATGTGCTTTCAGTCCATTCGATTTTTGACTTAAGTGCCATCATCTTCCTCCTCATCAAATATGTGGTCCAAGATATACTTATGCGGAGTTTAGGTTTTTGGCTAGACTACAGATTCACTTCCGATAAGTTGGATTGTTCACAAAACAATCAGGTCTGTTTGCATGGTCATATCAGGCGTGGTGCAAAAAAGAGGCAAAAAGTATTCCTGTGTGTAGGATTAAATGCACGACATTGAATTGCCTGTCAGAAATATTTAGCGAAAATTTCGTTCACGCTCTGCTTAGTTTCGGCATTAAGCAGAGCATATTTATGCATGAGTTCTTTGCCGGCCTTGGTAAGAATTGAAAATCCTCCGGCTTTTCCGCCAGAAAGGCTGCCAGTTTTGCTTCTGATAATACGGCGCCCCAATTGTTGATTAATAAGCGCGATCATAGTACGGCCTTTACTGAGTGAAATACCCATCTGCCTACAAGCTTCACTTAGTGACGAGGTTTCATCAATTAGTTTCAATAGCTGGTGAGTGCCTGGACCGTAGAATTCTCTTTCTTTAGCTATGCGAATTTGTATCTCGGGGAAGAATTTCCCAAGGTTATTGCTGTTGGAAAGCAGTTTTTCCAAACCATCTTGGCGTTGAGTATCAATAATAATTCCTTCGTCATCTACTTCAACATAATTGTGTTTGAGATTAGAGGCCGAAAGAGCACCACTTAGCCCATTGTCACCGGTATATGATAAAACAGATTGAAAATGAGCGGCTTGAAGGAAAATAGGATGCCCCTTACTACCTTGAAATGATGGGATGCCAATCGGTTTTTCGGTATTCATAAGCAGTCGCACAGTGTTAACGGAGAAAAAGGGGATATCAACATGGGTGATTAACACAGCCGTACATTTGTCAACTAAGTAATTGAGGCCAACTTTGATACTGTCCAGCATTTCTGCGTCTTTGGGACTATGTAAGAATACTGTATTCATGCGCGAGGCGAGTTTTTCGGTTGAATAGTCAGCCCTATCACAAACAACAACGATGCGTTCAATACTGGCGCGCCTGAATACTTTTACAACGCGTTGAATCGTAGGAATTGTTCCCACTTCTTTAAGCGGTTCAAAGCCATTACGGCGCGGGGTTTTCCCGGCAGCTATAATCAGTGCGGCAATTCCCATAGATCACCTCTTTGACTGTTACGTACAGTATATATTGCTGATTATAGTATTCACAAATAACAATCGCAATTCAAAGGAACGCGAAAGCTGTCTTGTTCCCAGCTTTTAAAGCAAAAACGGCAATAGCAAAGGCCGTAGTTGTACGCCTTATTCTTGGTAATTATGCTCCCTTCCCGAAACCGCAATTCGGATAAGTACAGATATCACAATCTAAACACAAACCACCGTGCCCCAAAGCTGAAACCCATTCTGCCGTTATGGGGACATCCGTTAGCAGTTTAGGCAAGACAATATCAAAAACAGTTCTCTTGGCATACATCACGCAACCGGGCAAACCGACAACAGGAATTATGCTTTGGTAGTACGCAAGCATCAACATAGCTCCCGGAAGTACAGGCGTTCCATATGTGACAATATCAGCGCCGGTGTTCCTTATTGCCTGCGGAGTGCGATCATCCGGGTCAACGCTCATTCCACCGGTACAAATAACCATTTCGGCCCCGTTTTGTATCATGGAAACGAGGGCATTCGTGATGGCCTTTGCGTCGTCGGACAGTACGGTCTTTTCACAAACTTTGGCTCCGTACTCTGCTAACTTTGCCTCAATCACAGGTGTGAAAGTATCCTTAATCCGTCCGTGAAAGACTTCGCTACCGGTTGTCACAATCCCGCATTTTTTGGGGATGAATGATTTCAGCGCGAGTAGCGGCTGCCTGCCCCCAATATCCCGCGCTTTTTGCATCTTTTCTTTTTCGATGAGCAGTGGGATGATTCTTGTCCCAGCCAGTTTATCGCCTTTCTTTACCGGAAAACCGCTGTGACGTGTTGCAATCATCATATTTCCCAGAGAGTTGATGGCCAAAAGTTTTTCAGTATCGACGAGAAGTAATCCATCACAGTCGGCAATTACCTCGATTTTTCCCTCTTTAACTTCAGAAGGGTGCATATGATTGCCGGCGCAGATTGTGTACAGAATATTAGCGGCTTCGTTTTCGTGCAGCATGGCCTGCTGTTCTTCCCATACGTATAAGTTCTCTTTGCCCAGAGCAAGCAGGGCGGGAATGTCTTCTTCCCTCACAATATGGCCTTTACGGAAAGCGGTACCCTTGCTGACTCCTCTGGCTATTCGCGTGATATCATGGCAAAGGACATGACCGATGGCATCTTGGGTACTTATTTGCTTCACTTACGAACTCCTTCATAGCCAAAGCGCTATATTTGACGAAATATATCAAATGGTTTATATTTGAAGTTGTAATGTTTCTTAAAAATAGACACAACGTAAAACACTACGCATTGACTGTATCATAAATATGCAAAGTAAACAATTAAACACTGACAGTCGAGGAGGTGAATAAAACTACCTTAATCATAGATGTAAAAGGCAATTTTTGTGAAATTTGCTTTGTGGCTCACAAGGTCGCCAATAAGGTTATAATGAGGAAATCAGTGAGCATGAAACCACAATAGGTTTTATGCAGTTCAAATTTAAAATATTAAAACAAGGAGGATCTTATCGTATGAATTTATTTAAAAAAGCCATCCCGCTTTTTCTTTTGTCGGCTGTGATGTTGGTGGGGAGTGTCGGTTGTGCCATAACTGTCACTGATACTATTACTAAAACTATTAACACTACCGATATCCCCGAGGTAATACCGCCCAGCCCATTTAATATTAATATCGCAGCCGCGGCAAGCTTGGAGAAAGCCCTTCGTGAAATCGATGCCGTTTACTCAGTCATCAATCCGCATATCACTTTTACCGAAAGTTTTGCGGGTTCCGGGGCCCTACAGACACAAATAGAGCAAGGGTTAGAGTGCGATGTGTTTATTTTGGCGGCGGCCACTCAGATGAATAATTTGCAAAACGGTGGTTATTTACTGAATGACACTCGCGTAAACCTTTTAAATAATGAAATTGTTCTTATTGTACCCAAAGACAGTACCCTCGGTCTCACCAGTTTCAATGATCTCACCAATGCCAATGTTGGGACAATCGCTCTTGGACAGACGGTGCTTGTCCCGGCTGGCGATTATGCGGTAGAGGCTTTCAATCAACTGGGTATTTACGAAGATGTTATGAAGAAAGAGATTACTTATGGGACCAGTGTTACCCAAGTATTGCAATGGGTCTCAACAGGTAATGCTGACGCAGGGGTTGTTTATCTCTCCGATGCTCTTGGCGATAGCAATGTCACTATCGTTGCCTACGGACCGGCCGCTGTCAATGCTACTATCGTTTACCCGGCAGCTATTCTGGAGCAATGTGATAATGTTGAGGAAGCTCAGGCTTATCTCGATTTTCTATCCTCAGAGCCTGCTATTCTCATTTTTGAAAAATATGGTTTTAAAATAGCTGAATAGAAAAATAGGTCGCAATATAAACTACTTTTGGAATTACTTGCGTATATCCACCGCGCCGAAACTGCGGTGGATATACGCGATATAGAGGTAAAGCTATAAGAATAATGCTACTCGGCATGATGGCAGTGGCTGGTGACAGAGTATTCATTCAAAAAGAGAGTATGTCGCACAGTAGCTTTCCCTGATATAATGATGAATGATGTCTAGTAGTTATTTAGCTCCGCTTTGGGTATCTCTGCGCACCGTGCTGACAGCTACGGTTATTACTTTTTTCCTGGGCATTTTGATAGCGCGTGGTATGGTGCGCTGGCCAGGGAAGATTAACAGCGTATTGGACAGTCTGTTTACCCTTCCGATGGTACTTCCGCCCACCGTTGTGGGATATGGCCTCCTTTTGCTTTTTGGCGTGAAAGGTCCTATCGGAAAATTTTTGGCTCTATTCGGTAGCAAGGTTGTTTTTACCTGGTGGGGAACGGTGATTGCGGCGGTAGTGGTAGCTTTTCCACTGATGTATATGACGGCGCGAGGCGCTTTTGAGCAAGTCGACACTAATGTTGAAGATGCCGCACGTACGTTGGGCGCCAGTGAATGGCGCGTCTTTTGGACCATAACACTTCCGCTTGCTTGGCCGGGTGTAGTGGCTGGCACAGTGTTGGCCTTAGCTCGTTCCTTGGGTGAGTTCGGCGCGACTATCATGCTTGCCGGTAATGTGGCGGGCAAGACTACGACAATCCCGGTGGCGATTTATACTGCTATTCTAACGGGAGATGACCAAAAGGCCTTGATATTGTCACTTATTGTGTTAGGGTTTTCAATTTCAGCCCTTGGATTCATAGGGTATTGGAAGCGTCGAGGTAAAGGTACAAGAGGTTTACAAACGGAGCAGGGTTAAAGCAAAGCAATACGAATTTTAAGAATTCCTCAAACTTGACGTAACGTTTCGGTTATCTTGCTTTCGCTTACTGGTATCATTACGCGAATCAGATAGTTGTCGGGTTTGATTATGCTCAACTCATTCAAGGGGTATTGCTCATAGGCATCTCCGCAAATCTCAAGACCATTTTTATTAATGTAATCAATAATTCGTTGGTATAAGCTTCCGCATTGCCCATATCCACCACGCATATAGCCGATTGCGTACAGTGCTTCCGGAATTCTGTCGTTTCCATCGGGATTATAAAAATAATAGCGGTCAGGCCATACCCAATCCCCTCGCTCAATACGAGCCTGCGTAAAGAGTCCCCAAACAGGAAAATTTAAACCGATGTTGGGATAATTTTCTTTCATATCTTTGTAGAACAGTTCCAACGCATCATAATCAGTTTGTCCGTGGCTATAATCGTTTTGTTTCCCAAGTACAATTGCTTCAGAAGGCAGGAACTGAACGGTAATGGCTTGCTCATCAATGTCTAACACTGAACGGATAGAACTGCGCAGTGTTACAAGTAGCTTTCTGGCCTGTGCCCACTCACTGATCTTGGCATCAATACTGTTAATTTGTTCACCGAACTTAGCATAAACATCTTCTGGTGTGCGGTTGTCTTTAAGGTATTTGATTTCGGATAGGGACATCCCCAAATTTTGATAAGTACGAATGACGTTTACGATTGCCAGTTGCCCGCTTGAGTAATAGCGATAATTATTCTTCCCTCTCAAAACAGGTGAAAGAAGGCCGATGCGGTCATAGTGAAGCAAGGTGTCTTTTGTAGTGCGTGAGTACATGGCAAAGTCGTTAATAGAGAATAAACCAGGGTGTTTTTTTGTAATTGACACTTTTTAAACTCTCTTTAAGCAATATAACACCTATATTCTAGCTTGATGTCGATTGGTATTCAATAACAACATTTGGGTTACCCAGTAGTTGTTGCATAAAAAAAGGCCGGGAAATGATACTTTTACTTCTTATGCCATCTATTTTGTGGCTAAAACATGCCAAAAATGAATTTCAGAATATTTGGAAAAAACTGCCAAACACCCTATTGACCTCTGTGTTGCTCAGTAGAATATGCTAACACCATTATGCGAGGAGGAAAACCATGAATAAATCTAAGATAAGAAATAAGGTAATCTCGTGGTTCGCGGTATTGGCGCTAACGTTCGTCGCCTTAATTGGCGCTTTACCGTTAGAAGCAAAAAGTGACAGTATTAACATCAGCGGAATGACGGTTGCGGAAATAAACAGCGCTCTTGATACGGCGCTCGCACAGGCAATCGGCGGTGATGTTATAACCCTTACCGGGAATCAAACCAATGAAAAAGGGCAAATTGCTCTTACTATTCCGGCCGGTGTGGAAGTGATTTGGAAAGCCACCACGCAAGGTTTATCAATTAGTGGGCAAAGCTGTGAAGGGACCTTCGTAGTGGACGCACCGGGGAAAATTGCCGTAACAGGTTGTGATGCCATTACCTTTGATACCGGTTGTGTGATGGTGGCTGGTGGTGAAATTATCGCCGAAAGAGAAAACAGTGGTGACTGGGGACATCGCAGTGCAATTCGTCTTGGCGAAGGAGATGTCAAGGTGTCCGGCGGAAAGATTCTCACTTATCGTAATTCTTCTGCCGTTTATGTTGATTACGGTAATGTAAGGGTAACCGGTGGCGAAATAGCTGCAGTAGGGGAAACAGTTGGTATGATTCCAACCAATAATTGCTATGCCATTAGAGTTGAATATGCAGGTACGGTGGCGGTGCTTGGCGGCACGGTGGCTGCCTATGGGGCTGTTACAGATAATTTTGCCATCAGCATAGATTGGGGGCTGGCGGCATTTTTGACGGGAACTTGCCTGAATGGAGAGTATGAGGTTTGGGGTAACGGTGGCATTGTTGTTGAGGTGGATTCACTCGTTATTCCCAAGTCCATTCATGATACCACCAATGGCTTTAGCCATGTTGAAGGCATAGCACTCAGCAATGTGAAATGGGACACCGCAGGCGGAGAACCGAACTTGGTATTCTCCAATGGTGCCCGTTCATATACGGTTCCGTGGGGAGTGATGAATGCTTCCCGGGGCGTATATCCCGTACGACTTAGTGAAACCGGTGAGTTATTTCCGACACTCAGTGATGGAATAGCCGCTGCCAAAGGTCAGGGGTTTGCTGTGTTTACGCTGGAGGTTATTGGTGACGTAACGGAAACCGACAGTATTGTTGTTGGCAGTGAAAATATAACCATAGTTGGTGCCGAAGGAAAACATAATGTTAGTATGGCGTCCGTTTCACCCCCCTTGGTCTTTACTGTGGAAGGCGGAGGGAAACTTACCTTGGGCGATGGTACCAACCACAATACGTTAACGATTTTGCATTCAGTCAAAGTAACCGATGGAACAATAAGCGTCAGAGACGGCGTTTGTTTGAAGAGTGGCGGAGAGGCGCTGACTTTAAGTGGAAATAAGGCTATGGGCATGATTAGCGGCGGGCGCTTTGAGGCCGATGGTTCCAAGAACATAAGAGGAACAGCCTTAAGCTTGGAAAACGGTGCCAGCATCAGCGAAATAAGCGGCGGTGAGTTTTTCGGCAATATTGATGCGGTTCATCTTTCCGGTGACGGAACGATAATCCAGCGCATTAGTGGTGGAGGTTTCTATCAAACAGACTATGAGACAAAACTCCATGGGCATGCGGTATTCGTGCAAAACGGCTCACAGATTGGTGAAATCTCGGGGGGATATTTTGAAGCTTCTCGCAATTGCGCTTTGGTTGTCATTCGTGGCGGCTGGGTAAATGAAATAAGCGGTGGTGAGTTTGTGGCGAAACGTGTGGGAACCGATTTCAGCGGGAATGGTTCCAACCCCAGAAATTCGGCGATTCATGTCGAGAATGGTTTTGAAAGTGAAGGATATACCACCACAGGAATTGGTACGATTTCGGGCGGATATATTAAGGGCACCAATTTTGGCTTATTGCTCATAACCGATTACGGGCAATGCTATGTCGGAAAAATTAGCGGAGGGACTTTCGAAGGTACGGTTGCTTTACAAAACGATCGAGGCGGGCTTATCTCACAGATTTCTGGTGGTAAAATCATGGGGAATCAGGGAATACTAAATGTTGGCAGGATTGAGTTAATCAGCGGGCAAGCCAGCATTATCGGTAAAACATCATACGCTATTTTCAACTACATGAACGGGCAGATTGACGCGATTAGTGGCGGCGAAATTGTATCTTTGACCAATCAGGGGATTGCCAACTCAGGAGTGATTAGTTTAATTTCGGGTGGCACAATCATCGGAGAGACCTCAGCCATTAACGGCAACGGGCTGAACAAAGGAAAACTGGAGAGAATTACAGGAGGCACTTTTCTTGGCAAGAATGACGCGGCGATTGTATTGGGGAACACTTTGTTACTTGAACCAAACTTGAATTCCGCTAAAGGACTTGCTCGTTATTGGGGTAAGGATGGCGTCATATTTAACGATGAAAGCCTAGTTGTCTATCCGGTGAATAAAGGCATTGCATACCAAATGAGCTCAGTAACCGAGCCGGTAACTGGTATTGCTGATTTTAGCTTCAAGTACTTAATGCTGCCGGCTTCTCCGAGTACATATAAGGTCACCTACAACGGCAATGGAAATACCGGCGGTGTTGTTCCGGTTGATGCCAAGGTATATTTGTACAACGAAAGTGTGATTGTTTTGGGCAATACCGGTAATTTAGTCAAAACGAATCACTCTTTTCTTGGCTGGTCCACTAATCCTCAAGCGCCCGTAGCCCATTATTCAGCCGGGTATTCCTTCCCGATTTCCGGCAATGTGACGCTATATGCCGTATGGCAAGAGAGCGAGAAATACACTGTGACTTATGATGGCAACGGAAATACCGGTGGATTTATCCCGCAAGACAACGGCGAATACTACTTTGGCAATTTTGTAACCGTAAAGACCAATACCGGCGGCTTAGCTAAGGCAAATGATACCTTTCTTGGTTGGTCAACAAACAGTGACGCGACAGTTCCAATGTATGCTGTTAATGGAGATGCTGTTACGCCATCTACTTTCATAATCAACAGTAATGTCATTCTCTACGCGGTTTGGCAGGGAGAAATCTCTCCTCCAATGTATGTGGTTGCTTATGAGCCCGGAGCACATGGCACTTTCACTGCTCAGGTTACCACCGGGTTACGGCAAGGTGACGCCACTCCGATTGCACCTGCCGTTACCGGCGAAGCAGGATGGGTGTTCGCTGGTTGGACACCGGTCCCAACACTTATTGTCACCAGTAATGCTACATACGTGGCTCAATGGACAGCGGAAATTCTTACCGTCACTTTTGTTGATTGGGATGGCAGTGTTCTTAAAATAGAACAGGTACCGTACGGCGGAAGTGCCACAGCGCCAACCGAGCCTTCTCGCGTAGGCTACCGATTTATTGGCTGGGACAAGGCTTTTACCAATGTTACCGCGAGTATTGAAGTCTATGCCTTATATGAAGCTACTGCACTACCTTCTCAATTTCTAACAGTCATATTTGTGGATTGGGATGAAACAACCCTTAAGACAGAACAGGTGCCCTATGGTGGGAGTGCCACCGCTCCGGACATTCCGGTAAGAGAGGGTTATGTCTTCGTGGGATGGGATAAAACTTTCAGTTATGTAACAGCCGATTTGGTTGTAACGGCTCTGTATGAAGTGATAGCACCAGCCGTCGGTCAACTTGAATGGGCTCTTCTTAACCTAATAATGTCTGTGATAGGAGCTCTTATTGGGGTATTGGTTATCATACGTGCTAATAGAAAAGCGAAAAGGAAGGATCGGGAGACACGGGCTGGTGCCACTCAAAAAGAACGCAGACCCGTGAATTTAAGCTGGTTACTGTTAACAATTGTGGCGGCAATAGCCGGATTTGTTGTTTTCTTTATCACGGAAAACATGAGTTACCGGATGGTTTGGCTTGATCGGTGGACGATTATTAATGCTGTTATCCTAGTTGCCGTACTAGCTTTTGCCACCCTTACTTTTGTTCATAAGAAGAGCGCAAGGCATAATTCTTCGGTATCGGATAATTAAAGGGTGTTATTCGATTGGCAGGCAACAAAAAGGCCGCTGATGATACCAGCGGCCTTTTTGTTGTAAGGCTCAAAGGATGTTAAATCTTGACCAACTTGGCGCTATAGACGTCGGGAAGTTCAAGAATTTGTTTAATTTGAGCGGAAGGCATTGCGTCATCCAATGCCAAAACCATCAAGGCATTTCCACGTACTTGGAGTCTTGATAAATGCATATAACTAATGTTGATTTCGGCATCACCGGCAATTTTGCCAACAGCGCCGATCAGTCCCGGGCGGTCTTTATGAGCACAAAGCAGGAAATAGCTACCAGTTGGCGTAATATCTATCCAATACTGGTTTATTTGCACGATATGGCTTTCACCGCGCATTACTGAGCCTGAGACAGTGACTGCCCCGTTACTGGTATCCGCTTCCAAACTGATCAGATTGGAGTAATTCTCACAGGAAGGCTGTTTTTCCTCGCTGATTTTTATTCCGCGCTTGTCTGCTTCGATACTGGCGTTAACCATATTGATGCGATCGTTGGTAATGCGTCCTAACAGCGAGCCGACGAGAATGGCTTTCAATGGCTTGGAGTCAAGTGTGGCAACTTCACCTTGATACTTGATTTTAAGCGCTTTGATCTGACCTTCGCCCAAATAACTCAGAAGATTACCAATGGTATCGGCAAGATTCATATATTGAGCCATCAGAGGTAACGTCTCGGCCGAAACAAGAGGGGCATTTACGGCGTACCTAGCCGGCTTTCCATTAAACACGTCTATAATCTGATAGACCACTTCGGTAGCGGCTAGGGTTTGCGCTTCATTGGTGGAAGCTCCCAAATGGGGGGTGACAATAATTTTATTGGAGTTAAAGAGGATACTTTGGGTGCAAGGTTCCTCAACAAAGACATCAATTGCCGCACCGCCTAACTGGCCCGCCTCAATGGCAGAAACGAGAGCTTCTTCGTCAATTAATCCGCCGCGGGCGGCGTTGATGATACGGGTTGTGGGTTTCATCATCGCCAGTTGTTTGGCTCCGATCATATTCTTGGTGGTTTCAATTAAAGGAACATGCAGAGTGATAAAATCGGCTTCTTGCCAGATTTCATCCAGTGTTTTTAGCTCAATGTTCATTTTATGGGCACGCTCGGCAGTGACAAAAGGATCATATCCAATAATTTTCATCTCCATGCCTTGAGCGCGGCGAGCGACTTCACTGCCGACATTCCCTAGCCCTACCACTCCCAGTGTTTTACCGCGAACTTCAATGCCCATAAAACTACTGCGTTTCCATTCCCTGTTTTTGAGCGATGAATTAGCTTGTGGAATATTGCGAGCGAGTGCCATCATAAGTGCGATGGAGTGTTCTGCCGCGGAAATGGTGTTACCGGTTGGGGCATTGACCACAATAATTCCGCGATCTGTTGCGGCGACGGTATCAATATTATCAACACCAACCCCCGCGCGCCCGATAACGATCAATTTGGTTCCGGCTTCAATAATGTCGGCGCTGACGCGAGTTTGGCTACGCACAATAAGTGCTTCGTAGTTGCCGATGACGGCTTTCAACTCTTCCGGTTGCAGTTTTGTTTGGACATCTACCTCGGCATACTGTTTAAGAATATCAACCCCTTCTTGGGCCAAAGGATCTGCGACCAGAACATGCATATTCATGGTTAATTACCTCCGCCAAAACCAGCCTTGGGCAAAGCGGTTTTAAGTGCGACAAGAACGTCCTCCACTTCTCTTTCGTTAACCCATCCTAGGTGCCCGATACGGAAAATCTTGCCTTCCAATTCCATTTGCCCGCCCGATAAAACGATGTCGTATTCTTCTCGCATGATTTTGTTAAGTGCCTTGGCATCAAGACCGTCGGAACCGAGAACTGCAGTAACCGTATTGGAAGCATAGGCTTCGTCAGCAAAGAGTTTGAGCCCTAAAGCCTTGACTCCTTCACGTGTCATTCTCCCCAATTTGATATGACGCGCGATGATATTCTCTAATCCTTCGCTAAGCATCATATCAAGTGCAACATCCAAGGCCAAAATAACTGATACCGCCGGAGTCCAAGGTGTTTGTCCGCCATTGGCAAGTGATTTTTTAGCTCTGGCAAAATCCCAGTAGAAACGCGGCATTTTAGCGTTCGCATTGGCTTGCCAGCCTTTCTCGGAAATAGCTACCATGGCAAGACCAGGCGGAACCATCCAGCTTTTCTGGGAACCCGTTACCATAACGTCGATGCCCCAATCATCTACTGGTAAGTTGATGCTACCGATACTGGAAATAGCATCGACCAAAAGTAGCTTATTATAGGGTTTAACGGTTTTAGCAATCGTTTCTAGGTCATTGGTAACACCGGTTGATGTTTCGTTGTGCGTGACCATCACGGCTTTGATGGAAGGATCATTGTCAAGAGAGGCTTTTATGGCTTGCGGATCGGCTGGCTTTCCCCACTCACTCTTAAGTACGGTTACATCAGCCCCGAAAGTTTTGGCGATGTTGGCTAAACGGTCACCAAAAACACCGATGGAAACCGATAATACCTTATCTCCGGGAGAAAAAGAGTTAACGACCGCGGCTTCTAAACCTCCTGTTCCGGAACCTGTGAGCAGAAACACGTCGTTGTCAGTCTGAAACATTCTTTTTAATTTTTCGGTGACACTGAGTACTGTTTTCATAAACTCGCCACCACGGTGATTCATCATCTGCCTACCCATGGCAGACAGTACTTCGGGCGGGCAGGGGGTAGGGCCGGGAATCCTAAGATTGGTCATATAATACTCTCCTTCAAAGCCGATAACTTGCAAAAGATGGAGAATTATAGCCTAAATAACGCCTAATAAACAACTGTGTGCATCGCACAACAACTACCTGCAGAAAATATTTTTCGAAGCCGTACCATGTTGACCGGAAGACGGTTGCCAAGTACTGGAAGGGGTACAAAGCAGACCTTGCCAACCTTGAGTATGGAGATGACGTCCCCAGTTTTCAAGAGTGCGTCATCAGCGCCCCGAAATACCATTCCGCCAACAGGATGACCATAAAGTATTTGTCCGAGATGGACAAATACTTTATGAGATATAGATAACGTTAGCACTTTTTGTTGAGCTAAACTCTAATAAGCCTTGCTTTTAATCTTTGCAAACAATACCCTGACATCTAAAAGTGGTAACTCTTCACGTACGGCCAATGTTGTACTATGGCTATGTTTTGATGGAGGGGAGTAGCATAACTGCTTTCGATATTTGATTTTAGTAGAGTTACTGAGTTTATTTGCCATATAAAAATGGGCTGTGGAACCGTAAAAAAATCCACAGCCCATTTTTAGGTTTTTGTTGTAAAGGTTATTTACTTCTGATCTGTTGGTCAGTTTCTTGTTTGATGGCAAGCACTGTAGCCAAAATCCCAATTGCTATGATGAATATGTGCATAATAGTCCATTTGTTGAACCATATCATTGGGTCGTTCATATTTGTGTTGAATATGAATAAGACTATACCGGCAACTCCAGTAATCATAGCCATCAGCATCCAAGCGTAGTTTTGCTTCTTGCTCAGAACACGTACAGCTGTTGCTAAGGCTAGAACTCCGCCTACAATAGCTAAGATTAGGTTAATAATTGACCAATTTGTGTTGGAATCCACATCAATAAATCTCTCGTCTGGCGGCGCTGTTATCGTTACTGCTACAGTTTGGGTTGATGTTACAGGCACCGTTGAGGTTGACGTAGCAGTTATAGTTGGGCCAGTCGTAGTTAAGTTGACAAGTTGTATCCAGTTAGCTGTTACAATGACACTAATGTCTGGCATAACGAATATGGTCGTTGTGTTGCTAGCGTTAACTAAGGTTATTCCTCCAGCATTTACTGTCCAGCCATCGAAAATATACCCGGTGCGGGTACCAGCATTAATTGTTACTGTTTGACCGGTTGTATAGATTCCAGCTCCGGTATTGTTGGTATCAGCATAACTAGCATTTACAGTAACGGTTAATACAGGTTCCCAGTTAGCGGTCACAATGACGCTGATGCTTGGCATAGTGAATGTGGTTGTGGCGTTGCTGGCGTTAGCCAGAGTCACTCCGCCCATATTAACAGTCCAGCCGTTGAAAGTGTATCCGGCGCGGGTACCAGCGTTTATTGTGACAGTTCGACCGGTAGTATAGACTCCAGCGCCTGTGTTTCCAACACCAGCATAGCTGTCATTTACCGTAACAGTTAGAGTTGGAGGAGTAACCACCTGTCTCCAATTTGCCGTGACGACGACATTTATCGCTGGCATAGTGAACGTGGTTGTAGCACTGTAATTATTGGATAGGGTTACGCCACCGGCGGTAACAGTCCAGCCATCAAAAGTATAACCACTTCTGGACCCTGCATTAATTGTGACGGTTTGACCTGCTGTATATGTTCCCGCACCAGTACTGCCAGCAGTAGCATAGCTACCATTTACAGTTACAGTATTTGTTGCGCCTACCAATGTATATTGTGCATATAAAGTAATGTCGTTATCCATAAGGATGCTAGTGATTATGCTTCCGCCACTAGCGATATCTGACCAGCCGACAAAGACCATACCAACTGGCGGAACAGCAATCATACCAGTCAAGTTTATGATTGTAAGGTCTGGCACGGTTAATGCAGAGGGTGCATCACTGCCACCATTTGTATTAAAGGTCAATGTCCACCATGTTATGGCATCCATGATCGGTTGATAAATGAAGGTAACGGTTTGGTTGGTAGCGATGTTATTGAAAGAGAAGCTACCGGTGCTAATCAGTACATAACCTGATACATGAGGAGCGTAAACGACATGGTCAACGCCTTTGGGAACATCATAGACAATTGCTGTTCCAATGGGGTT
>WRNG01000010.1 GCA_009776735.1 Dehalococcoidia bacterium | reverse complement strand
TAAAACATGCTAAACAAGTTATAGAAGAGTGGAGAATAGATTATAATACTGTTAGACCGCATAGTTCTTTGGGAGGTTTATCACCTGTCGAATTTTTGGAAACAAGTGGAAAACTCTAGATGACAATGGCATTAACTTTGGGGTAAGGTCAGTCTGATTTTAGAGATCGCCCATGGCTAAATATGCATATTTCTTTACAAAAAAGCGCTTTGACACGCGTAAACCTATCATATAAACTAAACATATTAGACATCATTCCGTGCCATCTAACAGAACGGCTATTTGCGAACAGTTGCTATGTTTGGGTGCTGAAGTAATACTTAGTTGGACAGAATTAGTGGCACTTTAATGAGGTATATAGGAGGAAAGTATGACTTGGCTTATTTTGGGCATTGTTGTCGCGGTTATTGTTGTCTTCGTTCTTGCTATCATCTTACTTTATAATGGATTGGTGGGACTACGCAATCAAGTTAAAAATGCATGGGCACAAATCGAGGTTCAGCTTAAGCGTCGCTATGACCTCATACCCAATTTAGTTGAAACTGTAAAAAGCTATGCTAAACATGAAAAAGATGTTTTCGAAAGTGTTACTAAAGCGCGCAATTTGGCTCAAACTACGACCGCAACCGATGCCGCTGAACGTGGAAAACTAGAAGGACAGTTAAGCTCAGCCATTTCGCGATTGTTGGTAGTGGCCGAGGCTTACCCTGATTTGAAAGCCAGCAAGAACTTTCTTTCCTTACAAGAAGAGTTGACGGCAACCGAAAACCGCATTTCCTTCTCTCGTCAGTATTATAATGACTCGGTCTTACGCTATAACAACAAAACACAGATGTTTCCTTCGGTAATTATCGCTGGACTAGCTGGTTTCAAAACGTCCTCTTTCTTTGTGGTTGAGCTTCCGGAGCAGCGAGAAGTGCCCAAAGTAAGTTTTAGCTAAAGGCTTGTTCTTAAATGTGGGAACAGATTAGATCCAACAGAGTTCGTTCTATCGTGTTGGTTGCAGGTATGTGTGTTTTGCTACTTGCGTTGGGATATGTGATAGGACTTTTCTTTTTGGACAATCCTTTTATCGGGCTTATTATTGCGGGTTCAGTATGGGCGCTTCTAGCTTTAGTTTCATTTTTTCAAGGCGACAATATTTTGCTCAGCGTTTCTAAAGCACGTAAAATAGGACGAGAAGATGACCCGCAGCTATATAATGTGGTTGAGGAAATGACGATTGCTTCGGGTCTAGAAAAAATACCCGATATCTACGTTATTAACGACAATGCCCTGAATGCTTTCGCTACTGGTCGTAGCCCCAAAAAGGCTGCTGTAACTATTACCTCTGGCTTGCGTTCTACTCTTAATCGCAATGAGCTCCAAGGTGTGATTGCCCATGAAATTGGGCATATCAAGAATCGTGATGTTTTGCTGATGTGCATAACTTCGGTTATGTTAGGTGCGATTGTGATTATTTCTTGGTACACCACCAGAGTGCTCTTTTGGGGTGGCGCTGGACGCAAGTCAAATAGTAGCCGTGGAGAAGGCAGTGGAGCATTTATTCTATTAATCATTGGCCTGCTGCTTATGGTATTAGCACCTATTTTTGCCCAACTAATTAACTATGCCGTTTCACGTAAACGTGAATATCTCGCCGATGCCTCAGCTGCCCTTTATACCAGGTACCCCGAAGGATTAGCCTCAGCTCTTGAAAAAATAGGCTCTTCTACAACTGCCGTGAAAAGCGCTAACAAGGCCACCGCTCCGATGTTTATCGTCAATCCCTTTGCTAAACGTAAGGCATTTAACGAATGGATGAGTACCCATCCCCCTATTGCTGACAGAGTGCGAGTTTTGCGCTCAATGAATGGCTACAGTATTTCTGATTACGAAGAGTCATTCACAGAAACACATAAGGGAAAGCACATATTCAACAATCCGATGGCTTCTGACAAAATGTAAATATTATCGTCAGAAATGGTATCCGACGGTAATTGTCTTGGGCAGTTATTCGCTTATTTACCTAACTTAGTCTACGGAAACACCGGTGGTTCTGCCGACTTTGCCAGTGTTTACAAAGATAACTCGTTCAGCAATATTGGTAACGCGGTCTGCACTACGCTCAAGGTTATGCGCTACCCAAATTAGATGTGTTGCTCGATTAATGGTTGTTGGATCAGCCACCATATAAGTAAGAAGCTCACGGAATACTTGCTCATACAGATCGTCAACGATGTTATCATCCAAAATAATCCTGCGTGCTGCATCAGCGTCGCGTTTAACAAAAGCCTCTAAAGCAGCTCTTAGCATTTCCATGTTTTTCTCGGCCATGCGAGGTACGTCAATATATGGCTTGAGTGGAGGCTCGTCTCCGATAATTATGGCAATATCGGCATTCCCTCTGGCGTGATCCCCAATTCGCTCAAGGTCAACAATCATGTTTAAAACAGCAATTATAATTCGTAAATCACGCGCAATTGGCTGTTGGGTAGCAATTAACTCAACGCACAATTCTTCTATATGGTAGCGTTTTTGGTCAATATTTTTATCGTCTTCGACTACTTGGCGGGCAAGTACCAAGTTTCGATTCTTGAGCGCGTCAATTGAGCGTCCAATTGCCTCTATCACCATACTCCCCATAACTAAAAGCTCGTCCTGTAAATTCTGCAGGTGTCTGTCGAAAATGCGTCTAGCCATAAAATCCTCCTCTATCCAAAGCGTCCTGTGATGTAATCTTCAGTACGCTTATCTTTTGGGTTAGTAAAAATTTGCTCTGTTTCACCATATTCTACCAGTTCTCCAGCCCGATCATCGCTCATCAGCATATAAGCCGTTCGGTCGGAGACGCGTCCAGCTTGTTGCATGTTGTGTGTCACTATTATTATAGTATATTCTTCTGCTAAAGAGCGCATTAAATCCTCGATTTTTAAGGTAGCAATAGGGTCAAGCGCGGAACAGGGTTCGTCCATAAGAATGACTTCTGGCTGCACAGCTAAGGCTCGAGCTATGCACAAGCGTTGTTGTTGCCCGCCAGATAGTGAGGCCCCAGATTGTTTGAGTTTGTCTTTCACTTCGTCCCACAATGCGGCCTGTCGCAAACATTTTTCGGCCAGTTCTTCCATTTCCGAACGTTTAGACCAAATTGATGTCAGCCTGCGCCCGGCTACCACATTGTCCAAGACAGACATTGTAGGAAAAGGATTGGGCTTTTGGAAAACCATGCCGATATTGCAGCGAATTTTCACTGGATCAGCAGAAGGGGCGTAAATATCCTTACCATCAAGCCATACTTTTCCGTCAACATGAGCTCCATGAACTACTTCATGCATTCGGTTAAAACAGCGTAACATTGTTGATTTACCGCACCCAGACGGCCCAATAATAGCGGTGATTGACCTCGGATAGACATCCATAGTGACGTTTTTTACGGCTCGGAAAGTGCCGTAGTAGGCAGAAAGCTCTTCAACTTTCAGGATAGGAGCCTCAGTCTCGGTTGATATCTTGGTTGTAAAATCATTGTTATTAACTAATGTATACATTTTTCTTTCCTAATTATTAGTCTCTGTTTTGCGTTTACTGCTTATCCAGCGTACACCTAAACTGATGAATAACACCATCATTACTAACATAAATGCTCCTGCCCAGGCTTGATTTTGCCAATTTGCGTCAGGAGATATGGCGTAGCGATATATTTGCATTGGCATTGCGCCGATAGGTTTTGTCAGCCCCTCGAAACCGTAGTTATTACCGAGAGCAGTATACAGTAGTGGCGCTGTTTCTCCAGCAATGCGAGCTACACCAAGCATAACTCCAGCGGCAATACCTGTCAGAGCACCAGGAATAGCAACCGAAACAACAGCGCGCCATCTTGTGATTCCGAGCGCAAGTGCTGCTTCCCTTAGTGAATCTGGTACTAAACGCATGGATTCTTCGGTAGTACGAGCTACAACTGGTAACATTACAATCGCCAGTGCAGCACTAGCAGCTAGCGCTGAAAAAGAATGCATAGGGCGCACAATAATTGAGTAAACAAATACACCGACAACAATTGAAGGTACCCCAGCCAGAATATCAGCGGTAAAACGTACGGCAGAATTGATACGCGGAGAGCCAAATTCAGAGAGAAAAACCCCAGCAAGAATACCGATTGGCACAGCAAGTATGGAACCGAGCATCACCAATATGATCGTACCAATGATTTCATTGCGCATACCTCCACCTTGCTCTCCAGCGGAGACGCTAGTATTAGTGATTAAATCAAGGTTTAAAAAAGCCACCCCATTAACAACAATGTATCCAAGCATAATGCAGACTACAGAAATGGCAATCAGTGCTCCTAGTACGCAAAGTGAAAGCATGAACAAGTTGACTAATTTTCGTAAAAACAATTTAAATCTGAACATCATAGGCTATCCCTTTTCAGTCTTAACTTTTGTGGCGCGCCAAACTAACAGACGAGCTATGACATTTACAAGTAATGCTATTACAAAAAGCACTAGGGCTAATTCAATCAACGTTTCGCGAGATTGTCCGCCAGATTCACCAAATTCGCTGGCAATTTTGGTTGCGATCGTCATTCCGCCTGAGAATAAATCAAAAGTAATGTTTGGGGAATTGCCAATTACCATGGCAACTGCCATGGTTTCCCCCAAAGCACGGCCTAAGCCAAGAATTATTGCTCCAACCAGTCCCGAATTACCATACGGAAGAACGACACGACTAATGGTCTCCCATTTTGTGGCGCCTAATGCCAGCATTGCTTCACGTTGTGAGTTTGGCACTGAACGTAGTACCTCTCTGCTCATGGAGGTGATAATGGGAATGATCATAATCGCTAGTATTACAGATGAAGTAAGAAAACCATATCCGGTTGGTTGTCCACTAAAGAATGGAAGGAAGCCCAGAATTTTTGATAGCCAGGGTTGGATAAAATCTGCCATAAAAGGCACAAGAACGCGAATTCCCCACAAACCAATAATTACACTGGGAATAGCCGCTATCATCTCGATAATGAAGGAGGCAATATTTTTAACCTTTGAAGGAGCTATTTCGGAAAGAAAGATTGCTGCGCCGAAACTAGCCGGTACAGCAATCAAAAGTGCCAAAAATGAAGTAAGCAAAGTGCCGAAAATAGCTGGAAGTGCCCCGTAAATTCCTTTTACCGGGTCCCATGTTGAACTGGTAATAAAACTCCACCCATTAATCCTTATAGCATCCCAAGCCTCAATAAATAGAACGATTAGTATAAAAAGCAAGAGAATTGCTACAACAAAAGCACAAAAACGCGTGAAGTTAGGCAAAAGTCCGGCAATAAAACGAGAAATCAAGTGCGAATTGATTTTCTTAACT
The DNA here is from genome assembly GCA_009776735.1 of Dehalococcoidia bacterium. Classification (GTDB taxonomy): domain Bacteria; phylum Chloroflexota; class Dehalococcoidia; order Dehalococcoidales; family UBA1222; genus WRNG01. Next base: position 25,667 of record WRNG01000010.1, on the reverse strand, counting down.
TTATGCTTATTGCTATCTTTTGAGGTTGATAAATCGTCATCAGACATATTCATTTAGCCCCAGTTTTTTTGAATATTTCCGTTCGGTTTGAATCGTAAAGTTAATGTTCACTCCAAATATATTTTACGGTTGAATTGTTAAGAGAATGTTAAGCCAATGTAAATCGATTGTTAAAACGAGTCTGAAATAATTTGTTTCCTGAATAAACTAAACGCCGCTATGCTCTTCTATGCGGCGTTTAGTTTATTCGAAAAGACAGAAAGGTTGGAACTATCCTGTGTGCAAAGGTGTTCCGTCGTAGCTAATTGATTTAATCAAATCCTCAGCTTTGGCAACCGCTTCATTAGAAAGTCTGGCGTAATACAAGTCTTCGCAGTATTCCTGTCCTTGGTGAATAGCCCACCATAGCATTTCAACTAATAATTTGCCTTTAATTTCATCTTTTTGGTTAGCGTAAACCAATACCCATGTAAAACCGACAATCGAGTAGGCTTCAGCATCACTGGAATCGGTTACCATTACACGCATATCATTGGGTAAAGTTATACCCTTTGCTGCGGCGGAAGCGGTGGCTGCTGAAGGTAACACCGCGTTTCCAGATTTATTTAGTATTTTAGCGTAATTCAAATTATTGGTGACTGCGTAAGCGAGTTCTACGTAGCCAATCGAATTTACTTGGCTTTTTACCATTTCAGCCACACCACCATTTTTCTCGCCTCCAAGACCCACTGGCCAATTGACCGAGTTTCCAGTGCCCACATTATTTAGCCATGACTCACTGACTTTGCTTAAATAGTTTGTAAAAATATTAGTGGTCCCAGAGGAATCCGAACGCCGCACCACAAGAATGTCTTGATTCGGCAAATTGATATTAGGATTTAGGTCAGTAATTGCAGTATCGTTCCATTTTTTAATTACTCCCTCATAAATGTCGGCTAATACTTGCCCGCTGAGTATGAGTTCTCCGCCTGTAACCCCACTTATATTGTAAATGACGGCCACGGCACCAGCAGTCATGGGAATGGACAGTATATTACCACCGAAATCAAAGGCGTCAGCAAGTTGTTGATCAGTTAAAATACCATCAGATGCGCCGAAATCAACCAACCCTGCTGTAATTGCTGATATTCCTGATCCGGAGCCGGTTCCTTCATAATTGATTCTTACACCATTTTGTTTCTCATACTCTGTAAACCATTTTTTGTATAAAGGCTCAGGAAATGTGGCTCCAGTTCCATATAAGGTATTACCGGAAGAACCGCAACCTGAAAAATATACTAGCATCATAATTGCGGACAGAAGTAGTAATGCCGATTTTTTGCTTAAAAGGCTCACCAACTTTTTTCTCATATTTTTTGTTTCTTTATCCTTGCTTAAATATTTGTCAAACCATACAAATTTGGTTATTTGATCTGACTAGACTGATATTAGCCTAAAGATGTTAATAATTTATTAAACCTATGTTAAGATATTGTAAAATCTCTTTATCGAATTGGCACATAAGAGTGGGCGATGTTGGTTTCTTGCGTTTATGGTCAAGATAACTAATCAAACATTACTTGCTATGCGCAACATTAATGAAATCTAATCTGTTATTGGCAGGCTGAAATAGATGGTCGAGCCTTTTCCTCTTGCGCTTTCAGCCCATATGATTCCGCCATGAGCTTCCACAGTATGTCGAGCGATTGCGAGGCCAAGGCCTGTTCCACTTCCAGAATGGGCTTTATCAACTTTATAAAAGCGTTCGAATATTCTATCAATGTCGTCCGGTTCTATGCCAATTCCGGTATCAGCTACATTAACTTCTACAGAATCGGCTTTGACAGTAGCGGAAATCGTGATTTGCCCTCCAGGAGGTGTGAATTTGATCGAATTGTGAATCATATTCAATAGTACTCTTTCAATTCTTTCTTGATCCAGTTTAATTTCTGGCAATACTTCAGGTGTATTTACCACCAGTTTAAGTTCATTACGTGATAACTGAGCCAACATTCTGTTAGCCACTTTTTTGATAAGAACAGCGATATCGGTTGGTTTTTTAATTAAAGAACTATTACCACTTTCGATATTTGATAGCTCCCCAAGTTCATTTATCATCTGTGCTAGTTTATCAACCTCAACCTCAATTCTTTGTAAAAAATCTCCTGATACCGAGAGGTCTTCTAATGCCCCTGCATTAAGAGTTTCCGAGAGAGCTTTGATAGAAGCCACTGGAGTACGTAATTCATGAGAGACATTAGCCACGAAGTCACGTCTTATCATCTCCAAACGACGAATTTCAGTAAGGTTCTGTACAACCAGTATGCATCCTTGATTATATTGCAATGGTGTCGCCACAACTCCAAGGTAGAGTTGCCTGGCATAAGTTTCCACAAACGCTGACTGTTGAAAACCACTATCCAAACAGCGACGTAATATGTCATATATTATCGAATCATTTATAGCTTCGATAAAAGAGCGCCCAATTGCTTTCGATTCACTGGTTTTGAAAATTCGCTGAGCTGCGGTATTTATTAAGCTAATCCGCATATCGCGACCTAGCACTAATATACCGTCTGCCATACGTGAAAGTACAATTGATAAGCGGTCACGGTCATTGGTGGCGGATAGAATAATTTGTTCTGCCGTTTCCGCCATCACATTGAAATCTTCAACCATGACAGCAATTATTCCCCTTTTTTTAGTTGTGATTTGTTGTCCGTACTTTCCGCCAGCCATATCCTGAACGCGCTCACGCATATCAGTAAGCAAATAAGCTATGGGAGCAAAGCGTTTCTTCGCCAACCAGTCACTGAGTATTCTGAACAATTGAGTGAGCCAAGTTTTTATTCTAGTCAGCACAGGATTATTCCTCGAATTTGTAACCGACGCCACGGATGGTAACTAAGCGTGTGGGTTTCTGGGGATTATTCTCAATTTTTTGTCGTAGCCAGCTGATATGTACATCGACTGTACGGGTATCACCAGCGTAATCATAACCCCAAACTTTATCTAAAAGTTGTTCGCGTCTGAATACTCTTCCTCGGTTGCGTATTAAAAAGGCCATCAACTCAAACTCTCGAGGAGTGAACTCTATGAACTTGTCGTTGACTGAAATCGTATGGCGTAACTCATCTATTTCAATATTACCTGTGCGTAGAATTATTGAATTCGCTTCAGCCTTAGTGTTATCAGTTTGATTCATTTGGCATCGTCTAAGCATTGCTTTAACACGTGCCATTAATTCATGCACACCAAAGGGTTTAGACATGTAGTCATCTGCACCAAGCTCTAGCCCCACAACCCGATCTACTTCTTCGCTCTTTGCTGTCAGCATTAGGATGGGGATATTACTTTCCTTGCGTAATATTCGACATACCTCCAAACCATTCAGTTTGGGCATCATGATGTCAAGTAAGATGATATCCGGATTTTCGGTACGCGCTACTTCTAAGGCTTGGGCACCATCAACTGCACTGAGAACAAGGTAGCCTTCTTTAGATAAATTGTATTTTAAAACTCCAGAGAGAGTCTGGTCGTCCTCAACTACAAGCACGCGTGCGGGCTTATTTAATATATCAGGCATTATACAACCTTTAATGGGGGTGGATAAAACTATTGATATTATAAAAGCGCCAGCACTAGTATGCAAGAGCAAAGAGCATCATTTAAGCATAGCATACCCATAAACAGGGAATATTGTCGAACGACCGAGTATCATGCGCCAGTATTATTTTTGAGAAGCAATCCATGCTGAGGCTTGTTTTGATAATTCAATTGCGTTCAGACGAGATGTTTTTTCAGCTTCGGCACCACCTAACATCGCCGTTAATTCGTTTATGCGAGATTGAGTATCCAGTAAGGTAATTTTGCTACATACACGTTCATTGTTAAGAGATTTTTCCACTATGAAATGGCACTTTGCGTAGGTGGCAATTTGTGGCAAATGAGTGACACAAATTATCTGATGGGTACCAGATAAATACCATAATTTTTTGCCAATCATATCCCCAGAGCGTCCACCAATACCAATGTCAATTTCATCAAAGATTAAAATCGGTACACAGTCAGCTTCAGCCAGCACAACCTTCAACGCCAACGTAAAACGAGATACCTCACCAGTGGAAGCAATTTTGACAAGCGGCATAAACGGTTCGCCAAGGTTAGTGCTGACCATAAACTCCACTTCGTCGATACCACGGCTCGTGAAGGCCACAACTTTATTATCGATAGGAATACCTTCAGGGCTTTCCTTTATACAAAACTGAACTTTTAAACGCACGTGTCTCATATTTAAGTCGCCAAGTTCGCTTTCAACTGCTTTCTCAATCAAGCTGGCTGCAGCCAACCTTTTCTGTGACAAATCCTGAGCTTGTTTACCTAGCTCTACCTTAAGGTTGCCTATTGCGTTTTCCAAACGGGTTATTTCGTCGTGGCAAGTAAGGCACTTTTCTAGTTCGGTTTCGATATTGGCTACCATTTCCAATATCTGCGCGATAGATGCGCCGTACTTTTTCTTTAACAGTCGAATTGTCTGCAAACGCCCTTCAGCCTTTTCCAAGCTGTGTGGATCGAATTCCAACCCCTCATGATAGGATATTAACTCTCGCGCAACATCTTCTATGTTGTTATAAGCGGAGTCCAACGTTTCAAGGTGTGTTTTCAACGATTGATCAAGGCTGACCAAACTATTTAAACTGCGTTTAGCCGATCTGATACGAGAAAGCGCTACCGATTCATCCTCTCCATTTAATGCTTGATATGTATCATACGTAAGAGCTTTGATTTTCTCACATGATGACAGTATTCTGCATTGCTGTTCCAGCTCTTCCTCCTCTCCGATTTTAAGCTGGGCATGCTTTATCTCATCCAGTTGAAAACGAAGGTACCCTTCCTGTTGAAGCCTGCTTGATTGTAAGTTCCGTAAATCACTCAGTTCTTTAGTTAATTCATGTAAGTATTCGGTCTGTTTGGTAAAAGCGTTTCGCTCTACGCTCAAATGAGCATAATCGTCCAAATAATTGAGATGTTGACTGCGCTCAAATAAGGATAAATGTTGACTTTGAGCATGGATATCAACCAGTAACGCGCCCACTTTTCCCATAAAAGCTCGAGTAACATTTATACCGTTCAGGCGTGAAACTGTTCTTCCATGACGGCGATATTCACAGTTTACGATTAACTCCAAACTCTCATCAAGTACTATGCCGTAAGTTTCTAGCATTGATATTAGATTCTTATATTGTGGGCCAGAAGACAGTTGAAAGGTAGCTTCAATTCGAGAAAACTCAGCTCCAAACCTTATGTTGGTTTCATCTAATTTTCCCTCAAACAAGGTGGAAATAGCATCAATGGCTATCGATTTGCCCGCACCAGTCTCACCGGTGATAACGTTCAAGCCAGTGCACGGTTCAAATATTAACTCTTCAACTATTCCAAAAGATACGATTCTCAAACCGATGAGCATATAACAACCTTAGTTAAACCTCTTACTATATTCTTTCATAAAACAGTGGCTTTAGTAAATGCCTTATGAAATTTGAAAAACTTGAGGCGTATTCCCCTGGCTATAATACGCCTCAAGTCAGCGGTTCTTTAAAGCTAACTAAGTGAATTTAGGCAGCATCTCCGTATTTTATTGTTCTAACCAAAGCAAAAGAATTTAGGTCAATAATAGCCACCGAATTGGATGCTACAACATAGAAGTAATCGTTAATATAAAAACCTCTGCTGTCATTACTCCATTGCCAATTATCCAGTTTTACACTAGCTTTTTTATAAAACCCGTTAGTAACATCATAGCCAAAGATTAAATACTCAGAATCCGCAGGGAAGGCAATAATATTCTTATTGGCGTCAACTAGTATAGCTTTGTGATTATATAAAGCACTACTATAGTACTTATCGAATACTAATGTGTGAGCTTCAGCCACGTCTGCGGTATCTGAAGTGTCAAACATCGAGAGTTTAAGAGAGTTGCTGAAACCATTTAAATCAGCATCATAACCTAACCCAAAAAGAAGTCCGTCCGTATAAACGTGGAGGTATTGTGAAAAGCCAGGGATTTTAAGCGCACTAAGCACTTTTGGTTGAGTCGGTTTCGAGAGGTCAACCGCGAATAGGGGATCTATCCTGCGGAAGGTTACAAAGTACCCGATGTCGCCGTCAAATCTCACAGAGTAAACCGTTTCGCCAGCCGCAAGTTTATCAACAGCTCCAACCAATTCCAAAGACATGTTGAATATATATAAACCATTGGTTGGAGATTGAGTGTTATCCCAAGAGTATTCTTTGTTGCCGCTAATTACATCGGTATAGATACTATACCGATTGAGCATACTGGTAGAAACAATTCGCAAATAACCATCATATTCATCCATGGCAAATTGGTTTAAAAGTGTTCCGTTCACACAACCGTGGGCTACAATTTTGAGGTTATTTTTGGAAATATCCAGCCTGGTGATATTGGTGCTAGTGTATTCAGTACACTCAACGACTTCGGTGAGTATATAACGCTGCTCCTCTTTTATCGTTTTACACTCATACCCGCTAATGTAGAGGCTGTTCTCTGACATATAAACCAATGAACCGGCACCTAACATTGATTGATTGGCGGTAATTCTACCGTCATTAACGTCTATAGCCGAAACAATGGTATAACCAGATGACCCAGCGTAGGGCATAATGGCTATGTTGCTTGGTTCAACTAACATTCGATCATTTCCGTCATAAGTCGCGGGCACGAATGTGTTCAAGTCTTCGGCATCGAAACTATAAACATAGTGAGTAGAAAGTAAATACAATGTTGATCCATTGAGGCGCGAGGAGAGATAGTATCCGTCCTGTCCAATTGTGTGAACTTTCTGAGGTGTTTGAGGATTAGTTACATCTAAAACATAAGCTTGGCAAATGGCGGTTTGGTAATTCGATTGCCAAAAGTAGTAGCTATTATATTCATTGGTATTATAGTCTTGATAAGTACTTTTCCCTGCGACGTACATAGTTTCACAGTATTGTGTGAGTACGATAACATTATTTTGGCAGATATACAGCGCAATAGCATACTCATATTGGGCTACACATTTATCATCAAGAGACGTGGGCTGAAAGTCCCATGGCGTGTTTGATTCATTCTCAACTATTCTGTATTGTGTAATCAGTTTGCTATTGTTACCTTCAACCTGAAAGATATATAGTACTCCACTCTGCAGGCTATATATAAATTTGCCGTCTGTTATCACGATATCTGCTTCATCAATACCCTCAACTTGAACATTGGTTTTTGAATAGTTGTCATTACTTGAAGCAGTAACAACAGCATTTTCGGCAAAAACAGAGGGAGGGAAGCTAGAAGATGGTAAAATAGAGGAGAAGAATCGATATCCGCTGTCGTAGATATCACTGTCATGAAGTTCACTAATTTTGTCTCTAACCATATTGTAATCAGACGCAAAAGAAATACTCCCCGTTATAGGAGGAGGTACAAGCGGCATATTTGTACAACCTACCATATTTCCACTTAACAACAGGACCCCTATTAAACCGATAATTATTTTTTTCACAATAAACCTCCTTTTTGAGGGATTCTTTGAGATTAAACATCTAAGCCTAAAGATACCCTCTTTGCTATTCCTTAATAGTAAGACGCAGTAAGTAAGCGAATTTATTGGGAAAAATTAGATGAAAGAAATTAAATTAAAAATTTTCCCTGCTGGTAGAACAATTGACCGTCAACCCATATTTCTCCGCTTGCCCGCATATCACAAACCATATCCCAATGGATAGCGCTTTCATTAACTGAACCAGTCTCAGGATAGCCCGAACCGATTGCTAAATGGAAGCTTCCACCAATTTTTTCGTCAAATAAAATCTCGCGAGTAAACTGCCTAATACCTTCATTTGTCCCAATAGCGAATTCTCCGAGATACCTGGCGCCTTCATCGGTATCAAGCGTTTTCAGTAAAAACTCCTCATTTTTTTCTGCTGAAGCTTCGACTACTTTTCCGTTTTCGAAGGTAAGATGAATCCCTGTGACTTCATGCCCATTTTCTATCGCTGGATAAGTAAAATAAACTTTGCCGTTTGCGCTATCTTCGACTGGACCAGTGAAAATCTCTCCGTCCGGAATATTTCTTTCCCCGGCGCAGGATTCAAAAATACGTCCTTTTATGGAAAGCCACAAATCAGTCTGTGGGGCAATAATATGGATTTTCTCTTTTCCCTCAAGCCATTTTACGAGTCGTTTCTGTTCGAGTGCGATTTTTTGCCAATAGGCCACAGGGTCATCTTGATCAGGCATACAGGCGCGGTATACAAAGTCCTCATATTCGCGAAGACTCATCTCAGCGTCTTGCGCCATTGAGGCAGTTGGAAAAGGCGCTATCACCCACTTAAACTCGCCCCTTGCGGTCCGTTGCATCATTATTTTCAGCAAATCCGCCATAGCTTTATCGCGCCAAACCAGCTTTTCTGGAACAACATTAGTTAAAGCCTTACTGTTTTCACCGCCCAGGATGGTAACGCGAGCATCGTATGTTTCTGCAATTAAGCGGCTGACAGTATCAAGATATTCTATTTGCTCACGGGCTCCATACGTGAACAGAAGCTCAGATGTTACCATAGAGCGTGGAATAACCACAGGATGACCACCTGCCAAGAGCACTTCTTTGAAGATGGCATTTACTAATGGGGCAGTTACATTTTCGCCATGGATGGCTACAGTTTGGCCAGTTTTGACCTGAATTGAGTAGTGCACCAATAAGTTAGCTAGTTTCTCTATTCTTATGTCAAACAATGAATACCTCCCAAACCGCAATTTTTTAATACTAGCAGGGAAAAACAGTCAGCACAAATTACGATATTGGTCTGCTATTGTTTAGCATGTATTGACCGAAAGCTCTAAAAAAGTTAAACTTTAGCACTTAAAGACGCCTTTAACTTTTGGAGGGTGATGTGAAACTACTGGTCATTGGATGCGGACAATGTGGTGGCAGATTAGCGGATGAGTTTGCCCTTATGAATAAAAAAGCTCGCGTTCTATGCGGAATGGATGTTCTCACCAACGCGATTGCGGTAAATACAGATGTTGCTGATTTATCAGGACTGACTAATATCAAATCGGACTTCCAACACCGTGTACTCATTGGCAGCAAAAAGACTGGTGGGCATGGTGTAGGTAAAATGAATGATGTCGGAGCTGAGATTGCTCGTTCAGATGGCGACAAAATCGTAGAAGCAATCAGATTGACACCCAAGCTAGTGGAAACTGACGCCTTTTTACTTATTGCCGGTGCTGCAGGAGGAACAGGATCAGGCTCTATTTCTGTGCTGACACACATGATTAAAGAGCGCTATATAGATAAACCGGTCTATAACATGATTATTTTGCCTTTCCGCTATGAAGAAGCAACAGAGGATCGTGCCATCTACAACGTAGGAACGTGTCTAAAATCAGCCTATATGGCAGCAGATGCAGTTTTTCTAGTAGATAACCAACGCTATCTAAAGAAAAATGCACCTATTCGTCATAATCTAGCTAAAATCAATCGAATGGTGGTTAAACCCTTTTACAATCTGTTATGTGCCGGCGAAGAAACTAATGCGAAATACATTGGGTCTAAAGTCATGGATGCTGGCGACATTATCCAAACACTTTCTGGTTGGACGGTTATTGGTTATGGCAAGGCCAAAACCTCACGGTTTGAAGTTAATAAACTGGTTGATTTTCGTGAGAAGAGCTCCGATACCTCGCGTGGCGTGCAAGCTATGGACGAGGCTTTGGGAGATTTGTCTGTAAAATGTAGTCCGACTGAAGCTAAGAAGGCTTTATATCTCTTGACTACCAATCCAAAACAGATGAATATGGACTTGATTAATGATTTATCCTCCACTCTTAAAGCAATGGCGACCGAAGCTATAATTCGTACCGGAGATTATCCAAGAGGGCAAAGTAACGATGTTGAGATTACGGTTATCCTTTCTGAACTAGTTAACTCACGAAAGGTGATGGATTACTTCGCTCGTACAATTGATTATATCAACCGTGCTAAGAAACGCCAAAGCGGAGTCGAATTCGACCATGGGATTGGCGAGTCGTTCGGAGATATTCCCAGCTTACTTTAACGCTTTCGCCAGCTTGACAATCAGCAACGATAAGCATACCAGCCAAAATAAGATATACGGCTAGTCTTCCTCAATGACGTGGTCGTCATCGCTCGCTTCTTCAACAGAGCCCCCTGTGCCGACTTTTTGGAACATTTTGGTTAAGGAATCCGCTCTTTGTTGCATACGTTGTTTGGCTTGTTTAGCTATTTGCTTATCTCCAATTTGAGGTTCTTCAACTTTAACGATTGTCTCAAATTTCTCAAAGTCAGTTGATATGCAGTCTTTCGTTTCCGACACCGTTTCGCTATGTTTTTCACTTCCGTTTGTCAATATTGGCGGAGTGAATATTTTGGTTATTGGAGGCACGGAAACAACTTTATCACGTGCAATAGCATCCAGTTGTTCAGCTGTCTTTTGCGTAACTTGCTTGGCCAGTATATTAGCGTCACTGGTTGAATTTAATAGCTCATTGAAAATGCTGACCCATGCATCTCCGGCTTCTCTTGCTGCCTGTTTAGAAGCCTCGGCTGCTTCTTGTGAGGCACGGATTGATTCATCAGCAGCCTTACGTACTAAGGCAATCATAATATCAGCCCGTCTAATAGCTTCGCGCGATGCTTTGATGTTTTCTTCAGCGGTAAGTCTCGCTGCCTCTGCAAGTGCCTCCGCTTCTTTAATGCGCTCATCGGATTTTTGGGTCCACAACTCAATACTGCTAGAAATATCATGACTGTTTTTTTCTACGTCAGTAAGGGCACTTAAGGCGCGAGACATGGCTGCATCAGCTGATTCTTTAGCTTGCTTACTTACCTGTTCCGCACGTGAGGTTGTAACGTCAGAGGCCTTTTTGGCTTCTTCAACTTTTTGTATTGCTTGGTGTGACATCTGAACAGAGTGCTCAACAGCAATTTCAATTTCATTAATTGCCATATCAGAAGCACTTTTGGCGGCGTCACTTGCCTTGGCAACAGCTTCGTTGGCGGAATTTACAGCTTCTGCAGTAGCATCAATTGAAGCTTGTGAGACCTCCTTTGCGCGAGCAACTGCCACTTGCGCAGCCGTAAGAGCATTTTCGGACGATTCGCGTGAAATCCTACCAGCCTCCTCAGCCTTAGAAATGGCGGCTTCAAACGACAGTACGTACGTTTTAGCAATTTCCTCTGTGGTATTGAAGTGGTTATCAGCCTGAACAACTAAATCGCGTGCGGTTTTTACGGTTGCGTCGGTTATTTCACGCGTCGTGCGGGTTAACTCATCAACATGGTCCTTAGCCTCTTGGGCCGCTTTGTAGGCTTCATCCGAAACTTGATGGGCGATTCTTTCGGTCTCCTGAACTTTAAGCATAGCTTCCTGAGAAAGCTTTAATGACTGATTCGAAACTTGGATGGCTTCAAGGCCTACTTGTTCTGAATGCGTGATTGAATCACGCGAAACCTGGATTACTTTCTTAATCTCTTCACCAGCCTCGTTGATACTGCTTTCCAATTGAGCAGTTTTGGCTTGGAATTCGCGAGCTAGTTGTAGAAGAGATTGTTCGTTATGCTTTAGGTTGTTAGTAATCCGATTACCCATTTCAGCCATGTCTTTTTGCGCAGTTTCGGTGAAGCGCTTAGCACTTTCAGAGGATTCTTCTGCTTTGCGTTTGGCTTGTTCAAAGTTCTTCTTGCTGGATAGAGTATCGGCCTCAATGGTTTGTACAACTCGCTCTGCCTCTTTTACCGCAGAGTCAGCGTCTTTAGTGGCCTTCTCTGTTACATTCTTAGCTCTTTTGCCTATATCACGAGTTTTCTTTAAGGCTTCCCGTACAATACGTTCGCTCATTGCTGCCGCTCCCTGAAGCTGTGAGCCAATCGTGTTTACCTGTGCCATTAAATCTTCTAACGATTCATTATCACTGGATATACCATCTAGTTTATCGGTTGCCACTCTATACCTCCATTTCCTGTTTGTGTTAATTACCACATGTTAATATAATAACAGGCTTTAACCTAACCTGCTATACCCAAAAAGACAATTAACGGAGAAACATGCTTATTTGCCGTTGCCAAAAATTGGCAGCTATTTCGTTAAGTGCTATTGCATACGCCTTTTACTGACGAGTTATGTTCTGTTCTGTCTGCGGGTAAACTGAGGATTCTTTCTTTCAGGTGTTTTAGGTTGATAACATCTTCTCTATTGTAGTCACAGAGCACTTTAAGAGCATGTTCATCATAATTATTTATATATCTCCACCATAACCTAACCGATTCAAGACCATCGATTCCACTGAGTATACGCTTTATTCCAAGTTTTTGTTCCACGCCTTTTAGCCCACCATACAGTTTGTGCTCCCAGCAGTCATACATAAGGTCATGGTGCGAACATTTCTTGCTTAGATTAATACCTAATTTAGTTTGCAGGAAGGGTAAATCGAAACGGCTACCATTGTATGTGTATAACACCTCAACACTGTTAAATGCCGATAGCAGACTGTCGGCTGTTATTGATTCTCCGACAAATTGGATAAAACATTCCTCAGTTGGTTTAACTAAGAGCAATCCTACAACGGTTACTTGTGCAGATATTGGCGATAAGCCAGTTGTCTCTATATCAAGATAAGCTTCATTCATCATGGTTTACCATCTAGAATAATTTAACAGATTTCATTGTATTATTCCAATGGTTAAGAGTACCGATTTAGTCTTTAGCTGACACCACATCCAGATTATCTGTCAACAAAAATCACGTAATATCTTGCTATTTACAGTGTTACAGGATAAAGCTTTGGGGTTTAGCACGGACGATATCAGCAGTAAACCGCAGGCAATGTCTTTTTGAGTCTGATTATGCTCGGTATACCAAGGCACTGCAAATCGATACATAACATATCGCTAATATATTCAGGGCGTCACACATTAAATATGCTGACTGAAATACACAAAACTGGTCCAGTCACAAGCATTGGAAGTCATGCCCTTTAATTCGCGAATTGTGTTGATAATAGAGCTGTGTTATCATATTAAGATATGTTTATTGCTCAGTCGTCATATCACAACTATTTATGGGCAGCAGCAGTTTTCTTAACTGGTGTAGTGTTTGCGCTTTTGCTACTTGCAGTTGCCAGAGCGGTTAACCGTCGACTGATTAAATCCAATAATTCGTCACGGCATCCGGATTTAGTGCGTTTGCTCACAAAATCCATCAGCCATTCTTCACAGGCACTGGCCACGTTGTTGGTAGTTGAAGGTGCTCTGTTGGCTTTAATCTATCCACTTGAATGGATGCCAGAATCCGCCTTAAAAAATTCTCTAGTTATAATTGGGATTTCGACTGCTATCGTTATTCTTACTTATGTTTTATCGCACAATGTGGGTGCTTTTCTTAATTGGCTGATTTCTAGCCTTTACAAGCATTCTTCACGTAATTTCAACATAAGTGTTGCTTCTTTTATCCGCTACTTTATTCAAATAGCGATTTATATTGTCGGCTTAATTGCACTGTTGGGGGTATTGGGAATCTCCATTACCCCCTTGATAACGGGTCTCGGCATCGGAGGAGTTGCTGTGGCACTCGCGGCACAGTCAACGCTGGAAAATTTTCTTGCTGGTATTCAGATTACCTCAGATAACATGGCGCGCATAGATGATTTTGTTGAGATTGATGATAAGCTGCGTGGTTACGTGGTTGATGTTGGCTGGAGAAGCACTAAGATACGCACTTCGGCCACCAATGTTGTGATTGTAGTACCTAACTCCAAATTAGCCAATAACGTTTTACTTAATTATAATCAGCCCAACTCTCACGTCAGTTTTATGCTTTATTGTGGTGTTAGTTATGATAATGATCTTGACCTTGTTAGAGAATTAGCGCTTAAGACAGCCATAGATCTACAAGATTCGTCCGATGATGCAGACAAAAACTTTACAGTTAAGGTCAACTTTGAAGAATTTGGCGATTCTAATGTTGTATTCTGGGTAATGATGCAGGCCAAAGATCGTATTGCTTCACTAAAATTAAAAAATGATTTGATAACCGATTTGCATAAATGTTTTCGACGTGAAAACATTCGTATCAATTATCCGTTGCGCTTAACACATCCTAAAATAGAAAAGGATTCAGTAATTATTCCATCTCAGTCTCTAGAAACAGAATCATTGACACCGGCTGCAATATTGTCGCCTAAGCCATTGAATACTGAACCAACCCAATCCGAATTCTAACCACTACTAGAGCCTATTAGTCTCATTTTGGTTTAAGCGTAAAAAGCGTTTATAATTGAATGAATTGTTGAGATTTTGAACAAAATAGTTCTTTTAATGTACACTAACTCTGTACACTAACTCTACAAATTCATGAGGAGACATAAAATATGGATGTATTAGTCTTATCGCGCTTGCAGTTCGCTCTAACTACTGTGTTCCACTTCTTTTTTGTTCCTGTTTCAGTAGGTTTGGCTTTTTCTGTTGCCGTAATGCAAACTCTGTATTTTGTAAAAAAGCAGGATATATACAAAGATATGGCCCGCTTTTGGGGCAAAATATTTATTCTTTCTTTTTCTGTCGGTGTCGTAACCGGGATTATACAGGAGTTTCAGTTTGGCATGAATTGGTCTGAATACTCCCGCTTTGTCGGAGATATATTCGGAGCACCTTTGGCGATTGAGGCTCTTCTGGCTTTTTTTATTGAATCTACTTTTATTGGGTTGTGGCTTTTCGGTTGGAATAAGTTCAGCAAAGGAGTTCATTTAGTTATTATTTGGCTGGTAGCAATCGGCTCTACCTTGTCAGCATTTTGGATCCTTGCAGCTAATTCCTTCATGCAACACCCTGGCGGCTATAGCATTGAGAATGGCCAGGCAATCCTAAACGATTTCTCTTATATTCTTACCAATTCGCATCTATGGCTTCAGTTCCCGCACATGTGGTTTGGTGCGTTGCTTACTGCTGGCAGTCTAATTGCTGGTTTGAGTGCTATTAAAATTATGCGCCAAAAGGATTCTGCTTTTTTTAAGAAATCTTTCAGTTTTTCCTTGGTACTTGTTCTTATAGGTGGATTATTAGCTACCATTTTTGGACATGCTCAAACGCAGAATATACTTGCCACACAACCAATGAAATTTGCGGTTATCGAAGCTCAATATGAAGACTCTAAAGATCCAGCATCCTTAGCAATAATAGTATGGGTTGATGAAGATGCTAAAGAACGTATTTGGGCAATAGAAATACCGAGTATGTTAAGCTTTATGGCTTACAATAAGTTTAGCGGTGATGTTCAAGGTATCAACAGCATTGAGCAACAACTAATTGAGGATAATGGGCAAGGTAGCTATATTCCTCCGGTTCTGGCTTTGTTTTTAAGCTTCCGTCTAATGACTGCTGGAGCGTTAGGATTTATTGCTTTAGCAATTCTTGGGTTTCTACTGATGAAATTTAAACGGCTTGAAAGAAGCAAATGGTATTTATTGATTATGGGGATTGCGATTGTCTGCCCATTTATGGTTAATTCAGCTGGTTGGTTAATTACTGAATTAGGGCGTTACCCATGGACAGTATACGGAGTTTTTACCATTGAACAGTCCGTATCACAAAATGCCACTGTGGGAGGGGTGTTGTTCTCCTTATGCTCATTTTTTCTAATATTTATTGTTTTAGCAATCATTTTCATTCTATTAGTTAGACGAGAGTGGCAAAAAGGCCCATATCATGAGCAAGGGCATGACGAGCATGCCTATCTAATTGATCCTTACGGAGAGGAGGCTTTCATAAAATGAACCTTCAAATCATATGGTTTATACTAATTGCTGTCTTATTTATCGGTTTTTTCTTTCTAGAAGGGTTCGATTTTGGTGTTGGCATTGCAACTCGCTTAATTACTAAGGATCGATCAGAACGCAATCAACTCATAGGCACCATCGCTCCATTTTGGGATGGGAATGAGGTTTGGCTTTTAAGCGCTGGCGGCGCCATTTTTGCCGCTTTTCCGCATTGGTATGCTACTATGTTTAGCGGGTACTATATTCCACTTACCATTGTCTTATTAGCCCTTATTCTGCGAGGTGTCTCCTTTGAGTTTCGTATGAAAATGCATTCTGAAAGAGCACGTAACCTTTGGGATTGGTTTTTGTTTATTGGTAGTTTATTACCACCGTTCCTACTGGGCGTTCTATTTACCAGCTTGGTAAAAGGCATGCCAATCGATGAAAACATGACTATGTACGCCGGTTTTTGGGATTATATATCTTTGTATTCAGTTGTAGGAGGTGTGGCAGTTACTCTGCTCTGCTTATTACATGGACTGAACTTTATCAGTTTGCGTACCAACGGAATAGTAAGAACACGCGCTTCTGAACTGTCAAATAAGCTTTATTATTTGCTGTATGCCGGGTTAGCTATATTCGTCCTGCTCACAATATTCAATACTGATTTTTACAAAGATAAAACGGCACTTATGATTCTTTTATCTGTCGCAATTGTGATAATAAGTACTATAACTCATAGTTGTGTCATTCGCAGAAAAGAGGCCTTCGCTTTCCTTTTTTCAGGACTTTCACTATGTATGGTTGTAGTGTTACTTTTCAGTGGTTTGTTTCCCAGAGTAACTGTTAGCTCAATTGATCCGTCTTATAGCATGGATATCTACATGGCTTCAAGTAGCCCCTATACGCTAAAGCTAATGACTATTGTAGCCTTTTGCATTTTACCTTTTGTTTTAGCATATCAAGGCTGGAGTTATTACATATTTCGTAAGCGTGTCAGCAAGGCTGATAGAATTAATAACCAATAAAGGTGATTGGCAATATTTGCTAAGGGCTGGTGGCAATATAATAAGGCTAAAAGCTACGTCACGCTTTTAGCCCTAATTTCTTTTGCTCAGGCCCTTTGCATAATAACGCAGGCCTATTTTCTCGCTAAAACCATCTTCGGTTTATGGCAACAAGATAGTCTAGTATCTCAAGTATTCTTTATCATCTATTTTTCACTGGCTTTAATATGTCGCCATGTTCTCAGCTTTTTACGAACCAAGGTGACAGATTGGTACTCATCAGAAGTTGGTAAAACTCTTCGACAAAGATTGCTAAATAAACTCTTCGTTCTAGGACATTCTTTTATGGTTAAGGAAGGGACGGGGAATATGGTGACACTAAATCTGGAAGGTATTCGTCGAATTGAGCACTATTTTGCATTAATTGGTTCTAAGCTTGTCAACCTTTTTATTATTCCTACTGTTATAATCATTTTTTGTGTTGTTATTGATTGGAAAAGTGCTTTAACGATGTTTTTGGCTTTGCCTGTCATAATAACCTTTATGATTCTTTTAGGACGAGTGGCGAAAGCTAGAGCTACCGCTTGTTACCATTATTACCGCAGACTGTCAAACCACTTTGTTGATACTCTTCGTGGGTTAGAAACACTCAAATTGCTTGGTTTGAGCAAAAATTATGCACACACAGTTGATAGAGTCAGTGAGAATTATCGCAATGCTACCATGAGTACTTTGCGCATTGCTTTTGTGTCAGGCTTTAGCCTTGATTTTTTTGCCACCCTGTCGATTGCCGCTATCGCACTATTCCTCGGGATTCGTTTGATAGATGGAACATTATCTTTAGCACCGGCGTTAACTGTTTTGATATTAGCTCCCGAATATTTCGCCCCGATCAGAGAGTACAGTGGCGATTATCACGCTACTTTGGATGGCAAGAAAGCTTTAGACGAGGTCGAGAGAATCTTAAATACTATTCAACCATCAGGAAACACTAATAGCCAAAAGTATGCAACCTTTAACCAAAATAGCACTATTATGCTCAACAATATTTCAGTTGCTTCTGGGCAATATCAAAACAATACTGATTGCCACAACCTACTAGATAATATTTCCTTCTCATGGTGTGGGTTTGGTAAAATTGCTGTCATTGGAGATAGTGGAGCAGGTAAAAGCAGTTTAATCGAGTTATTAGGTGGTTTTAGTGAGCCATATTCTGGCGAAATAGTGATTGATGGATTGAAATCTCATCATTTGAACGAAAAGTCGTGGCAGGAACAAATTATATATATACCACAGCAACCGACAATTTTTCAGGCCACGCTCGCTGAGAATATACGCTTTTATGCACCAAATGCCACTGCAAACGCAGTACGCCAAGCTTCTACAAAAGCAGGACTTGACGAGTTATTGTCTGAGTTACCACGCAAACTTGATCAATTGGTAGGTGAAGGGGGGCGGGCACTAAGCGGTGGGGAAGAACAACGCGTTGCTTTAGCCAGAGCTTTCCTGAATCCACACCGGAATATATTGCTATTTGATGAACCAACAGCACATGTTGATATTGAAACGGAATATCAATTAAAACAAAATATGCTGGCACTAATGCAAAATAAATTGGTCTTCTTGGCGACGCATCGTTTGCATTGGCTTAAGGAAATGGATTGGGTAATACTGCTTAAAGAAGGAAAGTTGAATTGGCAAGGTTATCCGCAGGACTTGTTCAAAAGCAGTGAGTTTAAAAGTCTTTCCTTTAGTTTTTATGCTGAAAATGAAAATAGCTAACCTATTTGTATTACGCAACATATCCAGAGATAGGATGTCTATTTTATGGCTGGGCACTTATTTGCGCTGCTATCGTGGCCAACTTATTTTGGCTACGTTGTTAGGGCTATTATCATATTGTTGCGCATTAGGGCTAATGTTTACCTCTGGTTACTTGATTTCTAAAGCAGGCACACGGCCTGAAAATATCCTTTACCTAATGTTGCCAGTAGTGATGACTCGTTGTTTTGGTATCGCAAGACCTACTTTTCGTTATTTGGAACGTTTGTTTAATCATAACGTTGTCCTAAGAATGACATCAAAATTGAGAGCGATTCTTTATAGGGCGCTTGAAGCTAAATCATTAAGTATACGCAATATGCATAGAACGGGTGACATCCTCAGCATACTGTCCGATGACATTGAGCATCTTCAAAACTTCTATTTACGAATTATTTTCCCTTTTATAGTATCCCTTTTGCTCTTTGTGGTGGTGGTAGTTGTGTTAGGAGCATTTTCGCTTGCTTTAGCCTTATTAATGCTTGTGCTACTTGTTGTAATGATTATAGTTGTTCCTCTTTTATCTTATGCGATAAATGGAGCAAGACTGGTTAAACAACAGGAAATACGCCATGAATTATATACTTCACTAACAGATGCCGTTTTAGGAATGAGGGACTTACTGTACAGTGGTCGTAGCGAGAGTTTTATTTCTTCTTATGAGCAAACTGATGATTGTTCGCGATTTCATTTATCGCGAAGCAGATCATTTTCGAGAAGAAGAGATTTTACCTGGCAATTATTTTCTCTAGCAATCCTTTGTGTTTTACTTATTTGGAGTAATATGCTTGTGATTAATAATAGAATTGAGGTTAACTATATTGCTGCCTTTGTTTTGGCAGTTTTTCCTTTAATCGAAGCATTCGCACCTTTACCAGAAGCAAGCGGAAACATCCCCCTTTATGAGGATTCGGTTAAACGTTTGTCAACATTGGAGGTTCCACAACCTGCTAGCACTATTGCCCTCTCCTCATTTAACTTAACTGCGGGAGTAACGATTGAATTTAAACAGGTTTCTTTTCATTATCAACCAGAAAAGGAAATCCTCCATGATATTAACTTACACATCGCCAACGGCGAAAAAATTGCGATACTCGGAGCCAGTGGGACGGGTAAATCAACGCTTAGCGCACTTATTCGAGGTGATGTTACTCCATCAAGTGGGGAGGTCTTACTTAATGGTGTATCTTCTAGCCACTTTGGGCATGAAATCTCCTCTATCGTCGGTGTATTAAACCAGAAACCTTATCTATTTGATACAACCATTGGTAATAATATTTCCCTTGGTTCGCCACATGCCAGTAGGCAGGAATTGGAAGCAGCAATAGAACAATCAGGGCTAAGAGAATTAATCGAAACTCTACCTCATGGACTGGATACTGCGGTGGAAGAGGCTGGAGCACGTTTTTCTGGTGGCGAGAGACAGCGAATAGCTTTGGCTCGAATTATGTTAAAGAACACTCCAGTTGTAATACTAGATGAGCCTACAGTAGGGCTTGACCCACGTACTGAGGCAAAGTTGATTAGGACTATTCTGTCTGGGTTTAGTCAGACAACACTACTTTGGATAACTCATCACTTGCGAGGAATGGAGCAGATGGACCGCATTGTTTTTTTGGAGAACAGTCATATCATCATGGATGGCACCCACTCACAGTTGTGGGCTAAATATGAACACTATCGTACTTTATACCAAATGGACAGTTTCCAAAATATGCTTTGATTATCATTGATTTTTCTTTTAATATGTTTTAAGTTAAAATGTTAGCCAAATGAGAAAATTGCGTCTAAAGCCCGTCTACTGGAGTATTATCTTTTTTGTGTTCGCACAATGTGTGATGTTCGCCATCACACCGCGCATTGAACCTTTTTTAAACGATAACGATATATATGTTCCACCGCAGCCGCCTTCTGATCAAATCATCTTTATCCCTTCTCCGCCAACGACAAGCCCCGGTGGTGACTATATTCCAGAGGTTCCGGCACCCAGTTCATTACTACCGATTATCCTTTATTTCGCTGGTTTGATCATTGTTATTAGCCTTATTTTGTTTTTTATTCCATTGTCGGCACTAAAGTTTGTCTTCCGTTCTATTTTCGCTCTTTTGTTCGCTTGGGGAATTTTCATCCTGTGTGTATTTTATCTTCCCAATTTGTTTGTTCATATTCTGGGTGATGGAGAAGCTATCCTTAACATTTTCGGTAGAAGCTATGTTCTTGGCCCCAGATATATACCTAATGTAATCGGAATTGTATTATCAGCAATTATTGGTCTAACTGTTGGAATTAACTGGCTATTCAAACCGCGCATGTGGTTACACAATTTAGCTTTACTTATTGCGGTGGCCAGTATGGCCTCAATATTTGGACGGTTTTTATCACCATGGACAGCTATGATATTACTTGGTGCTTTGGCTATATATGATATTTTGGCAGTGCGTTTTGGTTTCATGATGTGGATGGCTAACAAGATGTCACAGGGTTCAGCTTTGCCGGCCTTTGTTTTGCCGACCCAAATATCTGATCTAAATACAAAAATACAGCATGTTGAGCTCAGTGAAGTTGCTGAAACCAAAACAGATGAGCGCGATTTCTCGCTTCTGGGCGGAGGTGATATTGCTTTCCCTTTGCTCCTGACAGCCTCGGTATTTTTAGCACGTGGTTTACGGTCGGCCCTGTTGGTTGCGCTACTCTGCCTGTCAGGAGTTGGGCTTGCCTACCTTATTCAGAGTAAGGTATTAAAAGGTAAACCCATGCCAGCCATACCTCCGATAGCTTTTATGGGGCTGATTAGCATGCTCATGGTGTTTGTTCTGTTCAAATCACTTTAGCCTTGCTACGTTTGGTTAACTACAGGCTGATAGAATGAAAGAGCCACTTTCCGTTTATGTTCACGTTCCTTTCTGTTTACGTCGTTGTGCTTATTGCTCGTTTATTACATATTGTGAGCGTGAAAAAGATATCCCTCGCTACACCGAAGCACTTATTAACGAAATGAAATTAAGGCCGATTGAGAATAGTACTATCCAAACAGTATATTTTGGCGGAGGTACACCAAACCTATTGCCACCGTCATCAATTTTTACCTTAATCAAAACTCTACAATTTGAATACCAGTTCTTACCTGATTGCGAAATTACAATGGAAGTTAATCCCTCTTCAATTAACATGAAAACACTACTGTCTCTAAAGCAAAGCGGTATCAACCGTCTAAGTTTAGGAGTGCAAAGCTTTCACGAGCATGACTTAGCCATATTAGGGCGTCTACATAATGCAAATGAGGCTGTTGAATCAATCAAAATGGCGCAAAAGGCCGGATTCGACGATATAAGTTTGGACTTAATATACGGTGTGCCAGGTCGTAAAATCAGCGAGTGGCGACAAATTGTAAGTCAAGCTATTAGGACAGGTGTACAACATCTATCTCTCTACGGACTAACTTTGGAGGAAGGAACTAGCCTATATGAGCAGATCAAACAAGGGAAACTAGCCCCTTTAGATGATGAACAACAAGCGTGCGAATATGAAATCGCCACGGATATTTTAGCGGACAGTTCTTTTCAACAATATGAAATCTCAAACTGGTCGCTTCCGGGCTACTATAGTCGCCATAACAATGCTTATTGGATACGTACGCCCTATATCGGTTTGGGCGTAGCAGCACACTCTTTCCATGGTAACAAGCGCATTGCCAACACTGACAACCTTGATGAGTACTTAGACAGTTTATCGCGTAATACTCTACCATGTAAATCAATCGAATCAATTGAGCCCTTAACGGCATTGTCGGAAGGGATAATATTAGGACTTAGATTGAATAAAGGTGTTTCAAGGAGCACCTTTTTATTCAGTTATGACATTGATATTTACGAGCGTTTCAAAACTCAAATTGAGGAGTGTATAAGTTATAACCTTTTAGAAAAGTTAAATGATAGTATCCGCCTCACACGACGCGGAAGATTACTTGCTAACGAAGTCTTTTGGCGATTTTTAGTATGATGTTAATGCCTGTGTCAGGAAGTTTTTTTCTGGTTGGGGACAAACATCGCCGTAATTAAAAAGCCTGTACCAATACGCATTTGGCACACCATGCAAGGCCGCTAGAAGGCGATTATCTTCTTCATCAGTTATCGTATTGCCCCGTATCTTTAGGCACAGTGCCACTGGTGTTGCCGCTTCCGTTATAAGTAACACTGTAGAGAGCTATCCATACGGCATAAAGCACGGTGTCGTCGGTTAACGCCATGATTGCTTGGGTGGCGCTCATCGCCCACCCGGCAAATTTATAGCCGAAACGATATAACTCTCCAGCATTCTCTTGAACAATAACAAGGCTATTAAGTAAGTAATGGTTTGTATCAAGCGGAGCGGTTTCGGATGACGCATTGTTTGGGTCATAGCGTACAGTGAATATTAGAGGATCGACTGCCTTAACCTATACGTTAGAGCACACCAGCGGGGGTAATGCGGAAATAAGGACTATTATTATCAGAAATATAGCCAATAAAGCCCAAACTTCTCTATTGCGCTTTTGGTTACCTTTCATCATCTATCCTCAGAGATTAATTAATAGAAAACATCGTTTTGTGACAAAATTTATGTATGGTTCTTATACCATGTTAGCACTTCCATTCTGAAAAAGTCCATTCTATTAAAGTGATAAGGCTATTTTCCCTGTTTAGCAAAATCATTAGAAATCATAAGCGCGTAAAAATGAATTTCTTTTATTTAACGGCTCAATTATGGTACATTTTATTAGATGTCTGAAGCAATCAAACAAGAACAAATACGCAATTTTTGCATCATCGCCCATATTGACCATGGTAAATCCACTTTGGCTGATCGCCTTATTGAATGCACCGGCACAATGCGCCAAGAGGAACTGGTGGAACAGGTTATGGACAGTATGGAGCTTGAGCGTGAACGTGGCATTACCATTAAAGCCAAGGCCATACGATTAAACTACCGTGCCGTTGACGGCAATTTATACTTATTAAATTTAATAGATACCCCTGGGCACGTCGATTTTTCTTATGAGGTTTCCCGTACACTAGCCGCTTGCGACGGAGCGGTACTTCTAATTGATGCCACACAAGGTATACAGGCCCAAACATTGGCTAATGTGTATGCTGCTATGGAGCATAATCTCGAAATAATTCCGTCTTTGAACAAAATGGATCTACCAGGTGCTGATCCTGAGCGCGTTATGTCAGAAATAAAAACTGTATTGGGTTATGGAGTGGATGAAACACTCCAGATTTCCGGAAAGACTGGAGCTGGGGTTGACAAGCTGCTTGAAACTATCATAAGTAAAATTCCACCGCCATCAGGTATTTCGGATGCTCCCATGCGTGCCATTATTTTTGATTCGTATTATGACCGCTACAAAGGCGTAATCGCCTACCTGAGGGTAATTGATGGGAGTATTAAGCAGTCAGATCGTCTTAAATTCATGGCTACCGGTACCGAACTGGAAGTTATCGAAGTGGGTTATTTCAATCCGCATGAATGTCCGGTTGAATCGCTCAAGTGCGGTGAGGTAGGGTACATCGCTACGGGTTTGAAACAAGTTGGCGAAGCGCCGGTAGGTGACACACTAACATCAGTCTCTAACTCCGCGACAACTCCTCTTCCCGGGTATCGTCCAGCTAAACCAATGGTTTTTGCTGGTATCTATCCGACACTTGCTAATGACTATAGTGATTTGCGTGAGGCCATGGAGAAGCTAAAACTAAACGATGCCTCATTATTCTATGAGATGGAAAACAGTCCATTACTAGGTCATGGTTTTCGGTGTGGATTCTTAGGTTTGTTACACCTAGACATCGTCTACGAAAGACTTGAGCGCGAGTTCGGGCTTAATCTTGTTGTGACAGCGCCAGGCGTGAAATATCTCATTACTAAAACAAACGGGGAACAAATCACAGTTGTTAATCCTGGAGAAATGCCTCCGCAAGCGCAAATTATGCGTATGGAAGAACCATGGGTAAAACTATCAATAATTACTCCTGCTCGTTTCATTGGACCGATTATGGACCTTGAGCGAGAATGCGGAGGCGTTCACATACATACCGAGTTTATCGGCATGACTATGGGAAGTGAAGAAAACCAAAGGGTGCGGCTTGATTACGAAATGCCACTTAGAAATATGCTTACCACATTCTATGATGCTTTAAAAAGCCGCTCCAAAGGATATGCTTCCCTAGATTATGAGTTTCTCGGGTATCGTGACACAAACCTCATTAAATTA
Organism: Dehalococcoidia bacterium; assembly: GCA_009776735.1. Taxonomy (GTDB): domain Bacteria; phylum Chloroflexota; class Dehalococcoidia; order Dehalococcoidales; family UBA1222; genus WRNG01. The sequence goes on along the minus strand of WRNG01000010.1, from coordinate 772 downwards.
GATATCCTTGTCAATGATGTTCTGGTTGATGCTTTCTCGCGTATTGTTACTCCCGATCAAGCTCAAGATGTCGGACGTTCGTTAGTTCATAAACTTAAAAGTGAAATCCCCAAACAATTGTTTGTAGTACCCATTCAAGCCACGGTTGGAGGAAGAATTGTGGCCAGAGTTGACATCGGAGCCAACCGAAAAGACGTTTTGGCTAAATGCTATGGCGGAGATATTACACGTAAACGGAAACTGCTGGAGAAACAAAAGGAAGGCAAGGAAAAAATGAAACGAATTGGCAAAGTAGAAGTCCCTAAAGAAGTTTTTCTTAGTGTACTCAAGAGTGATTCCTAAGCGGTTTAGCTATGTCTTTCCAATGCATATTCGCCATACTCAGCAGTGGATTATCGTTGGTATGCTGGGTACAATATCCGTAATAGCCGCCTGTGGCTGGATAGTTACTGCGGTTAGACGGAAGTAATATATTATACAGTTAAACAAAGGAGAGGAGTAACTAAACAAACCGCCCCTCTCCTTTTAATTATTGTTTGTGACCTTACCCCATAGTCAATGCTACTCTAAAAATGACCCCGCTTTGGACACATAATAAACAAATGTTTATTAGAGGTGTGCGGGATTCCATTAATCAGATTATTTAACATGATGATAAAAATGTCAAATAATCGCAATGTTTCCGTAAATATCCGCCAGTCCATGTAAAATCATGGACATGAAAAATACGACACGGATTACACTAAGTTGGGAACTATTTGAACAGGGCATA
>WRNG01000009.1 GCA_009776735.1 Dehalococcoidia bacterium | reverse complement strand
GGCCAGCGCTTCTTCAATAATGGCAGCCCGTTTATTATTATCGGCATCACCAAAATCCAATTCCTGTGACTGGTCCAGCAAATCAATCGGAGGCAATTTCCATCCATCGACTTCAACGGCATTGGGAGATAGACCATACTTCCGCCAAATATCCTGAGCGACCTGCTTATTTCCGCCAATCTGCGGTATATCTGATTTTTTGCCGGCCGGTTTGCTGAGCTGTTTCTCAGTTTCCTGACTGGCGATAAGCATTCCTGTTCTTGGTTGTTGGGAAGGCGCTATTTTTTCATTCTGCACCAAAGACCCGCTGGTAATATTGCCTTGTCTATTGGAGAATTTTTTTGCTTCCGCGGCATTGCTGACATCCACTGGCGTTCTCATAGGGGCCTTGAATAATCCTTTCACTGCCAAAGCCATTTTTTTCAATAAACGCCAGGCAATGGCGGGAAGAAGCAGTACAAAAGCCATAATCGCCAGCAATAACAAGCGTAAAATACCGATAAAGACATTGTTGCCAACAATACTCTTTCCGACACTGCCGCCCAACGAAGAAAAACCAAACACTCCCCAAATGATTATCCCGACCACAATTCCGCCCAACCAGCGATACCAATAATTGAGAGTCCAGCGTTTTGCGAAGGGAGCCAATCTTTCGCGGAAAAGTATGCACAGCGTGACAATAATGGCAATCATGATGAGGATAATACCCCAGCCGAGCAGTCCGTATGCCCCGTCCATAAATTTCCCGATTATATTTTCCTTCCAGAGCCAGAAAATGAGCGTCACCAGACTCACAATCAATACAAAACCAATCAGTCGCAGCAGCCACTTCTTGACAGGATTAACTATTTTGGCAGTTTTGCTCTCTTGCGTTTTCACAGTTTGTTTTTTTGCCATTTCAGCCCTCTACACCTTTACATGAACCAATAATATCATCGGGCGACGCTTTGTTTTTTCATAAAAGAACCTGTCCAAAGCATTTTTCAGTTCGTTATCAATTACACCACGCCCCTTGGTGTGATTATCTTCCTTATTTAGGAACTCCGCCGCCAAAGCACACGCTGAATCCAGTATATCACTTGTTTCGGCAACATCCACAAATCCCCGTGAAACAATCGCAGGACGACCAACTAATCTACCCGTGTGTTTGTTGGTAACAATGGTAATCGCCACCACTCCGTCCCGTGATAATATTCGTCGATTGTGAAGTATGGCACTGTTAACATCACCCACCGATAAACCATCCACATAAACATTCTCTGACGGGACTTTGGCACCAATTTTACCCCCATTTGAATCCAGCGATAAGACATCTCCATCCTCTAACACAAACGTGTTAGCTAGCGGGATTCCAATTGAGTGTGCCAGCTTAGCGTGTAAAGTTAAATGCCGATATTCGCCATGCACCGGTACAAAGTATTTGGGCTTGGTGAGGCTCATTATCAGTTTTAATTCTTCTTGGCTGGCATGCCCATGCACGTGCGCTTGTGTGCGGTTTCCGTAAAATACCTGCGCTCCTTGTTTGAAAAGACTATCAATGGTGCGATTCACCAGCGACTCGTTCCCGGGAATTGGGGACGCTGAGAATATCACCGTGTCGCCGGGTACAATGGAAAGGTGCTGGTTGGCACGACTGGCAATGCGTACCAAACCTGAAGTAGGCTCGCCTTGGCTACCGGTAGTAATTACCACAGTCTTATCATGCGGTGTACGAGACAATTCGTCCATCCGTCCCATAACATCGGCCGGAAGTTTCAAATAACCCAGATCGGAGGCGATACGAACATTGTCTGTCATACTGCGTCCAACAATAAAAACGCGTCGCTCGTGTTTGGCAGCGGCATCAATGACTTGTTGCAATCGTGATATGAGAGAAGCAAAAGTCGTTACCATTACCCTCCCCGGGGCGTTGGCAATTATATTGTCAATCGCGTTGCCAACCACCTGCTCAGACGGAGTATAACCGGGAAGTTCGGCATAAGTTGAGTCCGCCATCAAGAGCAATACCCCTTGAGCACCTATCTGTGCCAAGCGTGATAAATCGGTTGGTTGTCCTCCCACAGGGGTATAATCTAGTTTGAAATCGCCAGTATGTACAATAACACCTAAAGGGGTCCGTATAATAAGACCGACCGAGTCAGGTATGCTGTGGCACACGGGAAAGAATTCCACCGTAAAGAGCCCCAAATTAAAATGACCTCCCGGGGCAATGACATTAATCTTGGTTTGCGCCAGTATGTGACGCTCTTTAAGCTTAACTGATATTAACCCTTTCGCCAGCTTCGTACAAAAAACCGGCACGTTTAGTAAAGGTAATACATAAGGCAAAGCCCCGATGTGATCTTCATGCGCGTGGGTAATTACAATGCCACGCACTTTGGCTTTATTCTCTTCAAGATAGCTGGTATCCGGAATTATCAAGTCAATACCCAGCATTTCTTCATCGGGAAACATCAACCCGGCGTCAATCACTACAATATCATCGCCGTATTCAACGGCCATCATGTTTTTGCCGATTTCGCCCAATCCACCCAATGGAATTATTTTTAATTTTCCTTTTGTCATTTATGTTCCTTAAAATAATTTTGCTTGCACGAATCCATCCTCGGCCTTATGACTGGTCGGTACGTGCTCTTTTTCTTTTTTCAATTCAGCCAATAGCGCAGGAATTTTTAACATATCGGATTGAATAACACTGCGCAGGCTTCCTTGATGCAACGCCGCCGCCGGATGATACATGGCAAAATAAAGTCTGCCATCTTTCTTGATTGATGTCCCATGGGTTTGGCTGATAATTTTGCCCGGCATGAACAATCCCATGGAAAAGCGCCCTAATGTCACAATCATCTGAGGATTAATGATTTCAATCTGACGCTCTAAATATGGCCAACAATTAGTAATTTCGTTTGGCAATGGGTCGCGATTATTGGGCGGCCGCGTTTTAATCACATTGGTAATATAAACTTGCTCACGCTCATATCCGATCGACTTGATCAGTTGAGTGAGAAACTGTCCGGCGGCCCCGACAAACGGCCGTCCCTGTTGATCTTCATGCCACCCCGGAGCCTCACCGACAAACATAATTTCTGCATTATCGGCTCCCTCTCCAGGCACCGCTTTGGTCCGAGTTAGAGAAATGTCACATTTTTGACAATTACAAATGCTTTGATAAAGCTCAGCTAGAGCTGACATAGAGTTGCTACCGAATGTATTTACCTTGAATATGCCCAATGATAGCATGTACATCATGTATCGGTCAATTGAACAATACTGTATACCGATATATATCTAATACGCTATTCTGTAATGCCCAAAACGCCTCTTCACCGATCAATGCTTGCCATAGCTTCAATGACCAATCTGCCATCTACTCTTTCTGTGACACAACATTTGCCCATTTGGTGAATCTGCCCAAGTTACACCGCGTATTGTTGTTGGTCTATCCAAAAATGGCGGTACCGTGCTTATCGGTAATACGCCGCATTGAAAATGCAGGCTTTCAAATGCTTAACTTTCTCGCAACGTCTCCTGGAGGTTGTACTATCACAACCGCCGAGCACCCAGGCCACAGTTCTCCGTTTGCGACGGTCAACAGTCTTGATGATCCAAAACCAGCATTTTTTGAGTTAATAAAATGACATATATCGTCAAACTCCATCTGTCTAATATCACCCGAAACCTCTTCACCCGGCACTTTTGCTCCGGACTCCACAATCCAACGATAAGCAAGAGACGGAGAGATATTAATTATCTTGGCCAACGTACGGAATGAAGCCTTGCCCAGCAAATAGAGGATGACACACAAAGCTTTCTTGGCGGCAATTCTATCATTCGTTCGGCCATCACCTTCGGTAAAGTGATATCCACAATCTTTGCAATGGTACCGCTGTTTCTTGTTAGCTCTGCCGCTTTTCACAATATGTTGCGACTGGCAATTCTTGCATTTTGGCATAATAGCACTTCCATATTTGATGCTATCACTATATCATATAACTATATTATTGTGAACAATCTCGTCTCTTCGGCTACAGCTTCGAAATGATAAACTGAAAGCTAGGCACAGAAAAATCATGCTTTGTGCCTAAATGTTTTTGTCAAATTATAGCGCTGTTCAGATAATCGGCTACCTAGATGACCTGCAAAATAAGTACTCTGATTCCATTGCCAAGATAATGGAAACCTTGCGTAAAGTAGCCTGCAGTCACCTTGACCAAAACATTTGGCTCTTTGATTATGCCGACGAGATTACCGATGACATCAATAAAGCTTTTTGTATGAATATAGGCCGTAGAGCCATAACCCCTTGATGAAATCAAAATAAATTTGGCAAAATCCAAAAAGCCTCAATTAATACAACAACTCTGGGCAAAATACCCTACCAGTCAGAAGGCCTCTTTTAGCTTTGAAAACGTGAAATATGGAGGCCTTATTTCATTTTCGGTAGCCAAAGAAAAAGAATCTTCTTACTACTAACCCCGCAAAAAGAAAAGCAAGATAAGAAGTATAGCTTACAACTCTTGCAGGTTATGGTTGTTACTATCAAAGTCACTTGATAAAGAGGTAAACAGCAAGCAAAACCGCTAAAACAGATAAGAATATTTTTAGCAATGGACAACCGCTTAATGTACCGGTTAGCGGCTTGACTACACGTGAGAAATAAGTGAGCATACGCTTGTGTGTTCATGGGCATGGTCGAGTAAAAGTGAGAATATTATATTTCAAGAATTGCTATTTAGGTGCTATTTAGTTTGATGCTACGCAACAATTTGACAAAGTTTCCGCAATGAGTCATTATAGTCCAAACCGTTGAGACGAGAGTAACGGCATTTACACGCCATAACAGAGAGCCTGGGTTGCTGAGAGCCGGGTTGGAAATGTGGGATGTCAAATGGGTCGTTGAGGGCGTGGTCAAAGACAGCAGTGTCAAGTATTCCACGACGAGCGAGCAAGCGTTAGTTGCTGAGAGTATGATTGTACTCTGCAAAGCGCACGAGTAATCGTGAATCAGGGTGGTACCGCGGATATCTTTGTATTCGTCCCTGGCAATGTTAAATGCATTGCCGGGGATTTTTGCATTTATAGGGGTATTCACAAAGGAGGGCACATGGTTAAAGGAAAATTCGGCAAATACGGTGGACAATATATACCGGAAACGCTAATGAGCGCCGTTCTGGAATTGGAAACAGCATATGACTACTGGTGCCATAAACCTGACTTCCTTGAAGAACTCAATCTTTTGCTAAAACAATATGCCGGCAGACCATCGCTACTGTATTTCGCCGCCAAGATGACGAGTGATTTGGGAGGAGCCCAAATATACCTCAAACGAGAGGACTTAAACCACACCGGCTCTCATAAAATCAACAACGTCTTAGGACAGTCATTGCTGGCCAAAAAGATGGGTAAAACCAGGCTGATTGCCGAGACCGGTGCCGGCCAACATGGGGTAGCCACCGCCACCGCTGCCGCGTTAATGAACATGCAATGCGAAATCTTCATGGGTTGCGAAGATATTAAGCGCCAATCCTTGAATGTCTATCGAATGGAACTTCTGGGAGCCAAAGTAAATTCCGTATCATCCGGTACCGGCACATTGAAAGATGCGGTAAATGCCACGATGCGTGAATGGGCCAGTCGCATATCAGATACTCACTACTGCTTAGGTTCAGTGATGGGACCACATCCTTTCCCCACAATTGTACGTGACTTCCAAGCCGTTATCGGGCGCGAAATTAAGGAACAACTCATGAACGTCGAAAATAGGTCTCCCAACGCAGTAATTGCCTGTGTCGGTGGTGGTAGTAATGCTATCGGTTCTTTCTATGAGTTTATTGGCGACGAAACTGTTGAGTTGATCGGGTGTGAGGCCGGTGGCAAGGGAATACGTACTGCCGAAAATGCCGCCACTCTTACCAATGGAACCGTTGGCGTTTTTCATGGCATGAAGTCTTATTTTTGCCAAGACAAGTACGGACAGATCGCTCCTGTTTATTCGATTTCGGCGGGCTTGGATTACCCCGGTGTCGGCCCGGAACACGCCGGTCTTTTTGACGCCGGACGTTCGCGTTATGTTCCAGTTTCGGATGATGAGGCACTGGAAGCTTTCGAGTATCTCAGCAGAACTGAAGGAATTATTCCCGCAATCGAGAGTGCCCATGCTATCGCATACGCAAAACATTACGCTCAGTCTTTGGGAAAAGACAAAATTATAGTCGTAACGTTATCCGGTCGTGGCGATAAAGACGTCGCCGCAGTAGCCAGATACAGAGGAAAAACAGTTTATGAATAAGATAGAACAAGCATTTTTACATGAAAAAGCCTTCATTCCTTATATTACGGGAGGGGATCCGGATATTGAGACCAGTGAGAAGTTGCTTTATGCCTTGCACAACGCAGGTGCCAACATTATTGAAATCGGAGTTCCTTTTTCTGATCCGATTGCTGAAGGTCCCGTTATTGAGCAAGCCAATCAGCGCGCACTGAAAGCCGGTTGCACGGTTGATTGGCTATTTGAACTCGTTGAACGTGTACGCGCTAAAATTGACGTACCGATAGTCTTCATGACTTATTACAATCCGGTCTTCGTTTATGGCAACAATAAGTTCGCCAAACACTGCGCAGAGTGCGGAGTAGACGGATTGATTATACCTGATTTACCGTTTGAAGAAAGGGATGAACTCTACGAGCAATGTAATCAAAATGAAATTACGCTTATTTCACTGATTGCCCCAACTTCAAAAAGCAGAATTGCTAGAATTGCCTCCGCTTCCAGTGGTTTTTTGTATTGTGTATCTTCGCTGGGTGTAACCGGTGAACGCCATCAGTTTGACGACAGTGCCAAACTGATGATTGAACAAGTACGCAACGTCTCCAGCATACCTTGTTGTGTAGGATTTGGTATTTCAACGGCTGAGCAAGCTCGTCAAGTGGCAAATTACGCCGACGGGGTAATTATTGGTAGTTCTTTCGTAAAAGTAATTGCCAAATATGGTCGCGACAGTGTGGATGAGATCTGGCGACTGGGACGAAAAATTAGACAGGCCATTAACGAAAACAAAATTCAAAAATAAATATTAAGGAACATATAAATGTATAAAGAAGTATTAGCAAAAATAACTACTCATCAAGAACTGAGCGAAGAGGAAATATTCGCTCTGATCACCGCCATTAACGAAGGAACAGTCAGTGACGTGCAAATAGCCGGCTTTCAAGTGGCTTTACTCATGAAGGGAGCATCCCTTCATGAAATCTCTCACATCGCCCGCGCCATGCGAGCTAACTGTGTCCCGCTAAAACCAAATGTGACTGAGGAAATGATGGATACCTGCGGAACCGGTGGCGGGCTTTCCACATTCAATATCTCCACTGCCACTGCCATAGTGGCCGCGGCATCCGGAATTAAAATCGCCAAACACGGTAGTGGTTCCATCGCAAGTCTCTCCGGCAGTGCAGATGTATTGGAAGCATTGGGGGTCAATATCCATCTCAAGCCTAGCCATGTCGAACATATGATTGAAGAAATCGGCATCGCTTTTCTCTACGCGCCGCTCTTTCACCCGGTAATGGGGAAAGTTCTCCCTCCCGAACAGGACCTCGGAATAAAAACAATTTTCTACTCCATTATTGGCCCGCTTATTAACCCGGCTTTTGCCCCCAGACATCTGCTGGGAGTATATAAACCTGACCTGCTGGATACGGTCACTTACGTAGCCAAAGAATTGGGCTATACCAATGCCATGTTTGTTCACGGGTTAGACGGACTGGATGAAGTCTCTCTAATTGGCAAAACACGTATCAATCATCTGCAAAACGGTATAGTGAACACTTTTGAAATCAGCCCGGAGGACGTGGGGCTTAACAGATGTTCACTTGGCGAGATCAAGACCGGGACACCGTCAGAAAACGCGCAGACAATTAATGGTGTGTTTGCCCGCAAAATCATGGGAGCCAAACGTGACACTATTCTGCTAAATGCAGCTTGTGCATTGGTTGTCGGAGGTAAAGCGGATAGTATCAAAATGGGCATTACTTTGGCCGGTGAGTTAATTGACAGCGGAGCGGCATTAAAGAAACTGCAAGATCTTAAGCAAATGTCGAATAGTTTTGAGGCAATGGCATGAAAAAATGTCAGGAAGGCCAGTACTTTTCCGCGATTGCGCGCCAAAACGCACGCGGAAAAGTAACTGTCATACCGGATATCAAATGTGTTTCCCCCAAGGTTGGGCCACTACTGCGCGACCGAGACCCGGCTACAGTAGCGCGTCAATTCATCAGCTATGGTGCGACTGCACTATCAGTAGTAACTGAAACGGAACACTTTGGCGGCAGTTTGGCACTTTTGCGCACTGTTAGCAAGTCTGTTGACGTGCCAATACTATGCAAGGACTTCATTACCGATGTTGAGATGCTGGCGGAAACGAAAAAGAACGGAGCTTCAGCGGTACTCCTAATCTGCGCTATCAATCAAACTGATAATTTACTTACACTATGTGAGAAGGCACTTTCACTCGGCCTCGAGACAGTGGTAGAAGTTCATAGCAAAGAAGAGATGTTGCTTGCCAGATCGTTGAGCACCCGTATAATCGGAATCAATAATCGTAATATCAAGGAACTTGAGAAGGATGGAGGCGGTCCACAGATGACCGCCTCTCTTGCGCCATATGCTCCACAGGGAGTCCTTTTAATAAGTGAAAGTGGCATTACCTCGCCAGCAGATGTACGAACTGCGGTGAAAGCCAAAGCCAACGCCGTACTTGTCGGTACATATCTGTGGCAAGCCGATAATATCGAATTAGCCTATAAGTCGCTTTGCATTGAAAGGAATAATGAAAATGAGACCGAAAATTAAACTGTGCGGTCTGACACGAATGGAAGATGTACAGATGTGTATTCATTACGGGGCTGATATTGTAGGAGTTGTTGTTGAATACCCCAAACCCGTACCTTGGAATGTCAGTGTGGACACCGCCAAAGAACTATTATCTGCCGTTTACAAACCTACAGAGAGTTGTATTGTTGTCGGAGGATCGAAGGAGAATATCAAGCAGATTGCCTTAGCAATTCGACCTGACTATGTTCAACTGCACTACCGCGAAACGCTTGATGACACTGCCTACCTTGTCAGGGCATTAAATAAGTATGGTATCCGAATCATCAAAACACTTTTTCCTGATGTTGCTGACCTAGAAAAGAATGCCAAAGCCTTTTGTCATGCTGGTGTTTATGCTTTGCTACTCGATCCGCGCACGCCAGAAAGAATTGTTGAGAGTGGCCCGGCCGACCTTGCCCTTTTCCGCCTTGTTCAAAATGCTGTTCACTGTCCTGTGATATTGGCAGGTGGAATAATCCCTGATAACGTGGTGCAAATGATTAATTCATCCCGCGCGCAAATAATCGATGTTATGACCGGTATAGAAAACGCTGCAGGGAACAAAGATGAGAAGAAAGTGGATGCACTATTCAGAGCCATTAATGAGAGTCATTTCAATGTCAATAATTAGCACTCGCTTAAATATATAATTTGCTTGTCCCGATGTTATCGTTTGGTCTCATCCCAGGAGTTCAAGCTATTTTCAAGGAAAATAGCTGAATATACAAAGGATTCTTTTGCACAATCAGAGCACGACTACCAGTACTGGCAAAGTAAGATGAATACGACTTGGCAGACGGATATTACGGTGTGTTGCAATTGGGATGGTTGTGATAAGCCAAGCTGATGATGGTACACTAAAATAATGAAAGTCTTGATTGCCGATGACGAAAAACCGTTGGCCACTATGTTGCAAGAATTATTGCAGCGCCATAATATCCATAGCGACGTGGTCTTCAACGGACGTGATGCGGCAGATTATGCGTTAGACGCACAATACGACTTAATCATACTTGACGTGATGATGCCCAAAATGAACGGTTATGAAGTTATCAAGGAAATCCGTAGCAATGGGCTGACAACACCAGTGCTTTTTCTTTCCGCGAAAGGGGAAGTCGAGGACAAAGTAAGCGGGTTAAATCTGGGAGCAGATGACTATCTAACCAAACCATTTGCCGTAAGTGAGTTTGTCGCCCGAGTTCGTGCACTGACAAGAAGGCCGGCCGATTTCAACGGTGACCAGCTTGAATACGGAGACTTGGTGCTGGACAAAATCACCCTGAACCTACGCTCGAAGGCCAATACCGTCAAACTCAGTTCGACCGAATACAAAATCATGGAAATGCTTTTACTTAACTGTAAAGGAATAACCGAGAAAGAACGACTGATTGTAAGGGTATGGGGCTATGATAATGAATCAGAATATAATAATAGCGAAGTCTACATTTCTTTCTTGCGTAAGAAACTATCCGCCATTCAATCCACGGTCAGAATAAAAGCCGTTCGCGGCATTGGTTACACACTCATATCAGACGGAGCAACACATGATTAACCGAGCCAGGTTGCACTTCTTCGTAGTAATGGCAACCATTGTGTCAGTCATCATTGCTGTTTTTTGCGGCATAATACTGCTTTCAACATATTCGCGCAATACCGAAGCAACTGCCAGCGCTCTTGAAAAAATGGTGAGCGATTTTGAGCAAGATCGTCCTTTCCCATCAAGACCTCTTGTGGAAAGCTTCCCTGATCGCTTCAATAATGTACGCGGGTTTACTGTTGAGGTAAATTCAAGCTTTACAATAACTCGAATACGCATTGAGGGCTCTTTGTTCTCAGAAGAAGAAATAGTTCAGTTTGTAACGTCAGTCGTTAACACGCATAAAACTAAAGGGAACATCGGGGATTTGGCATTTCTTGTCAAAGAAGCGTACGGCAATAGAATCATTGCCATAATTGATATGGGTATTGAAAATGCTTTGTACAATGAACTGTTTATCACAGTATTACTGGCAGGCGGAGGGGGAACACTGGTTTTACTGGCAATTATTTGGTTTCTGTCGTATTGGGTAATAAAACCGGTTTCTGCCGCACTTGATAAACAAAAGCGTTTTATTTCTGAAGCCGGGCATGAATTAAAAACGCCTTTGACCGTTATTTCGGCCGGCCTTGAACTTGCGCAAAAAAGTTGCGATCAAGATAGTCGCGATCAATGGAACACTACTATCAAAGAACAAACAGAAAGAATGAGCGTGATGGTCAGCGATTTATTGTCACTATCCAAAATTGACGAGAATAATGTTAAGGTAGTCAAAAGTAAATTTGATTTGTCACAAACAGTCATGATGAGCGTGCTTGAGTTTGAAGGTGTGGCATATGAAAACGGCAAAACATTTTCCTACGCGGTGAAAGAAGGCATATTGTATAAAGGGGACCAAAATGCGGTTCGCCAAGCGATTGGCATACTTTGTGACAACGCAATTAAGCACTCATTGCCCAACGATACAATCACAATTAGCCTGGAAAAGACCTTGTCAAAAACGACTCTGGGTGTTTCCAACAGTCAAAATGTAGTTGAAAAGGGCGAGCTTTCACTGCTATTTGAGCGGTTTTACCGCAGTAGTGGCTCACGCTCGCTAACCCAAGGAGCAGGGCTCGGCCTTTCCATACTGCACGCACTGGCCGAGCGCCAGTCTTGGACACTAAATGTCGATATCAAGGAACACAACCAAAAGGAGATCATAACTTTTTCAATCGCGTTTTAAGTCAGTTTATTTAAAGCTTCTTTCAAGGTTTCGTGTTTATACTGTTTATGGTAACCTATGAAAGCTGGAAACAAAGATATTTTTTTGAGTCATACTCAGTCGCCCAACGTCCTTTCTTGAGAGCCCTTCAGCTTTCATGGGTTACCTGTTCGGGACATAATATCAAGTTATAAAGGAGTCCATATGTTTGAGAATGAAAATGAACAGCAAAACTCAAATGAGAATGTTAGAGAAAACTTTCAAAACAAACTTCCTGACCAAACAATGGAGCAACCACTAATTGAGCAAGTTGTCACTGAGCAACCTGTCAGCGAACAGTCATTCTCAGAACCCCCGTTTACTGATCAGCTAGTTACAGAAGGCAGTGCATATGCCGTTTGTCAAGATAACGCTCCGTCAGACCAATATTTCAATACAAGTCTATGGTCATCACCCGATGGAATTTACTCAAGCGAAGCGGTCACAGAGATGCCTTCTGCCAGCAGCCGTAAACCAAGCCGCTTAAAGTTTGCCTTAGCACTTGTCTCAGTATGCATTTTATGTTCATCTGCGGCCGGTTTTGGCGGCATGTTCCTAGCTTATAACATTCTTGGACAGGATACTCAACCCGCATTAGCCGGTTCCAATGGAAACACTGGACAAACAACTGTTGATAAAATAAACCACTCTGAACCGCCATTAAGTATTGCTGAGGTAGCGGCGTTAACCAAAGACTCCGTAGTTGAAATCAGCACCGAAGTGGTCACTACTTATGGCAGATTTGGTTCATTTGTTAGTTCTGGTGCCGGAAGCGGTGTAATTGTAAGCAACGATGGGTACATCGTAACCAATGAACACGTAATTAGCGGTGCCAGTAAAATCAGCGTTTATGTTCATGACGTTGAGTACACGGCATCACTTATTGCCTCCAGTAAGACAGACGATTTAGCTATTCTAAAAATTGAAGCAAGCGGATTAGCACCGGCTGTTTTCGGTAGTTCAGATAGTTTAATTGTAGGAGAAACCGTAGTAGCTATTGGCAATCCATTAGGTAAATTGGGGGGAACAGTCACCTCCGGCATTATTTCTGCTCTGAATCGCGAAATTTCAGTTGACGGGCAAATAATGACGCTTCTGCAAACAGACGCCTCGGTTAACCCAGGAAACTCAGGTGGCGGCTTGTTTAACCTCTATGGTGAACTTGTCGGCATTGTTAACGCAAAATCAACCGGTTCGGATGTAGAAGGTTTAGGCTTTGCGATTCCCATCAATTCGGCATTAGACTATATTCAATCCACAATCACTGCTGACATTGCCAAATAAGCGAAGTGTTCTCAGATTACTCGGAGTTTCGTTGCAGGGTGAGCATATTTTCTACCGACCAAATGCCAGAAAATGGACATTTTTCAGTGCGACAGAAACAATCATCCATAAGGAAAATCCATCACAAGCCCAGCAAGGACAGTTGCGGCTCAATGCTTTATATTCTCCCATATCCTCAATGATTCTCGCATATACTGAACTACATCCACATCATAAGTATTTTTCAGCAGTTCAGCATTAATGATGTCCGTAGTTTTACCATAAACCTGTACACAGCCATCTTTCATCACCATTAAATTATCACCTAAACGTAACGCAAGATTAATATCGTGCAAAACACCAATTACGGCGCGTTTGCCACCGGCTACCCAGCGACGCAAATACTCAACCAACTCTATCTGATACTTTAAATCAAGATGGTTAGTCGGCTCGTCCAAAAGGATTATTTGCGGTTCCTGTGCCAGTGTGCGTGCCAAAAACACTCTCTGCAGTTGGCCACCCGATAACTCAATAATCCCCCGCTCTTTCTCATCCATCAAGCCCACCGTTTCAAGACAATGCATGACACACTCCGTGTCTGTTTTTGACGGCAAGCCAAATATTCGGTCTTTGGTGTGTAAATAACGTCCCATCATCACCGTATCCCAGACTGTATAAGTAAAATAGACCGCGGAAATCTGCCCAAGCATGGCTATTCTTAATGCAATATCTTTATGCTTCATCATGGCAATGCTTTTACCATCAATTTCAATGGTTCCTTGATGGGCCAAAATGTTAGCGATAGCTCTCAGCAAGGTTGTTTTGCCGCACCCGTTTGGTCCGATAATGGACAAGCTTTCCCCCTCCATCAGACTGAAAGTAATATCTTTAATGACATCACCGTTGCCGTATCCGGCATACAGCCCATTCACGCTTAGCATTTTGCCGCTCTCCGTCTAAAATAGATATAGGCAAAAAACGGTGCCCCAATTATGGCCGTTATCGCACCGACCGGAAGCTCACTCGGAGTCACAATGGTCCTGGCGATTAAATCACAAATAACCATAAAAGCCCCGCCAAGCAAAATCGAAATTGGTATGACAATACGATGTGAGGAACCAAACAATTTCCGAACGACATGTGGCACAACTAAATCAATAAAACCTATTACCCCCACAAAAGCAATGGCGCTACCAGTAATGGCAGACGCCGCAATCAGTAGCGTCCATTTGACTCGTTTTATATCAATACCAATCGTTTTAGCTTGTTCCTCACCGAATGTCATTATGTCGAGCTCTCGATTAAAACACATAATCAGCATTGCTCCGACAACAACAATCGGCGCAAGAATGAAGACCGTCGCCCATCCCTTACCAGAAAAAGTCCCCATTTGCCAAAAAACCAAGCGCTGAATGTGCTCACGCGACAAAGCCGACATCAGAGTCGTAATAGCGTTAACAAAAAGGGAAAACACCATACCCACCAAGATAATGGTGTTATTCTCCATTCGTCGATCAATATGTGAAGCAAAAGTGATAGCCAGTAAAATGGTAACTAGCCCAAAGACAAATCCCACCAGCGGCAAAGTCATTGTACCGATAAATGGTATGCTAATCCCGTACAAAATGATTATGCCCGCACCCAGCGAGGCCCCGGACGAGACGCCTATAGTATAAGAGGAAGCCAGTGGGTTACGCAGAACTGACTGCATAACCACACCACTAAGCGAAAGTGCACCACCCACGATAAACGCCAATAGTGCACGCGGCAAGCGCATCTCCCATAGTATGTCAACCGTTGTTTTCTTGATATCGGGCGGTAACTCAACGGCCAGTACCTTATTCAGCGCGATGCGGATTACGTCATATAGTGGTATGTTTACGCTACCAACAGCGACACCGATTGTTACTACGGCCAAACATACAGTTACCACTATGATGACTTTACTTTTCATTCTCGTTTAGTTCTATTTGTAAAAGTCTGGATAAAGTAGCTTCGCCATTTCACGCATGGCCTCAGTTATTAATTGACTTGGTCGTTGACTGCGGTCAGGATCAACAAAGTATACTTGGCTATCCTTTACCGCCGTGATGGATTGCCAGCCTGTCCGGGAAGTAATGTCATCAATCGGGTCGAGCATCCAATATGCGACCGTAAATACTACGTCCGGATTAGCTTCGACAATTGATTCGGATGAAGGGGCTAGCCAACCGTCTTGATCGGCGAAGATATTTACGGCGCCGATTATTTCCAACATTTCATTCAGATAAGTGTTATTTCCAACACTATAGGGATATGAGGCGTCTCCGAGTTCAAAATAGATACTCTTTTTATCTGTAATCTTCTTAGCGATATCGCTCAGCGCTTTGATTTCTTTTTCCATGTCGGAAATAATTTGATTCCCTTTGGCTTGCACTCCCATCACCGTCGCGATAAACCTTATGTCGTCTTTGATACCCTCAATGCTGCTACTTGTCGGAATGTAAGCCACGCAAATACCCATCAATTGTACTTGCGATAAAGTGTCATTACCTCCCACTTTATGCATACCGGTTACCACAAGAATATCCGGCTCAAGATCAATCAATTGCTCCCCATCGACTTCGGTTATACTGACAAATAGCGGTATGTCAGACGGAAGACCTTCCACATTGCTGGAATAATAGTCTGCCGCGACAATCTTATCAGCTAAGCCAAGAGCAATCAGTATTTCCGTATTTGATGGGCCGATTGATATTATACGCTCAACTGTTTCCGGGACAACAATCGGATTGCCTTCACGATCAACACTGGTATCAACCGTAACACCGGACTGACACGCCGTAATGGCAACACTCAATAGCATTAGCACTGCTAATGACATGGCTAGAATTTGCTTCTTAATTTGCATTTTTTACTCCTAAAATGTTTGATGATTTTCTTTGCAACAACTGCTTATATGCTTATTTACACTTGTACCTCCTTTACTGGATGATAATCATGCAGGCAGCCATCTCGGTATTGAAGCCAATAGCCTCTGCCGGGGGCTGGCAACCACTTGGCGAAATTATCTGTATTAGGTCTGATTAAATCCATAATGACGGCGATGGTACCTCCATGGCAGACCGCCAGAACCAATTGCTTTTCCACAGCCAAAACACTCTCCAAAAGTTTGGCGTAACCTTTAGCGACACGTGACCTCACTTCATTCCTACTCTCCCCACCCGGACATGATACCGTGCCCAGACTATCGTTAATCCAAGCTTGATAATCGTCTTGTTCGCTAAGTTCCAGGTGTCCTTTCATTTCAAAATGGCCGAAGTTGTACTCTTTCAAATCAGGCAGAGCCACTCTTTCAACCTTACCGTAAAGGACGTCGATTGTCTGCTCGGCACGCAAAAGACCGCTGGAGAAAAACTTATCCACGGACGGAGGATAAATATTCTGCCTTCGCAGAAGACAAAGCTCTTCCTTGCCGCTTTCACTAAGCGGCAAATCGGTTTGTCCGCAATAGAACTGTTTCTCGGTAGCCTGCGTTTTACCATGTCTTAACAACACAATTTCATTCATTTCAACCTCATAGGCAAACCACAAAATAGCCTTACTGCCTGACTTGATGCTTTTGCTAATTCACTCATCACTCTTCCCACCAGCTCACGCCATTTTCTTTCATTTTCCTGAACCGGGACAATACCGCAAGAGACATCATTGCAAATAATCACAGCCTCGGGATTGGCCTCAATCAGCTTCTTTCCGGCATCGCTAACATCAAGACCGTTCATAATCAGCGCCATTAGCCATTTATCAACCTCATAGACAATCTTTTTACCTGTAGGAAGTGTGCTATCCCTCTCAGTGCAAAAATACACTTGGTCAAGGCTTAATTCAAAATGTTTTAACGCGTAATCCAATTTACCTTGATAAACACCGCCGAATACAAGTATCAAAACATCCTCCTTAAATCAAAGCCAATACCACGAGGCCACTTAGTTCACTGATTGTCAAGGAAAAACCGGCCAGGTCCCCGGAAACACCTTTAAACTGCCTAAACGAATACAACATGGCCAAGCTGTAGCCCAAAACAATCGCAGCCACAATCAAAAATCCTCTCCAACCATTAAAGATGAATGCCACAACAGTTGCCAACAGGGCTGTTATCAGCACAACAACAATGTGTGGAGTCTGTGTATTCCGTTTTAGCACCTTGGCATAACCACTTTGGGCCAAGTTTGGCAAGATAAAAATGAATAGAGCCGAACAACACCTCGCCACTATCGGCAAATAAATGAAAGCTAACCTCGTTTTCTCGGTATCAATTGCGACGTAAATAACGCTAAATTGAAGAATAAACAAAATACCCAACATCACAACCGCGAAAGCTCCGCTGTTAGGGTCCTTAAGTATACGCAGCTTCTCTTCCAAAGGACGTCGTGACAATATGGCGTCGCAAGTATCCATGTAGCCATCCAGATGCATAAACCCTGAAAGCAAAAAGGGCACGATGGTAATTAGTGCCGTCGTAAGCATAATATGTAGGTTACTTAGACCTAGAAGGGTAGCGACTCCCCACCACAACACACCGATTACCACTCCCACAAAAGGAAAATAACTCAGCATCAGGTCCAGACAATCTTCATCATATAGGTTAAAAGGCAACGGTATGGAACAAAACATCCCCAGTGCCATATAAAAGCCCTTGGCGTTTCTCTTAATTGTGCGCATCCCATTCTCCATAACCCTTGTGAACAGTAAGTTGGCTGTATGAAACTTCCAAAACAGTGTCGCACAGACCAGCTACACATCGATCAATGGCAGCCAATGCCTTTCGATATGCCTCACTAAGCAGGTCGTAACTCAAGGTATCACTATAGATATAGTCAGAAACCAACACAATGTTTTCAATTCTTTCGATAATCAGCTGTATTTCTTCGATTATTTTGTTTCCGGCTTGCCGGTCAACCTTCCCCCCCGCAGTAAACATTTCACTGGCCAGTAGCGCGGTTAAACTGTCGATTAAAAACGAACCTCGACAGTCACAATTAGTCAGGATTTGGCTAATACTCCTACTTTGTTGAAGAGTAATGAAGCCTTTTCCCGCCCGTTCATTTTGGTGGCGAACAATGCGCGCCCGATCATCGTCATCAAGCGCTCTCATGGTAGCAATATAGTACAAAGGCCGTAGCGCTTGATTCACTGCTAAACGCTCAGCATGATAGGATTTGCCGTTTTTACAACCGCCGGATATAAAAATTCTCAACTAAAACACCTGCTGTTTTTAATAGTGTTCAAGTATTCTTCTCCTAGGCCAGACTCCTTAAACGTCCCCATCTCTCGCATAATTGCGCATGCGGCATCAATAATGGCAAACATTAACGGACAACCACTGCCTTCACCGAGTCGCATGTTAAGTTCTAAACAAGCTTCAACCCCCAACGCTTTGGCAGCATAGGAATAGCCACGCTCTGATGAAGCATGTGATGCGAACAGATAATTCTTGATAACCGGGTTTAAGCGCGTCGCGACCAAAGCGGCCACAATTGAGATGAAACCATCTATTACCAGCGGTACTCGCCGGTAAGCGCCGCCAATAAACACTCCTACCATAGCCGCGATATCCAAACCGCCAACTTTGGCAAGCACGTCAATAGGATCTTGGGACAACGGTTGGTTCCTCTGAATTGCCGTCTTGATTACTTTGATTTTACGCTGGTATGCATCACTGCTAAGCCCGGCTCCCAATCCAGTTACTTCCTCTACTGTAGCACCACAAATCGCGCACAGTACGGCCGCTGAGGTAGTAGTATTGCCAATACCCATCTCACCTACCCCGATTATGGAGTATCCCTTTTCTATGACATCTAATGCCGTCTCAATACCGGTTAGGATAGCTTGTTCGGCTTCGCTTAATGTCATCGCCGCGCCTTGAGTGATATTAGCGGTCGCGAGCTTTATTTTGCGATTTTTGACTTGCGGGTGAGTGAACTCGGCATTAATTCCCACATCAACGACGTATATGTCCGTATTAAACTGCTTGGCAATGGCATTTATACCAGTGATGCCTTTAGTAAAGTTTAGTGTTTGGCTATAGGTAACGGATTGTGGCGCAGAAGTTACACCTTCAGCCACAACACCATTATCGGCAGACATTATGATTACGCAACGTTTTGTTGGATCAAAGTATATTTTGCCACTGATTCCAGCCAGTGTCACCACAATCTCTTCTAGTTTACCCAGACTTCCGGGAGGTTTGATCAGGGCATCTAGACGCTCCTGCGCCTGCTGTTTAGCCTCAGATTTAAGCGGCTCGATTCCCACTAAATAGTGTTTGATTCTATCAATCGACATCTTCCAACCTTTTATCCTTAAATAGCAAAAGTCCCAACCCATAACGAACTCGTTAAATGGTGTTGGGACTTTCTTTCTTGTAATAAACCAGCGCTAGAAACAGTGCTCAGCTAGAATTGAACACAAGCTACGCCAAACCCATACCAATCCATCCATTGTGAATCGTTACAGCAACGACTTTCATCGTTAAAGTGAGGCATGTTTTCCGACTTAGACGTCACAGTAAATATCTCAACCTTCTCAAGCATTTGCTCAATGGCTGTCTTGGCACAAAAGCCAAACTTGAGATACTACTCAGTCAATACGGCAGCAGGACTGTTCGGGATTCTAACCTGATTCCATCTTACCGCCCAGCCAAATCGTGTGGTATCTGGCTAAGCGAACCGCCACTTCATATTATTGATTTTTAAAAGTACGTCTTTAATATATTTTGGAGTATACACAACCATAATGATACTGTCAATCGAGCGCACAGCAAAAGGCAATATTTGGATATCCATCATGAAATAAAAACATAACAAACTTCGTCATGTATCAGTCAGTAGGAATAACTGGCGGATATCTCAGAGAATGCCTCGCCGAAAAACAATCCGAACGACTTCTGTATGTTTCCCATTGTTACGTGAAATCACTACTTTGAGAGTACTTTGTGCCATTTGAACTGTCAGGTTGCTTTGCCATGTTCTCATAATGATTGGGACCAGCCCAAAGTATTCCATCAATTCTTTCTAGTTGATGAATAACGTTTATCACATTTTCTTTAGATTTGTTCACCAATACAATTTGAAGTATTTGATGAAAATTATCCATATCTAAGCTTTTGAGTTCTTTAGGGTCACCATTTATATATGACAAATCATATATCGCTTCAATAGGGAAATCTCCGAAAAAACTTTGCTCATGCTGCTTATTGATTCCACCAGTTCGTTTATTCATGACAACAAGCACACTGCTATCGTCGAAATCTTCGTTAATATCCGGAATCCAGTATTCCTTTATTTCTTCTACCTCAGATGCAAAACTTTTTTGGGGAGTAGAACCAGAGAGTGCAAAAAAAACCAACAGGAAACTAGAGGTGATAAAAAATGATTTGGTAAGCCTAGTTCTAAACTTTTTCATAAGACAACCTCCTTCGGTGAATTTAAGTTCAGCTTTGCTTCCAAATTATTATGCTATTGCCGTTATAGTAATGAAATACCACCCCAGCAATTACATCATCCCATAGTGCATCAGAATACAGAGTAAAAGCATTACTTACTATCACGGCTACGCAATTGTTGTAGGTACCGAAATAATACTCAATCGTAATATCATCTGCTGTTGCTTCCGTAATTGGGCTTGTGGTTCTATTCCGCAAACTCTCAGCACACGCTTCTTTAATAGACAACTGAGTATCTACACTTAAAGCTAATTCAGCATTTCCAAATGAACTGGGGTAAGAAGCAATGTTCATCAAATCCTGTCTGGATAACAAACCATCATCGTACGCTTTTTGCAAACTATAAAATTTCCCCGTTATTTCTTCCTTTGGGTTATCGTTTACCAACACCTTGTCATCGCACCCTGCGCTCAATGGCACTAAGATACCACACAAGAGCAGAATAACAGCAATCGCAACAGCAAACAGTTTTGATGGATTGGAGTGCTTTTCTCTCATAATGCACCTCCCTGATACACTTCCTGTCCTCTATTGTAACGTAGATCCACCCTTTTTAATCAAGACATAATACTAAGTGTATGGGGTAATTGAGATGCCCACTGTCTTTGGTCAAAAATCAAAGCTCAACGCCTAAAACAATGGAGACTTCATATGCATGCTCTGTAAAGATCTTATTTGAATAATTCGTGCCTTGTGGTAGAATTTCGATATCAGGTAGTTAAGAGGAGCAAATAATGAGAAAAGTCGTTTCTGGCATTGTTCTGTTTTCAGTATTCGTTTCCTGTATTATTCCTTTTTCCGCCTGTTTACAATCTTCTTGGCTATCTGATGCCAAAAAAGCTTTTAACACCGGTCGTTTCACACCCGAATTAAGAGAAATTCTACCTGAGGCTTACATTGATATAGATTCGCTACAGATATCCGCCCTATCTTTTATGGATAATGAACGCTTGTCTATCGATAATTTAGCGATCAATTTGGCTGACCCCTCCATAAAAACGCTTCCTTTCTCGCAGTTAAAAGGAAACTATTACGACAGCGATAAGAAGTTAGTGAACTCTATTTACGAAATGCGCACGAGCATGGAAAAAATTAAAGCTGATGTACTTGCCAAATTTAAAGACACCAACCTTTTGTCTCAAGGAGTATGGTACGGCGAATTCAAATATGAAATAAACGAAGCCGGAGATATGGCGATTTACAATAAATACACTTATACCCCCGACACCTCAACCACTAAAGTTTCGGTCTTTACCAAGCTCAGCATGGCCTCTGACGGCGCCAATGAAATCTATCAATCCCAACAGTATGCCGATGGTAGCCTTGTTGACTGTTCCTATTCCTACTATAAAGATGCTGTTTTTGTCTATTTATGTAGCAACCCCGATTTCAGTGTCTATATGTCATTTGATTTTGAGGGGGAAACAAGGAACAGCACCAGTATTTTTTCTTCATACAGTCCCTCTGGA
The DNA here is from genome assembly GCA_009776735.1 of Dehalococcoidia bacterium. Classification (GTDB taxonomy): domain Bacteria; phylum Chloroflexota; class Dehalococcoidia; order Dehalococcoidales; family UBA1222; genus WRNG01. Next base: position 9,906 of record WRNG01000009.1, on the reverse strand, counting down.
GAAATATTTTATGAAGTAACCAACTTTAGTGGTAATGCTAACCAAGTAGTTATGCATCGTTTGGCAGAAAATGAGATGTCTAGCGACAACATAATTATCGACGGTATTAGTTATGGTGGCAGCAATTTCATCGACCTGCGGGCGTTTACCAACATTAAGGAAATCTATTACCGTGATGACCTCTTCAACGACAATCAAAACTATGTTGTGGGAATTAAACTATCAGACAATACCATTATTGATGCCGACAATGTTTGGGCCAATTTTCGCATGGATAAGTCCATGCAATTCAGCGAAGAGAATGGAACAATCCAGCTTGTACCCGCTGATGGGTTCTTCGTTTCAGCTCTTCTGCTATTTGAACACCCCTCCTCTATTCCATCCGAGTCTGTCCCCTTTCCACAACTAATTCTGGCATCCAACGTTGATGGCATTTTTGCCGATTTACTAGCCATCAGTGACGCTTTTTTTGATGACTTCTATGTTCCCACAATTAACTCCCTTACCGGCATCAGGATTTGCTTAAGCAATATTGAAACCTTTAAAACCGCTGCAAATGAATTCTTGGATTCGCATCTAATTAGTTTTAACTAAATGGAATACCCCCTGCGTCGCGAATCACGCAAAACTATTGGCATCTATATTGTCCATGGTTGTGTGGAAGTTCGTGCACCTTTCAAAACGCCCAAATCAGTAATTAATGAATTTGTGACATCCAAAAACGCATGGATTGCCAAAAGGCTTGCCATAGTGCAAAAGCAACAACAAATGAAGCAAGAGTTCGTTTTGTCGTACGGCTCAAAACTCCTTTGGCGCGGCCAAGAAATCCCTCTTTTAGGTGACAGCAATGATAACCGCATTTGGCGGGATGATTCAGGTTTTCATTTGCCTCCAAACTTAGATGCGGACTCACTAAAAAACAATGTCATCCGTTTATATAAAATATGCGCCCATAACTATTTAGCGGAACGTGTTATGCACTTCGCTCAGATTATGGGAGATGAACCACATAATTTAAAAATCACTAATGCCAAAGTGCGCTGGGGATCCTGTATTAAGCGCATACCACAGAAAGCTAAAAGGACAAATGCTTCCTCATCGCTTTCACTATCAAAAATGCTGAGAAACTTACAAACAGCTACAGGCAAACCTCTTTACAATATATGCTTCTCGTGGCGCCTGGTAATGGCAGAAGATGACGTAATTGATGCTGTTGTCGTTCATGAACTTGCGCATATCAAAGAAATGAACCACTCGGCACAATTTTATCGCCTTGTTAAGTCAGTTTTGCCGGATTACGAAGAAAGAGACTCCAAACTAAAAATCCTCTCTAAGCGACTGGAATATGAAAACTGGGAAATCTAAAACGGAAACCACTACTCAATAATCGTGCTATAGCCTATTACACTTTAATATCAATGCAAGGTATTAAAGCTAGGCAGAATAGATGCCAACACCGCTCATCCAAATAGGTTTGAAAACAGCAAACAAGCAGCTCTTGCTTTTACCGCAATGCGCTATCTTGAATAATTGCCTTTCATCTTGTAAACTTGAGGCGATGTTTACACCTTATCAACTACCATCTGGTAGCTACGTGAAAAGATGTTACAACGAAAATAAGGCAGTCGCATCTTTCCATCTCAAATGATTAAAGATAGAAATCACAGTCGATCGGTTCTAGGGCTGATAGAATGAACAATAATAATCGCGGGATAGAAATTGTCAGTAAGCAAGGACAAACAGGAATTACTGTTTCGGTGGGAAGAGAAAGTATCTCTACTCAAGGAGAACCGTTGGATGTTATGCTTAGTAAACAACAATCATCAGTCTACTTATTAATTGATTGCTCAGCCAGCATGAACGGTAAAAAACTTGACCAAGCAAAACAAGCTATTGTTAATTTCGCTACTGACGCCATCAAGAATAATTATCATGTTGGGCTAATGGGCTTTGATACCGAAGCTCGACTCATCTGTGAGCCAGTAAATGAAATCCAACTTCTTATTGTCGGAGTTAACGCTCTACGAGTTGGTGGAAGCACCAACATGGTAACTGCCATTAAAATCGCTCATGACAAGCTAAAATATATTGATGGGTTTCGTGTAATTGTTATCGCTACGGATGGCATGCCTGACGATGCTAAAAACACGCTCAAAGCTGCCCAGCTGGCCAAAGACGACGGAATCGAGTTCATTGCCATTGGCACTGATGACGCTGACCGCAATTTCCTCGGTAAACTGGCCACTAGGCAAGACCTCGCTCAGAAAGTATCCAGTGAAATGTTTGCCGAAGCGATTGAAACCGCATCATGTTTGTTACCATCGCCACGTGGAATTGTGAAGAGGTAAAAACGCTAATGAAGTGGGAAGAAGCCTGTCGCACGCTCGGGGTAACAGAAAAAGCCACCCCATTAGAAATCAAAGAGCAATACCTTTATAAGGTGCAACTACTCCATCCGGATAAAACAATTGATAAGCCGGAAAAAATTCGTCAAAAAGCCGAAGAAGAACTGGGAGGCGTTAATGTTGCCTACAAGTTTCTCTCTGAAGAAAAGAATAACCCCTTTACACCTCCCAAATTAGAAATCTCCCCCTCCACTATCTTTTTCTCTGACGTAGCTATCAATCAAAAGAAAACAACCGATATCGTCGTGAAAAGTGTGGGTGGGCCTTATACTAACTGCTGGATTGACAATTCGCCTGCCCCTTGGCTTGTTGTCTCTGGTATCAAAGCTACAACCAGCGAAGCTTTACCGCTACTAGTGACACTTGAAGCACAAGGTATACCTTCGGTTATCCAACAAGAGCGATGTTCAGTTTTAGTTAAGCTCAGGAATGAAAAGACAGGGCTTTCTTGTGAGAGTATAATCAACGTTGAGATTGCACCGCTCCTTCTCGTCACAAAACTCAGAGTTAACAAGAACAAGCTTAAGTTTAATAATATCCCGGCAAACACTGTCAGGCGCTACACGATTGATATATTCAACAATGGCTCTGACACATTGCACGGCTATATCAAAACCAGCGCTCATTGGTTATCGGCTTCCAAGAACGAATTGGTATTGCCTAAAAGAACCATGACACATTGCATCATCAGTGTCGATACGGAGAACCTGATTGCCGGGCTGCGTGACACCGCTTATGTGAGTATCTGCACTAACGGCGGTGAATTTACTTTGCCGGTCGAACTACAAATCGACAAGCGGGGGAAGGCTCCCGTTTCATCATATTCCATGAGTAGCCGTAATCCAAAAGCCAATGCGTATGGTAGTATGCAAACAATCGCGCCTTCAATGCAAATAAAAAGGAATAGCGGGCTCAACATAGCCCTGTGGTTATTTCTAGTCATAATGGTTCTTGTACTAGCGGCGATTATTACACTGCTGTTGCTGAATGAAAAAGGTGTGATAAGTATATTCTAAAGCAGTATTCTTTTGCCGCGATTTAACAGCATACTAATGTGACGCCTGCAATGCCAACAGAGAGCGTCTATATCAATGATTTTGTTTTTATTACTCACGAATAATTCTGCTGCGTTGCAGATTATTGCCAAAAATATTCGTCTATGTGGCTTCGGAGAGTTTCTTTAAAAAACTCAAAGATAATCTGACTCAACAAGACGTTGACTGCCAGTTTAATACTGATACCGCCCGTGTTAAACTCGAACGGCTTTTTCCTGTAATGCTGTAAACTATAAGCTGTTACATGATACTGGCTTCGAAAATGAGCCGCCCGGGACTCGAACCCGAAACCTACTGATTAAGAGTCAGTTGCTCTGCCAATTGAGCTAGCGGCCCAGACAAGGAGCAAGTTTAGCAGAGAATGTTTTGCTTGACAACATTTCGCATTACTTTGTATTTGTTTACTTGGCTAAGTTGCCATATTGATGTATCCTTAAACTCTATGCTCCGCATCAATGCGTTGTCAGAATCGTTCGGCAATCCGTTTTCGATATTAAACTATGTGAAGAGAAATGAAAGATTACTATCAAATTTTAGGTGTTTCGGAAAATGCCACACCGGAAGAAATAAAGAACGCTTTTCGCAAGCTAGCTTTCCAGTATCATCCTGACAAAAATATCGGCCACGAAACAGAGGCTGAAGCTAAATTTAAGGAGATTAATGAAGCCTATGCCGTGTTAGGTGACATCGATAAGCGTCGTCAATATGACCTTTCCGGCAAAGGAGCCTATGGTAGCTTTAACGCTTTTAATCAGTCTGATATCTTCCGTGACAGTTTCGCTAACCAAGCAACTTTCAGCGATCTTGCTGCGATGTTTAGGCAGGCAGGTTTGCGTTTTGATGAAGATTTTCTCAGCAACATTTTCTTCAATGGACAACGTGTAGTATTCCAAACATATTCTCCCAATAACACTAACAGCCCACTAAATGACATCACAATCAAGCAAAGCGCTCCCGCCCTGTTTGGTACTGGAATCGGAGGCAAGCTGGCTCGTTTTTTGATTAAGAAAGTCTTTGGTATTAAACTGGCTGCGGCCAAGAATCTGGATATTTATTGTGAGATTCGCCTTAAAATCAAAGAAGCGACAAACGGACTTGAGAAAGAAATCACTGTCAAGCGTGGCAAGCAAAAAAAGAAGTTGGCGGTAATCATTCCGGCCGGTATCAAGTCCGGCACTCGTATCCGCCTTAATGGCATGGGTAACAGCGATGGAGAACAAACAGGGGATGTGTACGTTACGGTGAGAGTGTTTTAGCCATTAGGATGGTCTGGTTCCATTCCAGCCACAACACGAGCCAACTCCCAACTGTATTCGTATAAATGCATTCCTTTTGACATAGCAAGTATTTCCCCGTCATCTACGCCAATTTCCTGCGCCATATATTCCTTAAGTAACTGAATCGCCGCTAAATTGGAGGGAAAACCGGCCCACAAGTCCCAAGACCGGAAATAGGCGATAAAATGTAACTTTCCGTAACGAATGCGGGTATCAATCCCACGTAGACAAGGGGGATCTTCTAAATAAATCGATGCCGCATCACCTACCGCCATATAGGCCTGATTAGTATCAAAGCCATCATCTTTGTACATACGAATCACTTCAGCGATTTGCGGTTCAAGGTACTGCCCGTAGGTGTACTGCTCCCCCTCGGCGCGGTGAGATGTCATCAGATAAGGAAGGTAGTTATCAATATATTCCATAGTGGTAGGAGCCGGAATTCCCGCTGGTACGTCCGGTGTGAGCGGGAGAGTGCCCGGTGATTCAATTCTTACCACCGCCAAATCTAGTTCCTTACGATGTTGCCCGGAGTAGCTCCCGCGAGTAATTTTATACTGAAAGCCATCCTCCATCACTTTGCGCAAGCACAGAAACCATGCTTCAGATAAATCACGAGCTTCAACCGTGGCAATTTTCACTTTGTTTCTCCTGATATGTTTCCTGACTAGAGAATACTACACAAACCCCACAAACACTAACGTCGAAAAGCGGCAAAAAAACGGTCTTGATATTCCTCAAACAAACCCCAGCGCTCAAGTTCCTTCTGCAACTCTCGCGGCTCAAGTTCGCCTTTTCTTAAATTGCGAAACATTTCCTCAATGTTGGCTCTTGCCGCAGTAAGAGCACCGCCTTGTCCTAGGAATCCCCGCGAGCGCAATTCCGAGACATTATTACCAATCGAAGCTAGTGTCATACGAAAAATAAAGTCCATTAACGAGACATCCCACAGCATATCCTCACTACGTATAATAGCCGCCAGTGGGTCATTGCGAGCATCAATCTCTGCATCGATTTTTTGAATTACCGCCGTTATGGTATCGCCAGCTATTTCAGTACTCTTATGCTCATTGCGATAAGTATAGAACAAACTCGGAGCGTCAGCGCCGTGCTCCAAAATAAGCTTCTCAAAATAACGCTGCGCATCCGCTGAAAAGCCATCCAAACGAGACAAATAATAAGGAGTAACAATTTGTGGGCGATTGGCAATAACCTGTCCCCTTCGTACAACCGTCTCGGTATTGTCTTCACCGCTGTAAGCCGGATGACTAAGCACATAGTAACTAACGTTAGTTACACCAAAAGTAGCCAGCGTCTGCCGCGGCGGACGGACGACAATAGCCTTTTTATTCAAGTGATTTTCGTTTTCTTCCATTGTCTTATAAACTATTTAAGTTTTCGCAATTCGTTTTTGTAATCGTCCATCAGTTTTAGATACTGTGAATCCATCTGTATGCTTGTGCGATGCCATTCCTCTTGAAATTGGGGAAGAGTCTCAACGCTCAAGCCCAGCTCACCAGATTCAGCGTTTGAGCCCAACTGCCTTTTCATGGCTTGTTTCAATTTTAGTTCATATTGCATTTTGAGCGACTCATATGCTTCCTTACGTTGCGTAGCCCCTTGGTCCATATAATGCTCCAATATTTGGCTAATCTGAGCAACCAAAGACTTAGTGGCATCTTTATCCTGTTTCAGCAACAAGATTGCTTCCAGCGCTTTCTTATTACGGGCTGAGACCGTTTCATTAATGGGCAACTGAAGACTGTCCAAGATGATTTTTTCGGCACCACTCCTAACAAATGGTAAAGCTTCAGTTGGAAATGCTTCCAACAACGTCGCAATATCCACGTTATCCCTGAAGTGTTTGAGAGCGACCGACTCACCTTCCGGCATATATTTCCAGCGAAGCCTCTCAAGCGGAGTAACTTCATCCATCTCTGAAATTTTCGCCATGGCAATCTCTCTTGCGCTTCTTATTAAATCACTCATTTGTAGTTCACCTCATTGAAATTATTTACTGTGCCAAAAATCCAGTTGATTCAAGAAAATTCATGGCAAACCATACAGCACATATAAACCGTCTTTCCTCGCATTAGGTCATGTGGGATTTCCATCCATCTATAGATGGGAGTGTTTAACCAGCCAGTACTCCAAACTATCTGATAATGCCAGCCATGAAGCCTCAATGATATTAGCGGAACTGCCCACCGTACGCCACTGTTCAACGCCATCCATACACTCAATTAAAACCCGCACCTGTGATTCGGTCCCCGTACTTTCTTCTAAAATGCGCACCTTATAGTCAGTCAATTTGACCGCCGCCAATCCCGGATAAAAATCCAATAGGCTTTTGCGCAGAGCATTATCCAACGCATTAACAGGTCCATCTCCTTCAGATGCCGCATGTAAAATCTTATTCCCAACCTTCACTTTCACCATAGCTTCTGAGAGTACACCGTACTCATGTTGCTCAGCACCTCTCCGTCGATCTTTTTCAATAACCACCATGTAGTCCACCAACTCAAATGGTTTCTTGTACTGATGAGATGTACGATAAAGCAATAAATCGAACGAAGCCACCGCATGTTCATATTGAAAACCGCGGCTTTCCAGTTCCTTGATACGGTTTAAAAGCTCAGCTATTTCTGTCCCATTAGATGAGAGTTCCACGCCAATTTCTTGTGCTCTTTGCATGATATTGGCTCTCCCCGATTGCTCAGAAATCAGTACACGTTTGGTGTTACCAACCAGTAGCGGATCAATATGTTGATAGGCATTCTTCCAACGTGCCATACCGGACACGTGCAGCCCGGCCTTATGGCTGAAAGCGGAAAGTCCAACATACGGCGCAAACGCTTCGGGAGGCAGGTTTGCGGTTTCGCTAACAAAACGTGAAACTTCGGTCAGTTTCTCAAGCTGTTGCTCACTTATGAGCTCATAACCCATTTTGAGTTTGAGAGCCGGAATGATTGAACAAAGGTTAGCGTTTCCGCAACGTTCACCAAAACCATTGATAGTCCCTTGAACTTGTTCCACTCCCTCACTGACTGCGGCCAAAGTATTTGCCACCGCCAGTTCAGCATCATTATGAGCGTGAATGCCCAGTTTAAGCGTCAGTCGGCTTTTAACCTCACGTACCGCTTCCGTCACTTCACTTGGCAGAGATCCCCCATTGGTATCACATAGAACCACGCATTGGCATCCGGCCTCTTGCGCCGCCTTAAGAACTTTTAGAGCATAGTCGGCGTCATCTTTCCAGCCATCAAAAAAGTGTTCGGCGTCCAAAAAAACACGCACCCCTTGGCGGCAAAAGAAATCAACTGATGACGCCACCATCTCAATGTTTTCGCTTAGCGTAGTCTCCAGAACCTGAGTCACCTGTCTTGCAGAGCATTTGCCGACTAAAGTAACCGCCCGAGCGCCTGAATCAAGCAGTGCTTTTAAGCTGCTGTCGTCCTCGCACTTAGTATCACGCCGGCGAGTACTGCCAAAAGCCACAACTGTAGTCTGCTGAAAGCGCGCATTACGAGCCAAGGCAAAAAACTCGGAGTCCTTGGGATTCGCGCCAGGCCAGCCGCCTTCCACATATTCAACGCCTAACTCATCCAGTTTATAAGCTATTTTAAGCTTATCGGTTGCCGTGAAAGAAACACCCTCTCTTTGCGCCCCATCACGCAGTGTGGTGTCATAAAGCTCAATCTTTGGCATAGCGTATCCCTTTTATGGCATCGCAAATCAAATCTCCCATTTCGTCAGTCGTAACCGTTTTAATTCCTTTCGCACGGCTACTAATATCCGCGGTACGATACCCACTCTTAAGCACTCTCCTGACGGCTTTCTCGACCTCCAAGGCTTCTTTTTGCATGGCAAACGAATAGCGTAACATCATGGCGACGGATAAAATGGCGGCAATTGGATTTGCTATGTTTTTACCGGCAATGGTCGGAGCCGAACCATGAATCGGTTCATAAAGACCAAACACCCGTTGGCCTGCTTTGGGTATACCGGCCAGCGAAGCGGAAGGCAACATACCCATCGAACCGGCTAAAACCGCTGTTTCATCGGTAAGGATATCACCAAACATATTCTCAGTAACCAGCACATCAAAATCAGACGGCGTTAGCATTAAACGCATAGCACAGGTATCAACCAACATATGTTCAAGCGTTATGTCAGGATAATCCTTGGCTACTTCGATCACAATCTGCCTCCACAGGCGCGATGACTCCAGCACATTAGCTTTGTCAACTGAGGTTAGTTTTCTTCGACGTGCGCGCGCCAACTCAAAAGCTACCCGCACGATACGCTCAATCTCGCTTTCGGTATAAATCAAAGTATCGACTGCTTGACGACCGTTATTGCTTACCCAACGCTTTTTAGGCTTACCAAAATACAATCCACCGGTAAGCTCACGCACAAAAATGAAATCCACAGCGCGAATATTGCCAGGCTTGAATATAGTTTCACAAGCCAACTCCGGATAGACTTTTAAAGGACGTAGATTGGCAAAAAGCTTAAGCCCTTTGCGCAGCGCCAGCAGTCCGTTTTCCGGCCTTTCCTTTAGACTCGGATCATCATATTTAGGTGCGCCAACAGCTCCCAACAAAACCGCGTCACAACGTTTAGCCAATTTAAGCGTCTCCGGCGGTAACGCCATGCCGATCTCATCAATCGCCACCCCCCCTATCCGGGCTTGAAGAGTAGAAAAATCATGGCGATACAGTGTTGCGATTTCCTCAATCACTTTCAGTGCCTGTTGCAAGACTTCCATGCCAATTCCGTCACCGGGTAGCATCGCTATTTTGTATCCCATATTCACTCTCTTTCCGCTAGAATTCTTTGGGTATAGGGGACTAGACCACCGCAGGAGATAATGTTAGCCATAAATGGAGGATACGGTTTGGCTTGAAAGGTTAAGCCTTTAGTGACATTCTTGATTAAGCCACGCTCAATATCAATAGATAACTCATCACCTGTTTGCGTAGCGGTAGCCGCTTCAACTGATTCCAAAAGGGGGAGTCCGATATTAATCGCGTTACGAAAGAAAATACGCGCGAAAGAGGCCGCCACCACCGCAGCGACACCGGCGGTTTTAATGGCAATCGGGGCATGCTCACGTGACGAGCCGCAACCAAAATTGGCTTGCGCCACGATTATGTCACCTTCTTT
>WRNG01000008.1 GCA_009776735.1 Dehalococcoidia bacterium | reverse complement strand
GTGTAGTACCTTACAAAGCGCATTAAGCTACGTTTCTGAGATGGTTTGGTTTGGACGCTAGAGATATCCGGTTTGACTCGAACTGCCAATGATTTGGTAACGACGAGGTTTTCGTCTTTGATTTCATAAATGACATCAGCATATTTTTCAACTGACTCGTTGTGCGACACCACTATCACAATCTTATTCAGTTCGTGGGCTAATTTGCTAAACAAATCCAAAACTTTGCTTGAATTCGCCGCGTCAAGTGATGCCGTCGGTTCATCGGCTAGAATGATATCCGCGTCATTGGCAATGGCTCTAGCTACCGCTAAGCGCTGTTCCTCACCACCCGATAAACTTCCAGGGTAATCGTTCCAGACTTTCTCCAAGCCCACATACCTAATTAGTTCGTGAGCTTTCTTTTCAATATCGGTGTTCTTGCCGGCAATGGACATGGGAACGATGAGGTTTTCCTTGGCGGTCAGTTCTTGGATGAGGTTACTTTGCTGAAAGACGAAACCGATGTTATGCAACCTGAAATCGGCACGCTCTTTATCGTTGAAATTAGAAACGACTGTATTGTCAAAAGTGTATTCGTAGTTAGAAGCTGCCTGCATCAATCCCAAGACGTTGAGCAGTGATGATTTGCCGGAGCCGGATTCGCCTTTGATGACCGTGATAGTTCCACGCTTGAACTCGGCATTGACGCTCTTAAGAATGGTACGTTTGCCGTAATTAATGGTTAGCGATTTTATATTTAGCATACACAAACACCACTATAAAATTCACCAAGACTGACAATTTTTGAACAATAATCTCAGCTGGCCTGTATTGTTGTTCAACGCAGGAATTCGGCAATCATATTCGCTAATGGCTAAGGGAAAGGTAATACAGTAGTCCGATGATACTTTTAGCGTCAATAATTTCACCGCTTTTTATCATTTCCATTGCCTTCAATGGAGAAATCGAAACGACTTGAATCTCAGAAGTGTCTTCAGCGATAAGCAGTGACGGAGACAAATCAGTGGCTAAAAATAGGTGCAAAAACTCATTAGAAAAACCGGGTGCGGAATAAAATCCGGCTAGTCTTTCCAATTCTCCGGGAAAGAAGCCGGTCTCTTCCTGTAACTCACGCCGTGCGGTTTCTTCCGGTGTTTCTCCTGATTCAACTCCGCCGGCAGGTATTTCGAGGAGTTCCTTGCCTGTGGGGTGACGATACTGCTTTACCAACAAGATGTTGCCATTTGGCTCTACAGCAACAATGGCAACCGCACCGAGGTGTTCAATTACCTCGCGTTCGGCTTTCTGCCCAGAGGGCAGTTGTATTTTATCTACCCGCAGACTAATGACTTGACCCGAGTAGATTCGTTTACTGGATAGAGTACGATAATCTGACATTATTTGACCTTATACACCATAGCTGTTTCGTCGCAGTTGGGAAATTTGGGGCAACGATAACACTCACCCCAGATTTTATGCGGCAACGAAGATTTGTTTACCTCTTTAAAGCCACACTTCTCAAAAAAAGTCTTCACATAGGTGAGAACAAAAATATTGGGAATTTCCAATGATGTGGCTTCCTCCAGACATGCTTTCACAAGCGCTTCGCCTACTCCTTCCCGACGATGTGCCTCGCTGACGGCAAGGCTCTTAACTTCGGCCATATCACTCCATGAGATGTGTAGCGCAACGCAGGCGATGATTTCTGTGTCGGAGTGTGCAACGAAAAAATCCCGAATATTCTCATAGATTTCCGATAACGGACGAGCTAACATTTCGCCATTATCGGCGAACGAGTTAATCAGTTTTTGGATTGATACGGCATCTTCGATTCTGGCTTTTTCGATTGTGTATTTCATTTTGTTGCCCTCGATAATTTACTGCTTAGTGAAGCATAAAAATGCTCCGGTGGGTCAATCCGCAAGAAACGAGTTCTTTTGGCGCTACCGCGAACGGTAACGTTGCACCCATCAAAAAGTTCAAGGCTAATATGTCCATCAATTGAAAGAGTGGCCGGACTGGTTGTGGAGAGTGTAAGGGTTATTTCACTGGTATTGTCGAGTACAAGGGGATGCTGCAATGAAACGTGTGGAAGGATGGGAATTAAAAGCATATCGGTGGATTTGGGGTTCAGAATCGGGCCTCCTGCCGCCAAAGCATAGCCGGTACTGCCGGTGGCACTGGATACCAGTGCCCCGTCGGCTTTGTATTTATTAACAACGGCGCCATCAATGCGTGCCGTGACCTCAATGATGCGAGCAATGGCTCCACGGGCCATCACGATGTCGTTAAGGGCGTGAAATCTTTGCGTCTGAGTGTTTCCATTTACAATTTGTGTAAGTTCGGCCTCCAGCATGGCGCGCTCATCATACCAACCCTCGCCGGCCAGTATACTCAGTAACCGCCTGTTGTCATGGGGGGATATTTCCGTAAGAAAGCCTAACTGCCCGAGATTAATGCCAGTGATGGGTATTTGATTGCCCCCCAATATTTGCGCCACGCGCAAAATGGTGCCGTCACCGCCTAAGGTAAGAATCAGATCAGTTCCCGGCAGCTGTTTTCCCAATTCTGCGACATCCCAGGCGGAGCATTGCCATTGTTCAAGCCCGTGTGAATACAATACCGAACTTATTTCGCTTATTAATTCCGGTACTCTGGCATTCAGGGGATGAAAAGCAATCCCAACTTTTTTCATTATTTGCACTCCTCAGGGCAAGGCAGTTTAACAAGCTAATTTGAGAACTGTCAAGCTATCGGCGGATGGAAAATACCAAGAAAACAAGACCACATAGCACAACGATGATGGCAATAAGCGAAAAAACCACTCCCGAGCTGAGTACCGCCGTAAAAATATTAGTGAAGATTTTGATTATACTGCCCAGCGCTACCAACCCGATAATGACAAAAGCGATACCCAACCAGCGAAAACGTTTTCGTCTGGCATTCTTTATCGCGGCTTCTTCCTCAGTGTCAACAGTTTTTCTTACTGTTTTAGTGCGTTTTGGACCCGATTGGGCGGCTTTACGCCGCGGCGCACCTCTTATTGTCAGCAAGATTATGCCGGCAATAACCAGTATCAAGATGATTTGGGTGAACCCGATTTTCATATCTTTTCGTGCTTCCTTTATTTAAGCATATCATATCATTTATTGAGAGCCTCGGTAGCCTTCAGTCAGTTTTGTCAAGGCCTACCCCCTTGACAAAATAAGGCAAGACGTGTTAGCATTAGCAATCTAACTACGAGATTGCTAATTATGCTGAAACTAAGAGAGGAATTAATACTTAACTCTATTGTACGCCAGTACGTTTCGAGGGTGGTACCGGTATCTTCGTTAAGTGTACTTGGCGAATGTGGGCTTGATGTGAGTTCGGCGACTGTACGTAACGATGTGGCTCGCTTGGAAGAGGGGGGGTATATTGTCCGCCCGCATCATGCCGCAGGTTCAATGCCCTCAGATAAAGGTTATCGCTATCATGTCTCCAGTCTTAAAGGCGCCGAGCTTCCTCTTGAGGAACAGTTTCTGATTAACCACCTATTCCACCAGGTAGAGGACAAGCTGGAGGAGTGGCTGAATCTGGCGGTAACACTGCTGGCGCAGCAGGTAAAAAATGTGGCCATAGTTACTTCTCCCTCTTCCCCTGCCACCAAATACAAGTATTTGGAGCTGGTGTCAATTCAGCCCAATTTGGTCTTGGCGGTATTGGTTGTGCAGGGTGCCAAAGTGTGTCAGCAACTGGTGAGTTTTGATGAGCCTGTGACGCAGGAAGAGTTATCTATTATTGTTAGTCGTTTGAACGGATTATTTGCGGGTTCAAGTGCGATCCAAATCGAAAAAAGTATTGCGCAGTTGGAGCCGGCCGAAAAACATGTCATACGTCATGTCGTGCATATGCTGCAAGCCGAGGATGCTCACAGTGGGAGAAAAGTCTTCTTGGAGGGTTGGCATTTCCTGATTAATCAACCTGAATTTAGCCATGGCCTACGTTTATTAAATCTTATTCGCTTGGTTGAGCAAAAAAAATTGCTGGACATGATGTTACCGCTATGTCCGACAGGTTATGGGGTCCGAGTCGTTATCGGACATGAAAATCATGAGGAAGCTGTGCATGATTGCAGTTTGGTAATCAGCCGCTATGGTTTGCCGGGCGTGCCGTTAGGAAGTATTGCTGTCGTTGGTCCCACGCGGATGGAATATGAGCGCACTATTGCGGTGCTTAGTTATGTTTCTTCTTTAATCAGCTTGTTGGTGACGGAATTATATGGTGGCGCTTCCGCTGAGTGCTCATATGCGCTAAACAATTAATTACGTATGGATGGTGAGAACATGAGTTTTAAGTCGCATAACAATCGGGATGATGAAATGAATACTGTTAAGGAAGAACCGGTGTCGGCTGAGACCATTGAGAGTTTAAAGAAAGAACTTGATGAGACAAAGGCTTTGGCGAAGGAATACCTTGATGGGTGGCAGCGTGGGCAAGCCGACTTCGTCAATTTTAAGAAGCGCTTGGAGCAGGATAAAATAGATTACATAAAGTTCGCCAATGCAGATTTAATGTTGAAAATATTGCCGGTGTTGGATGATTTTGAGAGAGCGGCGGAGCATATGCCAGCTAAAATGGCCTCTGATCCGTGGGTTGATGGGGTTAGCGGTATTGCTCGTAAATTGGAAACAACGCTTGAAGGATTAGGGTTAAGCCGCATAAACGCGCAGGGCGAGGTGTTTGACCCTTGTGTACATGAGGCCGTTGGAAATGTCTCCGGGCCGGATGGACAAGTTATTAAGGAATTGCAAAAAGGATATAAACTTAACGAGCGCGTACTTAGACCGTCAAAAGTTATGGTTGGGAACGGAGCGGAGGAATAGTTTTTCCGCTAAATATTTTCAGTCAATATTAATAAAAAATAGAGGAGAAAAAAATGGGAAGGGCAGTAGGAATCGACCTGGGAACAACATTCAGTGAAATTGCCGTCATGCAGGGCGGAGAACCGGTGGTTATTCCATCAGCGGAAGGAGGCAATATTACGCCTTCAGTGGTTGCGGTGAGTAAAACCGGTGAACGTTTGGCCGGACAGGTGGCCAGGCGTCAGGCAATCGTCAATCCGGATAATACGGTATACCTAATCAAACGTTTTATGGGACGAAAATTCGGCGAACCGGCTGGACGAGAGTTGACCGTTGAAGAGGATGCCAAACGTAAACCGTATCAGGTGACCAGCGGTCCCAACGGTGAGGTCAAGGTGGCAATGGGTGGCAAAGAATACTCTCCACCGGAGATATCGGCCATGATTTTGCAGAAACTGAAGGCAGACGCAGAGGCCTATTTAGGTGAAAAAGTGACCGAAGCGGTAATTACAGTGCCAGCCTATTTTAATGATGCTCAGAGGCAAGCCACCAAAGATGCCGGTCAAATAGCCGGGCTTAAGGTTTTGCGTATCATCAATGAGCCTACCGCTGCGGCCTTAGCTTTTGGTTTGGATAAGAAAGCGGATCAAACAATAGCGATTTATGACTTGGGCGGCGGGACTTTTGACATTTCGATTTTGGAAATGGGAGAAGGTACTTTTCAGGTGAAGTCTACCGCCGGAGACACCCATCTGGGCGGTGATGATTTTGATCAGCGGATTATGGATTGGTTGGCGGATGAGTTTAAACGCGATCAAGGTATTGATTTGCGCAATGACAAAATGGCTATGCAACGTCTTAAAGAAGCGGCAGAAAAGGCCAAAATCGAACTTTCCACGGTACAATCCACTGATGTTAACTTACCGTTTATTACGGCTGATGCGGCCGGTCCGAAGCATTTAAATATAACCCTGTCGCGCGCTAAGTTGGAACAACTGGTGATGGATTTGGTGGAAAAATCCTTGGTTCCTTGTCGGCAAGCGTTGAATGATTCGGGTAAAACCGCTGACCAGATTGATGAAGTGATTCTGGTGGGTGGACAGACACGAATGCCGCTGGTGCAGCAGAAAGTTAAGGAACTGTTTGGCAAAGAACCCAATAAAGGAGTCAATCCGGATGAGGTGGTCGCCGTAGGAGCGGCTATTCAAGCCGGCGTTTTGAAAGGTGATGTCAAAGATGTTTTGTTGCTGGATGTGACCCCGTTGACACTCGGCATTGAAACGATGGGTGGGGTTGCCACACCTCTGATTTCGCGCAATACCACAATCCCTACTTCAAAGACACAGGTATTCAGTACTGCCTCAGATAATCAGCCCAGTGTTGAGATAAATGTTCTGCAAGGCGAGCGGCCAATGGCTACAGATAATCGACAGTTGGGGAAATTTGTTTTGGATGGTATTTTGCCTGCGCCGCGTGGTATTCCTCAGATTGAGGTTACTTTTGATGTTGACGCCAACGGTATTCTCAATGTTAAGGCTCGTGATAAGGGAACTGGTAAGGAACAGAAAATTACTATTACTTCCTCATCAGGGCTTTCCAAAGACGAGGTCGAGCGTATGCAGAAGGAAGCCGAAGCGCACGCGACTGAAGACGGCAAGCTGAAAGAGGAAGCTGAGGCGCGTAACATTGCCGACAGTATGGCTTATCAAGCCGAAAAGATGCTACTCGATAACAAAGAAAAAATTCCTGAGGATCTGGTCGGTGAAATCAATTCCAAGATTGAAGCGGTTAGGGCGGCTATCACGGCAAACGATGTTGAGCGCATGAAGAGCAGTGCGGATGAGTTATCAACGGCTATGCAAAAAGTCGGTAGTCATATCTATTCTCAAGAACAGCCTACGGCGGGAGGGGAATCAACCGTAAGTGAGCCGCCGCCGAGTGACGAGAAGACGGATGACGGGACCGTTGAAGGTGAGTTCCGTGAGGTTTAGTATTAACAATTGCTGACTGCTGTAATATAGTTTGATGTGTTAAGGAGTTGTGCTGAAGGGCTGGGAAATAACCCCAGCCCTTCATTCCTGCCCAGAAGGATGGTTGACTGGTGAAGCAAAGTTTAAACTATTACAAGGTGCTGACAGTGCGTAAAGACGCGACTACTCAGCAAATTAGAGCGGCTTTTCGAAAAAAAGCGATGCTTTACCATCCTGATCACAATCCGGGGAAAGAACAATGGGCTAATAAAAAACTCACTCATATAATAGAAGCCTATGAGGTATTAGGTGATGCGGATCGGCGGCGTACATATGATCGTCACTTAATGCGGCTTGAGGCGCAGGCATTAGGTCGTGCGGGCGGCAAGGACTCTGATTCAACACTAAAATTTATGGTTAATGTGATGCGACATCGAGCAGTGCCGTCATGGGCTCGCACGGCGGCATTTTTATATGTTTTTGTTGACAACTATAATAAAGAATCAAAGAAAGCGAAAAAGAGAAGTTCATGACCAATAAACGTGACTACTACGAAGTGCTTGGCGTGGGGCGAAACGCAGGCGATGAAGAAATCAAACAAGCTTTTCGCAAGCTTGCCTTCCAATATCACCCGGATAAAAATCCGAAGCCGGATGCTGCTGAGAAGTTCAAAGAAGCCAGTGAAGCATATCAGGTTTTATGCGACTCAGAGAAACGACAAGCTTATGATCGTTTTGGTCATGCCGGTGTCGATGGCTCTTCTCATGGTTTTGAGGGTTTTGCCGGGTTTGGCGGCATGGGGAGTATTTTCGAGAACTTTTATAATTTCTTCAGCGATGCCGGAGGACAGAATGATTCCGTGCAGGGCGATAATATCCAAGTTGTCTTGGACCTGACTTTTGAAGAGGCGGCCTTGGGAGTAGAAAAAGAAGTTCAGATAAAGCGCAACGAGAATTGTACGGTTTGTCACGGAGACGGCGCCAAACCGGGAACGCAACGCGAGACATGTAGCGAGTGCAAGGGTAGCGGACGGATTCAACGCGTACAACAAAGTCTTTTTGGTCGTTTTACCAATGTAGCGACTTGTCAGCGCTGTTCTGGTAGTGGTCGGATTATAAAAGAACCTTGCACAAACTGTCGAGGTAGTGGACATGAGCGTTTTGAGCGTACAATAAAGCTAGCTGTTCCGTCCGGAATCGACAATGGCGTGCGAATGCAAATGAGCGGACAGGGACATGCCGGAAAGCTTGGTGGTATGCCGGGAAATCTACTGGCCAGCATTCGAGTTCTGCCGCATGATTATTTCCAACGCGAAGAAAGCAATGTTATCTATAATTTAAAAGTAAATTTTGCCCAAGCCGCGTTGGGGGCCGAACTCTCGGTGCCGACGTTATACGGAGAATCAAATCTAAAAATTCCCGCGGGTAGTCAGGGGGGTGAAGTTTTCACACTAAGAGGGAAAGGTATTCCTCATTTTCGCCGCTCGGGCAAAGGCGATCAATTGGTTTTCTTAACAGTGGTCACTCCGGATAAATTAAGTAAAGAGCAAAGACGGCTATTTGAGGAACTGGCTGCCAGTTTTGAGACAGCAAAGAAATAAGAGCAGTAGCTCTCTTTGGAATAAAGAAGAAAACACTATTTCCTTTGGCGACGAAATAGATTCCAGCGTCTGCCGGCCAATTCATGCCGATAGGTTGTCCCCAATATATCCGAGATTGCTTCCCGAGGGATGGCGTTTTCAAAAAGAATCTGAAAAATTTTCTCAGTGATAGGCATCTCCAAGTTGAGTTTTTGTGCTTGATTCCAAACAACGGACGTGGTGGTAACTCCTTCGGCCACGCCAACCATTGATGACAGGATTTCTTCCAGGTTTTTACCTTTGGTCAGTTCGACTCCGACATGATGGTTGCGGCTTAGGCTGGAGGAACAGGTAGCGATTAAATCTCCCATTCCGGCTAATCCGGACATTGTCAGCGGATTAGCGCCAAGTGCCACACTGAAGGCTGTCATCTCGGTTAGTCCGCGGGTGATGAAGGCTGCTTTGGCGTTTTCTCCGTAACCAAGCCCGTCGATCATTCCCGCGCCTAAAGCGATTATGTTTTTGAGTGTGCCACCCAATTCCACTCCTATTATGTCATGATTGGTATAGACGGAAAAATTGGGACCGCTAAATATTTTCTGGGCTTTGTTGGCGGTATTTTCGTTATGGGCTGCCACGACTGCCGCAGCAGGTAGTCCGTCTAAAATCTCGCGGAAAAGATTTGGTCCGGACAATACGCAAATATTTTTGTGATAAGCGGCGGAAATCTCGTCTGCAATCACTTGTGACATTCTTTTATTGCTACCGATTTCTAACCCTTTGGCAGCGCTGACAATCAAGACATTTGCTTTAAGGTAAGGTTTCACGACGCGAATATTTTGGCGCATGGTTTGTGAAGGTACGGCCATTATTATGGCACCAGCCATTGAGAAGGCGTCTTGAACTGAAGGGGTAATACTGAGAAGAGGGGGAAAACCGATATTCCCCATAATCCGTTTTTCGGGACCTTTATTGTGCAATTTTGAGGATTCGGCTTCACTGCGGGCCCATAACTTTACTTCTGTTCCTCGTCTGGCCATTAAAATCGCAATGGTCATACCCCAACTGGTTGTTCCGATTACGCAAATTTTATTCATAGGACAATTTGTAATGTTTAGTGATTAGTTGGTCTCGGATTTGGGAGTGGCTTTTTGGTGCAACTTGCGTTCCTTTCCGGCCAGCAAACGTTTAATGTTGTCGCGGTGCGCAACAACGATTATCAGCGCTCCGATTAAAACGTAATACAAATACTCTATTGACACCCCATAGATTATTGTCAATGGAATCATTATGGCGTAGGCGCTGAGAACACTGATTAAACTGCCGAGTGAAGCAAACCCGGACAGTCCGGCTCCGATAATCAATACTTCGCCGCCAAATAAGGCGGCAGGTGGGCAAATCGCGGCTAGCCCGCCAATAAAAGTTGCCACACCACGCCCACCCTTAAAGCGCGCAAAAACGGGGAAAATATGTCCTATAATGGCGCTAATGCCGGCTAGAGCACGGGCTGCCGGTACACCGATATTTATGAAGCCGATGGCGCTCTGACTGTCGCCGATAATCCAGCCTGCGAGTAAGACAGCGATGCAGGATTTGAGAATATCACCAGCTGCTACAATGATGAAAGCCCTGCGCCCCAGTGTGCGCAGGGCGTTGGTGCCGCCGGTTCGTCCGCTACCATAATCGCGAATATCGATTTTAGCTTTGAGTTTGCCGACAATAACCCCAACTGGAATAGAGCCAAAAAGGTAACCGATAACGGCTACCAAAAAAAGTTTTAAGGCGATCACTTCTTTTCACCCCTGGTTTTAAATAGAAGACGAATAGGCGTTCCGTCAAAACCAAAATTTTGGCGTAACTGGTTTTCCAAATAGCGCTCGTAAGAAAAATGCATTAGAGTGGTATCGTTGACAAAAAAGACAAAGGTTGGAGGGTTGACCTCAGCTTGTGTGACGTAAAGAAATTTAAGAAGCCGTGCACCTTTGTGTGGTGGGACATGTTTCGCGAGTACTTGCTGTACGGTGTTATTAAGCTCGGATGTTCCGATGCGTTTAAGTCTCTCTTGATAAACACATAAGGCCTGCGGCAGAATGTTTTCAATGCCGTTATCTTCCATGGCCGAAGTGTAAAGGATTGGGGCATAACGCATGAATTTAAAATTGGCTTGTACGCAACGGTTGACTTCAGCTTGAGTTAAGGTCTTGGCCAAATCCCATTTATTAATCACAATGATAATGCCTTTATAGGCCTGCTGAAGATATCCGGCAACATGCAGATCTTGCGCCGTGACTAACTCACTGGCATCCAGCACCAGTAACGCCACATCGCAACGATCAATCGCGTCTAGCGATCTTAGCACACTGTACTTATCCGCGCCCTCGCCTTGCCTTCCGCGTCTCTTTATCCCAGCGGTGTCGATTAACAGTATGTCTTGTCCATCAAAGCTGACAACGGTATCAATAGCGTCACGAGTTGTGCCTGGAATTGAACTGACAATTACTCGGTCTTCTCCCAGCAGGCGGTTAAGCAGTAAGGATTTACCTACATTGGGCCGCCCCACAATGGCTATCCGAAGGCAGTTGTTGGACAAGGGGGATATGTCAGGGGAGGGCTTTGGTAAATGCATGACAACAGCGTCCAATAAATCGTTTATGCCACGTCCGTGATAAGCGCTAATTACTATCGGTTCTCCCAAACCGAGTCGATTGAATTCCGCGGTTGCCATATCCTCGCGCTCATTATCAGCTTTATTAGCGATTAATAATACCCGAGTTTTCACGCAGCGAAGCTTGGCGGCTATTTCGATATCGGAAGGTAACAATCCCTCTTTCGCATTTACCAAAAAGAGGATTAAAGAGGCTTCGTTAATGGCGATGTCCACTTGCCGATTGATATCATCACTAAAGCTGGAGTTTCCTTTGCTCTCCACTCCCCCGGTATCGATGAGAGTAAATTCCCTCTCCAAACAGCTGACATTAGCCGTCAAGCGGTCACGAGTGGTTCCGGGTAAATCTTCTACGATGGCGATGCGTTTCCCCGCCAATCGGTTAAGAAGGGTGGATTTACCCACATTCTGTCTTCCAACAATTGCGACCATCGGGCGGTCGATTTGCTCGAAGGCATCTGTATTGGTGTTTGATATGGTTTGCTTAGTCAAGAAAACAGTCCTTTGCCTATTTTATCAATTCCAAATTTGCCTACCTGAATGATGGGGTTATTCCCGCACCGCCCAGTAGTTGCAACAACACAGCCTTTTGGATGTGCAATCGGTTTTCCGCCTGTGCCATGACAACAGAGGCAGGACTATCCATAACTGCATCGGTCACTTCTTGTCCACGATGAGCTGGAAGACAGTGCATGAAAATGGCATCTCTGTCTGCGAGTTCCATCAGAGCGCTATCCACTTGGTAGGCGCTGAAAGCCAGAAGGCGTTTTTCATTTTCAGCCTCTTGTCCCATACTGGTCCAAGTGTCGGTATATACGATATCAGCGCCTTGAACCGCAAGGCGGGGATCAGACAGACTTGCAATATGTGCTCCGCTGGTTTCAGCCATAATCTGAGCTCGCTCGAGCATAATTCCGCTTATCTCATATCCTACCGGAGAGGCAATCTTAAAATTCATTCCCGATAAACCGCAGGCTAATGCCAAACTGGCGGCCACATTGTTTCCGTCTCCGATAAAAGCTAAGGTCAAGCCTTTTAAGCTCCCTTTCAGCTCATAAATGGTCAGTAAATCGGCTAATGCTTGACAAGGATGTTCTTCATCGGAAAGGGCGTTAATAACCGGGATATCACAATATCGACCCAATTCCTCCAGTGATTGCTGGCTGAAAGTACGCGCGGCTATGATATTCACATATCGCGAAAGAACCCTGGCTACATCAGCCACGGATTCCCTTTTACCGAGGCCGATTTCGGCTGGAGAAAGATATATTGAATGCCCACCCAATTGACGCATGGCAACTTCAAAACTAACTCGAGTGCGCAAGGATGGTTTCTCAAAAACCAATGCCAAAGTTCTGTTGCTAAGCGCATTATTCCAGCCTTCAGACTTCAAATCAATAGCCTCGCTCAGCAACAGCTGAAAATCAGCGCTTGAAAGGTCAGCAACCGAGAGATAGTCTTTGGTGTGCATTTCTTCTCTCCACGATAATTTGCCGATAGTATAGCATGAAATGTGTTGTGTATGGGAAATATGTCAATAGGTTTTCTCTCTCCGCGGCTTGCTCTGCTATAATGAGCGCATGCGAGATTCAAATTCCCGGCTGCTACTGCTGATTGATGGCAACAACCTTGTCCATCGGGCTTTTCATGCCATTCCGCCACTGTCCGTGCGCAGAACCGGTGAGCTGACCAACGCGGTCTACGGTTTTACTCTGATGTTTCTAAAGGTACTCTCTGATTTAAACCCTTCGCACTACGCCATAGCTTTTGACAAGCATGGGCCTACCTTTCGGCATAATATGTTCGCTGCCTACAAAGCTAACCGTATCGCCATACCTGACGAATTAATCGGGCAAATGAATCGTGTGCGGCAGATGTCACAAGAGTTAAAAATTCCGCTGTTCGAATTGGATGGGTTTGAAGCTGATGATTTAATCGGTACGCTCTCCATTCAAGCCAAACAGAAAGGAATCGAGACAATCATTCTGACCGGTGACGCTGATGCCATGCAACTGGTGGGACAAGGTGTGCGGGTTTTGTATCCTCGCGCAATGGCGGAAGCTGTTTTACTGGATGCCGATGGGGTAAAAGAAAAATACGGAGTATTGCCGGAGCGAATTGTTGACTTAAAAGCGCTAAAAGGAGATGCCTCGGATAACATCCCGGGGGTAAAAGGGATCGGAGATAAAACCGCGCTTAAACTAATTGAACAATTTGGATGTTTGGAAGACATTTATCAACATCTTGACGAAGTGGGACCGCCACGCATTCAGCGATTATTGCGTGACGACGAAGAAAACGCGCGGCGCAGTAAGCAGCTTGCAACCATTGATATACAAGCCCCGGTCACTTTAGATCTGGATAAGGCCAGAGTGGAGCTTTTTGATCACGCCAGAGCGGTGGAGCTTTTCCGTGATATGGAGTTTTTTAAATTGATCGATCGTTTGCCGGGAACTGCCGTTCAGTTATCGATGTCTGCGCAACAATGTGTCTTGCCAACAGAAAGCGCAACGACGAAAGCGGAGCATGTTGAGATAGGAAAAAAGAAAGTAAAAGTGATTAATACGCAAGAGGAACTGGAGAATCTTACACAACGCCTGATCAACAGCACTCATTTTGCCTTGGAAGTGTTATCAGAAGGCGCTCACCCTTTCTATGCTCAATTGGTCGGGCTGGCTTTCTCGCTTGGCGGAGGTGAAGAATTCTATATTCCGCTTTGTCATTCTTTATTGGAAATCGGACCACAATTTACGCTGGAAAATTTGCGGAGCCAGTTGTCTTTGCCATTGTCGAAGTCTCTTGTGACGATGAGTGTTCATAACGCTAACCAAACCTTGACGATACTGAAAAGAAACGCAATACCATTGGCTTCCGTAAATTTTGATACCATGCTGGCCTCCCATTTGTTGGGAGAGCAAGTACTGGAACTGTCAAGCCTAGCCTTGGTATGGCTGAATATGGAGATACCATCACTAGCGGTTGGCACAGGCAGCAAACGAGTTTCCGTAGTCAATCTGCCGGTTGAGCAAGTGGCTGAAAACACCTGCAGGCGGGCTTCTGCGGTTTGGCATTTGGCAAAAATACTTAGGCAAGAACTGGAGACTCAAGATTTGCTCAAGCTGTTTGAGCAAGTCGAATTACCGCTGGTGCCTCTCTTGGTGGATATGCAGTGCAACGGAATGTTATTGGATAAAGCCATCTTGGTGAATATGTCACGCAGTATGGGGGAGAGAATCCAGACGCTTGAGAGTGAAATACATATGTTGGCGGCGACTGATTTTAATATTAATTCCCCCAAACAATTGGCAGAAGTTCTCTTTGATAAGTTACGTATACAAAGCGAACAGAAAAAGAAAGGCGCATGGACAACTGAATCGTCAGTGCTGGAATCCTTAAAGAATGAATACCCGATAGCTGACCTAATTTTGCAATATCGCCAATTGAATAAGTTGAGATCTACTTATATTGACGCGTTGCCGGGGTTAGTGGATAGCGGCAGCGGACGCATACACACTAGTTTCAACCAAACACGTACCTCAACCGGGCGGCTTTCTTCATCCGAGCCCAATTTACAGAATATTCCGGTACGCAACGAATTGGGGCGTGAAATTAGGAAAGCTTTCATAGCCCAAAGTGGGCATGTCTTGGTGTCAGGTGACTATTCTCAAATAGATTTAAGAGTATTGGCCCATTTATCAACGGATGAAGCATTGATGGCGATGTTCGAACATGGTGATGATGTGCATAGTGCCACTGCCGCCAGTTTGTTTGATGTAGAAGTTCATGCGGTGACAAAAGATATGCGTCGTTTGGCTAAAACAGTCAATTTTGGCGTGATCTACGGAATGAGCGGTTACGGTTTGGAACAGGCGACAGGACTCACCCGTAGCGAAGCCGAGGAATTTATTGTTACATATTTTAGCAGGTTCCCAGGAGTACGGGACTATTTAGAGAAAACCAAAGAGCAGGCTCGCAAATTGGGATACGTTCAAACATTGCTGGGGAGGAGACGCTATATCCAAGATATTAATTCACCAAATCGCATGATTCGTGAGGCCGCCGAGCGCATGGCCATCAATATGCCCGTGCAAGGCACCTCGGCTGATATCATTAAGGTTGCCATGTTGAGTGTTGACCAAGAAATAGCAAGACAGAGTCTGAAGGCTAAAATGTTATTGCAAGTGCATGATGAATTAATCTTTGAGGTACCGCAAGACGAACTTTCTGTGGTTGAGGAATTTTTGCCTCGCTTGATGGAAAACGCCGTTCGACTTTCTGTGCCGGTGACCGTGGACATCAAGATCGGTAGTGACTGGGGGCGGATGGAAGAGGAGGTTTTGAGTGCCTGAACTGCCGGAGGTAGAAACGATAAAGAACCAATTATCCCCATTGGTAATTGGTAAACACATTCAGCGGATAGAATTCCTTTGGCCTAACACATTACTTTCTCCTTCTTTTGACGAGTTTAAACAGAGAACGGAAGGTAGCATTATTGAAAGCATCGGTAGACGAGGTAAATATTTGATTTTGAGATTGAGCAAGGATGAGGTCCTGCTGATACATCTCAGAATGACTGGTTCTCTACTGGCGAGCAATGATTCTACCCAGCCAAACCGGTACACACGGGCTATCATACATTTGACCGACGGGTTTAAAATATTTTTTATTGATCCGCGAAAATTTGGCAAATTTCACTTAATTACAGATAGTGATTCCCCTCTCTTGAGACTTGGTCCTGAGCCCCTGGAAAAACTTTTCACAAGGAAGTATCTGGCCTCAATCATTTCGGGGAAGAGGGCGCCGATAAAGGCGACCCTACTAGACCAATCCTTGATTGCAGGGATTGGCAATATGTATGCCGATGAAGCATTGTATGCCGCGAACATTTATCCCTTGAGATCAGCGGGAGACCTTAGTGAGCGGGAAATTGAAAAGTTACACGATGCCATAAAGCGGGTTCTACGGACGGCTATAGAAAACGGCGGCGCTAGCGTTTCAGACTATTTCCAGCCGGATGGTGGAAAAGGGCATGCGCAAGAATTCTTTATCGTTGCCCATCGAAAAGGGCAACGATGCCCTAAGTGTCAAAGTCCGATTGAGCGTATTGTGGTGAATCAAAGAGGCACTTACTATTGTCCCAAGTGTCAGCTCTTATGAGAGCAATAGAGCTTTTGCCAATAGCAGGTGGGCTTTTTATATTTACGGAGAGTATTGCGGGAACTCGCCATAAAGGTTTATTTCTGCTACAATCATTCCTTAGTTAATTTAATCGGAGAAAGAACGTGCCTAAAACTACAGCCAAAAACGCAGAAAAACCCAAGGAGAGCCTAGCAACCTTTGTGGAAAACTCGGCTAAAACGGGGACGCCTGTCAATGGTAGACGTATTAATTTCCATTTTACACGGCGGAAACGCAAGGCCAACTAGACCTTTTGGCAAAACCCTTGCTATGTTTTGTGGTGCCTTCTCCCTAATCAGGGGGAAGGTCGCTTGTTTTCAAAAGGGTTTTCAGTGTCATTAAAATTCGGCAAATAGTCTTCTGCCGATTGCGGGTCTTGTATCCAACCATTCTCCAACTCGCTGTCATACAATGTTTCCAATACAGAGTCATATTCGCGGCGAGTGATGCGACGGCCAATCTCCGGGTGGAGATAAGCCATATGCAGTGGATGGTATTGGCTCATTAAGCTGATGGCAATATTCGAGGATACCTGATTAGCCAGCCACGTGAGTGTCTCGTGACTTCCGGCCAGTTTATTGGGCAGAATTAAATGGCGTACGATAACGCCGCGTACGGCAAGCCCGTTGGCATCAAGCGAAAGGTCTCCCGTCTGGCGAAACATTTCTTTAATTGCTGAACGCGCCACTTGAACGTAATCGCTTGTGAGAGAGTATTTTTGTGACACTTTGTCATCCGCGTATTTTAAATCCGGCAGGTAAATATCGATAATGCCATCAAGCTCAAGTAAAGTCTCGAAGGCATCATAGCCGTTGGTGTTGTATACCAGCGGTATTTTTAATCCTCTCGGAACGGCCAACTCCAAAGCTTGCAGGATTTGTGGTACAAAATGAGAAGGTGAAACAAAATTAATGTTGTGACATCCTTGTGTCTGTAACCCCAACATAACATCAGCTAACGCGCTGACACTGGTGATATTCGATTGTTGCGCTGCCCAGTTTTGACTGATTTGAAAGTTTTGACAGAATAGGCAACGCATATTGCAATTAGCAAAAAAAACAGTTCCGGACCCTTGAGTGCCTGAGATAACTGGTTCTTCACCATGATGAGCGCAAAACGATGAGACAACCGGTTGTGCCCCCGAACGGCAGAAACCAAGTTCGCCTTCAAGCCGATTCACCCCGCATTGGCGAGGACAGAGATTGCAAGCAGACATTCGCTCGCTCAAACGGGCGCAGCGTCTCCGTAGTTCTTTTATCCCAATCCGCATATTTAAAGTTCAGTGGGTAAATAGTTCCCAAGCTTGCTGATTGCTTCATCAATGCGCCGAAGGGAAATGTTTTTCCCCAATACTTCCATTGTTTGAAACAGTGGTGGGGTAGCCGTAAGTCCGGTAACGGCTGTGCGTAGAGTACCGAATAGTTGTCCGGCTTTAACCCCGATTTCTTCAATCAAATTACGTAACAGTAACTCCAAGGCGGGTGCCTCAAAAGTCTCTAATTCGTCCAGTTTGGCGCGCGCTATTTGGAGAATATCCAGAGTTTTTTGATAGCCAATTTTTTTATCAATGAGGAGCGAGGTATCATACTCGATGTTTTCGCCAAAAAAGAATCCGCTAATTTCGGCAGTTGCCGTTTCACTGAGAGTCTTGACTCGTTCTTGCACCAGCGGTAGCACTTTTTCGACGTAATTAGTATTCAAAGGGCGTTTCACGTTTGATGGCAAACCATTTTCCAAAAAAGGAAGGGAAAGCCGGGCAAATTCAGGTAAGGGAAGCTTACGAATATACACTCCATTCATCCAGTCCAGCTTTTCTTTGTTAAATATGGCGGAAGTTTGACTAATGCGTTCCAAGCTGAAATTTTGGATTAGTTCCTCACGGCTGAATATTTCGCTTTTATCATCCAGCGCCCAGCCGAGTAAGGCCAGAAAATTGATCATGGTCTCAGGTAGATAGCCTTGCTCTTTATAATCGAGAATAGATACGGCGCCATGTCGCTTGGATAATTTACTGCGGTCACTGCCCAGAATTATGGGCAAATGAGCGAAAACAGGTGCGGGATAACCGAAGGCTGCGTAAAGCAGAATATGTTTGGGAGTACTTGATAACCATTCTTCAGCGCGAAGAACATGGCTAATCCGCATTAAGTTGTCATCGACAATGTTGGCAAGGTGGTAGGTTGGGTAGCCGTCACTTTTCAGGAGTACAAAATCGTCGAGGTTGGCATTCTCAAAGGTAACTTTGCCGCGGATGGAATCATTGAAAGAAGTACTGCCGTCGAGCGGCATTTTAAAGCGAATGACGGCTCCTTTGGTGTAATCCAGTTCCGCATCTCGACAGTGACGATCGTATCCGGTGGGTTTTTTATCGGCGATTTGTGCCGCTCTCATTTGCTCGAGTCGCTGCGAAGAGCAGTGGCAATAGTAGGCTTGCCCTTGAGAAATCAGTTGTTGGGCCATTTTTTGATATATATCAAGGCGTTGTGATTGGAAGTAAGGGCCAAAATCACCGCCATTATTGGGGCCTTCATCCCAATCAATACCAAGCCATTTTAGCCCTTCCAGTATTCCCTCAGTGGCTCCCGGCACTGTGCGAGCCACATCGGTATCCTCAATGCGTACGATAAACTGTCCGCAGGTGTGTCGCGCCAGTAGCCAATTGAAGAAAGCGGTGCGAATATTCCCGACGTGCGGCAACCCTGTTGGACTGGGAGCGTAGCGGACACGAACAGGTGAAATCATAGACTTAATTATCCTTGTTTAAAGTGTTTTGAAATATATTGTAGCAATAGGTTTCTTTTTCCCTCTCTATACATTATACAATACGCAGGCGCTGTGAATACCAGTCAACGCCGCGCATTTGCCTCAAGATATTATTTGCCACAGATATTTCTGTTAGATATACAGAGAGGGCCATCGGCGTTTTGAAACTCAAATGGCCCTCTTCGTAACCGCAAGAATGATCGGAAAATGACCTGCGTTAGATGATGGGTTTATGTTTGAACATTTCCAGCAATGATTTATACAAATCCAGCGTGCGGTAATTGAAACGATACTCGGTTTCTTTCAGATAGAAAGCAAATCTGTCATGCGGGATGCCTTTAAACTTGATTAGTCTCTGAGTTGCGAAAGCACAGAAAGCGTTGATTGTATCGTGATCATTGGCCTCCAAGGCGAACTTACTGCCTTGGGAAACGATAACACATTTTTTACTTCCGATGTCGATGAGTCCGTTATACCCGCGCCAATCCTCACTTTGCGAGAGAGTATCAAGAGATTCCTCCCCGAGGATGGCTTTTTGCATGGCGGGAGCTTTGCTGCTGGATACCATTTCGGTAAAGATTTTATTGTCATGAATAAAGATACCGAAAATGATGGCTTTATTTTTGGCCCCACGGGCGACTCTCCTGGATTTGGGCGATTCGCTTACTACGTTGGGCATGGCTGATTTTATCTCTTCGGGATATCCCTGCAAGCAATAGTCCGCTATGCGTTCGCGAAACAAATTATAGAAGCGATCGACCGTATTGTGGTTCAAACTTACCAGTTTGGTGGACTGAGATGATGTCAAGTCGGTCGCAAACAGCTTTAAGACTTGCCGGAACTCAAGCTCAGATATCCTTGCATGATAGACGTACTTGTTTTTCATTTTCTCTCCTAACGACAAATTTTACAGTTACTATTATAGAAATTCGACAGGCAACAAATTCCTACCGACAAATACTATAATGTACTTATTGGTGTATAGTGTATACAATAACGTAACGTGAATGTCAATACTTAAGCTGCTAATCAAAACAATTATTATTGGCGAAATAATGGGCGCATCCTTTTATTTAAGGCACGACAACATTAATGTTACATTAATGTTAGCCAATATTTTTTGCATAGTTTGCAATATTTATCAGATAAGGATGAATGCATGGAAAAAAGAACACATTGGACAGTTAAGGAATTTGCACAGGTTTCGCGTATTACTGCCGCAACGTTAAGGTATTACGATAAAATCGGTTTATTGTCGCCGCTTTCTCGCGGTGAAAATAACGACTATCGCTATTATCACGGTCGCAGATCGCCAGTGTTAATTTCATTCGTACCTGCCAGGAATTAGGCATGTCGCTTGAGGAAATCAAGCACCTCATGGAAAACAGGGCGCCTTCCCTGACATATGATTTCTTTTCTAAACAGATCGTGAAAATTGATGAAAAAATTGAAACGTGGGTACGCGCGCGAAAACTATTATTCACTATTCAAAATGCGATTCGTTCGGCAATGAGTCTTGATGAAAAAGAAATTGTAATCCGATTTTGACCTGCTGAGCACATTATTCTTGGAGAATCAAATGACTATAGCCGGGGACGCAATGATTATGATGCTCTCTTCAGTTTCTATACGAGTATGGCTCAAAAGTATAAGACATTGGATATGAACTATCCGGTATGGGGGGTGTTTTCCGAAGAACGTATCAAGCGTGGTGACTGGAAGTGGCCAAACAAATACTACTTTTATAATCCTGAAGGTCGGGATACGCGACCTGCCGCACTTTATGCTGTTGGTTATACCCGTGGCCGCTATGGACAAAGCGATGCTCTGTACAAACGATTATTAAGCTATATTGATAGCAATGGTTTTGAGATTTGTGGCGATGCTTATGAGGAATATCCCCTAAACGAGGTTTGTGTCAGTGATGAGAACAATTATCTGATGAGAGTTATGATTACCGTTAGAGCAAAAAAGGAGAAAAGAAAGCAGGTAAGCGTCCATTGAATGAGATGCCGGCAAACTTTTATGGATGCTCGGAGTCGCTTAACACCTCAAGACTGAAATCAAAAACTTTGACGGAATGGGTCAAAGCTCCGATTGAGATGGTGTCTACCCCCGTTTCGGCAATTTCGCGCACATTTTGCAGTGTTATTCCGCCGGATGCTTCAAATCTGACTTTGCCATAGAGTTTGTCAATGGTCGAGCGCATTTCTGCGATGCTCATGTTGTCAAGCAGTAATATATCGGCTCCGGCTGCTGCTGCTTCCTCTGCTTGTGATTGGCTATTTACTTCCACTTCAACTAAATGTCGGGCGTCATTATTTGTTTTGGCCCGAATTACAATCTCGGTCAAACTTTTTCCGCACGGAGCAAGCGCAGCCAGATGATTATCCTTGATCAGTATTCCGTCTGAGAGGTTTTGGCGATGGTTCTGCCCACCACCACAAGCCACGGCGTATTTTTCCAGCAGGCGTTGCCCGGCTGAGGTTTTACGAGTGTCAGAAATGCAGGCCCGAGTACCTTTTATTCGTTCGACATATTGTGAGGTAAGGCTGGCTATGCCGCTTAGGTGTCCGATAAAGTTCAAAGCAGTGCGTTCAGCCCGTAGAATTGAGCGCGTATTTCCGCTGACTTCAGCGACAATATCACCGGAGCTAATGTCAGTTGAGTCATATTTGAACAGCGTGATTTCCGTGCGAGGATTAACGTGTTTAAAAACGACCTCGAAGAGTCCTATTCCGGCTAGTACTCCACTGTTTTTTGCAAGCAAAACAGCCTTGCTCTCCAAATGCAAAGGGATAATGCGTTGGGTGGTTATATCGTTGCGGTAACGGTCTTCCGCCAGCGCAAGTTTTATAATCGCTTTAACCTCAGGTTCTTGCAACAGAGTGTCAAATTTTGCAAGTGTGGAGTTTGTTTTGAGACTTTGGAATCGCATAGCGGTTTGTTCAGTGTTTTTCATACCGAGTCACTTTTTTGTATAACAATGTGTTTATCCCATGATTTTTTGACCGCGGTATAGTCCTCGCGGTAGTGAGCTCCACGACTTTCAGTTCGGATTAATGCGGATTCGGCCATTAATCTTCCGCTGGAAATAAGATTGAGAAGTTCCCATGACGGCCTGTCGTTCGGTGCCGCCAAATGGTTTTGCCAATCTGCCAGCGTTACCGCAGCTTCTTCCAGACCGCTTGAATTTCGAACAATACCCACGTTTTCCCAAAGCAGTTGTTGCATTGCTGAGCGGCTGGGGAGGACGGTAGTGTTGCCGGAGCGCATCGGTATTGTGACAAACAGATCTTTTTGCCGTCTTGTAATGCTTTTGGGCGCAGGCTTTATGAGGCTGCGCTCTATCACTCGTTTGCCAAAAACCAACACTTCCAAAAGCGAATTGGAGGCTAAGCGATTTGCGCCATGTACACCGGTGCAGGCCACTTCTCCAGTCGCGAAAAGACCGGTGATGCTGGTTTCACCCCATGTATTAACTCTGATTCCTCCGATCATATAGTGTGCGGCCGGTGCCACTGGAATCATCTCTTGTTGGATATCCAAACCATGCTCTAAGCAGTAGCGGTAAATCTGTGGGAAGCGGGCAGCTGTGATACGGGCCGGAAGATGGGTCACATCAAGGTAGACATGGTTGGTATTGGTGCGTCCCATTTCGCTGACGATACTGCGTGCAACGATGTCTCGTGGTGCCATCTCAGCCTGAGGGGTATATTTTTTCATGAAAGCTTCGCCTGTATTATTGCGAAGGATGCCACCCTCCCCTCGGACAGCTTCGGAAATCAGAAACGGTTCTACTCCGGGAAGGTGCAATGCAGTGGGATGGAACTGGAAAAATTCCATATCCACCAGCTCTGCCCCAGCCCGATAAGCCAGAGCTACTCCGTCGCCGGTAGCAACTTCGGGGTTAGTGGTAAATTTAAATAGTTGCCCAGCTCCGCCGGTGGCTAAAATCAAGAATCGGCAAGCGAATTGTTGATGACCTTGTGTAAGAGTATCAAATGTCTCTACCCCGCGTACAAACCCGTTTTCCAATATTATCTTGGTGGCTAAACAATGCTCAAGCAGCGGTATCTGAGCCTGTTTAAGTTGGCGACTTAGAGTGTTCTCAATTTGGGCACCAGTGGCATCTCCTCCTGCGTGTAAAATACGAGGAATGCTGTGAGCCGCTTCACGAGTGAGAGCAATTTCGCCGTTCGTGGTGTCAAAAGGTACTCCGAAACGAACTAAATCGGCAATACGGTCCGGAGCTTCTTGGGTTAGAATTTGCACTGCTTTTTTATCGTACAGACCGGCGCTTGCGGCAATTGTGTCCTGAAAGTGCAGAGCAGGGGAATCATCTTCCGAGATGGCGGCGGCGATTCCACCTTGCGCGTGACGCGTATTGCAGTCATCAATACTGCCTTTGGTGATTAAAAGGACACTGCCATGTTCGCGGGCAAGCAAGGCGCTGTATAAGCCTGCGATGCCACTACCGACAATAACGTAGTCGTAGGTTTTATTCGTGTTCTGTCCCTCCGAGACTACTTTTCGCTGTCAAGTTGTTTTTGCGCCACTGCCATGCGCGCTATACGCATGGAGGCACCTGATTCCACTTTGATGACAATGGAGTCTTCATCGGTGCT
Source organism: Dehalococcoidia bacterium (assembly GCA_009776735.1). Lineage (GTDB taxonomy): Bacteria > Chloroflexota > Dehalococcoidia > Dehalococcoidales > UBA1222 > WRNG01. The sequence continues at coordinate 8,927 of WRNG01000008.1, read as the reverse complement.
GACGACTTCTCCGTATATACCTGACCAAGTTATGATACGGTCACCGGTGGCGATTTTAGATGCCAACTGGGCATGTTCTTGTTGGCGTCTACGCTGAGGGCGCACTATTAAAAAGTAAAAGCCAGCGAACATGAGTACCAAGAAACCCACAACAATCATGGTGGTTGGTTCCATTTTTTCCTCCTCAAGCTGATAATAGAAGTGTTATACATGGGAGTTGATAGCTATGAAGCCAATATTCTAGCAGGTATTTATGCGAGGTGCCAATGTGCCCTGAAAAGACCATGGACCGGTTTTACTGATGGTTACGTTTACCACTTTTCCCTGCAGAATATCTGTTCCGCCAAAAAAGACGGTTTTATCGCTACGTGTACGTCCTTGCCAGCGCCCTTTGTTCATGCCGTCCACCAAAACTTCCAGTGTTTGTCCCAAAAACGAAGAGTTAATTTCTCGGGCAATTTGTTCTTGCAAGGTTTCCACGGTGTTTAGGCGAGCTTTCTTTATGGCTGGTTCTACATTGTCAGCGAAATGACTGGCGGCGTAGGTCCCTATGCGAGGAGAATAGGATGCAACGTGGACAGCGTCGAAGCGCAGTTCCTCAAGGACTCGGCAAGTATTATGAAATTGATGTTCGCTTTCCCCGGGGAATCCCACGATGATATCGGTGGTAATGGCTATATCCGGCATTGCTTGGCGTAAACGGTTAATCAATGCGTAATAATCGGCAATTTGGTATCCACGATGCATGGCGCGCAATATTTCATCATCTCCTGATTGTACGGGAAGGTTGATTTGGCGGCATACCTTATTTTGTTGCCGCATGGCTTCAATTAAGCGAGGACTCATATCCTTGGGATGATTGGTCAGAAAGCGAATTCGTGCCAGCTCTTTAATCTGATTAAGTTGCGTGAGAAGCATGGCTAAATCTGGCTTTTCGGGCAGGTCATGGCCATAAGAGTCGACGTTTTGCCCGACTAATGTAACCTCTCTAATCCCAATTTGTGCCAGTTGTTCGACTTCGGTGACAATTTCTGCCATCGTGCGGCTTTTTTCTCTACCGCGACGGTAGGGAACGATACAATAGGTGCAGAAATTATTACAGCCTTGGATAATTGGAATATAGGCACTTACCGCTGAGCGAGCGGAGGTTTTTATGGGATGGTCTTTTGGCGGAAGCCAATCAGGGAACTCTCCCGGTTTAAGAAAGTCATCAACATAAGGATATTGTTTCCGCAGTTCGTTTGAGTCTTGGTCGACAAAACAGCCGGTAAGAATGATGCGTAAGTTGGGTTTGGCTTTCTTGAGAGGTTTAAGGTTATGCAGTTTATTGATAACCTTGTCTTCAGCATGTTTACGTACCACGCAACTGTTGACTATGACAATGTCGGCGTCGTTGATGGATGGTGCTTCTATGTAGCCATGCCCACGCAGACGCTCAGATATTTTCTCTGATTCGGCTTGGTTCATTTGGCAACCGATTGTCCAAATAAAGTAAGAATGCATTATCCCTCACATTTTATTTATTGCGAATACTATATTCAAATTTGGTAATATTGTGCAAGAAGGAGTATCATATCCTTTCTGTAAAAAGGAGAGCCAATGCACAGACGTGCCGTATGGCGTTCCGGTAGACGTTTGGCAGCATTATTTTAGGACTTTTGCCGACAATCGAAAAGGTTTCTAAGGCTGTTTCTTGCCCGATAGAGATGGATGGAGTTATAATGCGTTCTTTGAGGAAGGAAACAATGAAATTTAGTCGCGAGGATGTTATCCATATTGCTGCTCTTGCTAAAATTGCAATGACTGAGGACGAAATTACGAACTTCAGTGTCCAACTGTCGAATGTAATGGAAAATTTTGAAATACTGAATAAGGTTGATACCACGAATATTTTGCCGACCTCTCAACCGAATGCACTCAGCAATGTGATGAGAGAAGATGAAATTGAATCCTCTTTGGATATCGCTGATGTGTTTGCCAATGCCTCAAACCGCGAAGGAGATTTTTTCCGCATTCACTCTGTGCTTGAATAAGGGTGGGAAATAGACTGATATGATGATTGAAAGAATTCCAACAATACATGAAGCGCATCAATTGCTTGTCAGCAAACAACTTTCTTCTGTTGAATTGACGGAAGCTGTTCTGGCGCGAATTCAGGCCGTTGAACCGAGGGTAAAGGCCTTTGTCTCCGTAACTGAAGAGACGGCGCTTCAGCAAGCTATCTTAGCCGACAAGCGTATTGCCAAGGGGGAGGCTCGTCCTCTCACAGGTATTCCGGCGGTTATGAAAGATTTGCTGTGTACCAAAGGTATACGCACAACTTGTTCATCCAAAATGCTTGATAATTATGTTCCTCCGTTCGATGCTACCGTCATAGAAAAATTGTATGCCGAAGGGATGGTTTTGGTTGGCAAAGCGAATATGGATGAATTCGGCATGGGGTCTTCTACTGAGAACTCAGCTTTCTTCCCTACACATAATCCTTGGAATATTGAATATGTGCCGGGTGGTTCCTCCGGTGGTTCCGCCGCGGCGGTGGCAGCGGGGGAGGGGTTGTACGCGCTTGGTTCGGATACCGGTGGCAGTATCCGCCAGCCCGCCGGTTTCTGCTCGGTTATCGGACTTAAACCGACTTACGGACGCGTCAGCCGATATGGGCTTATTGCCTTTGCTTCTTCGCTGGACCAAATTGGTCCGCTGACTCAAGACGTTGAAGATGCGGCCATCGTGCTGAGTGCCATTGCCGGGCATGACTCCCGCGATTCTACTTCGGTGAAGCTAAGAGTGCCGGATTACACGCAGTCCATCGGCAAAGACATCAAGGGGATGCGCATCGGGGTCCCGAAAGAATACTTCGTAGAGGGCATGCAGCCGGAGGTTAAGCAAGCTATAGTAAGTGCCTTAACCGTACTGGAAGGGCTTGGAGCGCACATTGATTTTGATATTAGCTTACCCAATACTGCCTGCGCGCTGGCTGTTTATTATATTATTTCACCTTCGGAGGCTTCAGCTAATCTGGCGCGCTTTGATGGTGTAAGATATGGTTTCTCCTATACGGATACCGACAGTATGTGGGAAGCTTTGGAAAAAACACGGCAGTTTGGTTTTGGGCCGGAAGTTAAACGCAGAATTATGCTTGGTACCTACACTCTAAGCGCGGGTTATTACGATGCCTATTATTTGAAAGCTCAGAAAGTGCGTACTCTGATCAGAAACGAATTTGAAGAAGCTTTTAACAAATATGACGTGCTGGTTACTCCTACCTGCCCTACTGTTCCTTTTAAAATCGGTGAGAGAGTGGATGATTTATTGTCTATGTATCTTACCGATGTTTGTACACTTCCCATCAGCATTGCGGGGGTCCCTGCCATTTCGGTTCCGGCGGGTTTCGCCGGCGGGCTGCCAATAGGTCTTCAGGTAATTGCTAAGCCTTTTGCTGAGGAGACCATTTTGCGTGTTGCCCATGCCTATGAACAGGCTACTGACTGGCATAAACAAAAACCACTGTTATAAAAGTGAGAGGAAAAGAAAGGATACTCTTGGAGGCGGACTAAATGGCAGAACAGACTGAATGGTATCACCAATTAACGATTAGCGTTGAGGCCCTACGCGCACAGCTAGGAGCCGATGAACGTGATTTTTATTTTGATCGTTTTATGCAGGTAGCCAAACGGGTTGATTCTTTGGCTTTTGACTGCAATCAGTGCCAGGAGTACCAGTCGCTGATGGCTAGTATGGTAAGAGAGCTTGGCACAAATGTTAATCAAATTCTGAAAGAGCAAAAGCTTAAATTCCTGGGAGAAACCGAGTCTATCCTATCCCATATGAAAAAAGATCATGCTTTTGTTAGTGATGGTCAGTATACTGCCACTTGGTTAACGATAGGTCTGGTATTCGGACTTGTATTTGGCATGATAATAAAACAGCCGGCTATCGCAATTCCAATCGGTTTGGCATTGGGATTGGTCATAGGGCTGTTATTTGATTTGCGGGCTCGCAAGGCCGGCAAAGTGATATAGGGAACACTGCGCAAAATAAGCTTCAGATTGCCGCAACCAGTTTTTGCCCCGTTTCAAAAGCCAGTGTTAGTGCCGATTGATTGTTTTGAATTTGATCCGGTGCGTCTGTGGACGGGAACGCCAGTAGCCCGCGATATTTAATATTGAGACAGGCAAAAAACGCTTTAACGGTTGATTCGGCGCCCTCAAAGAGACGTTCTCCGTTGCGGCCTCCGACAGCGATAAACAGTCCCTGTCGGCTGAGCGAACTGCTTAACGGTGGTTGTTGCAAGCGGTATTTCTTGTGCCAAAACTGCTGTGTACGGTCTACGAGAGCTTTAAGATGTGAGGGGAGCCCCATAAAATGAATTGGCGAGGCAAGTACGATTATTTCGGCTTGTTCAATGGCTTTGAACACATCTTGGGCATCATCTTGCTCAAAACACCCATCGCCGTTCTGGCAGACGTCGCAGTGAACGCAGGGCATAATTTTTAGAGTGCGAGTGCTTATTGCCTCAATTTCAGCGCCACTACTTTTAGCTCCGCTTAACACTTGCTGGAGTAATATCCCACTGTTGCTATGATAACGGGGGCTACCGGCAATCCCTAAAACTTTCATGGCAGGTTCTCCTCTATTATTTTTAGGATGTGTTTTTCACGAAGTTGCATGCGTTGCTGTCGTACGGTTTCGTCATGGTCATATCCTAATAGATGCAGAATACCATGGAGCAATAGCACAGTGATCTCCCGCTCAGTGGTATGGCCTTGTTCCGCAGCTTGTTTTTCAGCTTGCGGAAAGGAAATGATGACTTCTCCCAAGTGTCTTTTGCCATCAATTGGAAGCACGAATTCATGCGTATCAACATCCCCCTCATTCATGGCAAAGGACAAAACATCGGTAACGCTGTCTTCGCCCATGTATTCATTGTGCAGGCGCCGAATTTGTTCCTGCCCGGTAATAAAAATGCCCATTTCAGCAGCGGATTGGTTTTCGCATTTTAGCGCGGTTTCAGCCAACATTTGTAGCCAATTCCTGTCCAAAACAGCATCAAACCCCGTATCAAACAAAATATTTATTTCCATGTATGAATAATAACATAGCTATGATTTTACACCAATACTATTGACAATATAAATATACGCATAATATAATATGTGTATGCCAAATAAAACAATTTACGTTAGCCAAAATGATATTTCGGTTTTTGATGAGGCCCAGCAAATTGCGGGAGAAGCCATGTCTTCGGTTATCGCCAAAGCGCTCCGCGAGTATGTAGCTCGTCATCAGGAAAAAAGCAGGGGCATGAGAGAAATCAGCGTCAGAGTTGGAGGGAAAGACGCACAGCGAGAACAGCGCTTCGTTGCCATTGAGATGGGAAAGTGGAAAGGCGTCAGTGATGACAAACAGTGGTGGATGGAAACCACCATCTACAATACTCAAAAAGGAAATTGGGCGGTACTGCTGGATTACAAAGGGAAAACCATGCTTACGCGAGAAGCTTGGCAGGATCCGAATGCTTGGGGTGCACAGCAGCGATTTACCGAATTGGCAGTATCCGAGCGTTATGACGACTGGCAAGGAAAATTGCCTGTTGCGCTGGTCCGCTACATCGTTTCTTTAGCGGAAAAAGAACAGAATCCTGTGGATTATTTGGATATTTAAATGGATGTAGTCCAACCTGTTTGCTGTTACGGTTGTTAAACCTCGCTTCGATGACACGGCACCTCTGCGGGTGATATAATGACGTATTCCGAAAACAGAGGTGAAAAAATCGAAATTATTCCGGCAATAGACATTCGCGGCGGCAGATGTGTGCGCCTTTTTCAGGGAGATTTCAGCAAGGAGACCATTTTCGCTGATGACCCTGTTGAGGTCGCTCTTAGGTGGCAATCCATGGGGGCGACCCGTCTGCATATTGTTGATTTAGATGGTGCGGCAAGTGGTGACGTAGGCAATTTTGAAGTGATAAGGTCACTTATTGCCACAGTGGTAATTCCTGTTGAGATTGGTGGCGGGATTCGCTTGTTGCCAACAATTGAGAAGTACATTGAAATTGGCGCGGATCGAGTAATACTGGGTACTTCGGCTGTCAATAAGCCAGAGATGGTTAAGGAGGCGTGTAGCAGGTTCCGTCAATCCATTGTGGTATCCATTGATGCACGTGGAGGTTTCGTTGCTTCACATGGTTGGCAGAATACAACGCAAATTCCCTCAGTTGAGTTTGCGCGTTCCATGGTACAGCTGGGCGTCAGGCGCTTTATTCATACTGATATTGGACGTGACGGTACGCTGACTGAGCCTAATTTCTCGGCGTTGTTTGAACTGATTGATTGTACCAAGTTTCCAGTGATTGCCTCTGGTGGTATAACTTCAATTTTGCATCTCAAACTTTTGTCAAAACTGGGTGCTGAGGGGGCAATTGTTGGGAGAGCGCTGTACACTCAGGACATCAATCTATCACAGGCGCTGGCAGCGGTAGAAAACTAACCGACGATTACTGTTCTATTTTAGGAATAGAGGTTTTTAATTTCGTGATAATCCAAGGAGGCTAATAATGCTAAAAGTTAAATGGGATGAGAATGGTTTGGTTCCGGCTATTATTCAAGACGCAAAATCAAATGATGTACTAATGCTTGGCTATATGAATTCCGAGTCGCTCAAGTTGACATTGGAATCTGGGCAAGCTTGGTTTTGGAGCCGTAGCCGCCAGGAATTATGGCATAAGGGTGCCACCTCAGGGAATTACTTGGAAGTGACCGCGGTATGGTATGACTGCGATGTGGATGCCGTGTTGGTCAAAGCTAACCCGCAAGGTCCAACCTGTCATACCGGCGAACGAAGTTGCTTCTACCGGTCCCTCACCCTTGGGGATCTATCATAACAAACTGTTGTTCTCGCTGTAGTGATAGCGATATTTCATCGATTTTAATCGGTTCTGCGTCAGGAGGAAGAATTCCGTCGGCTATCAATACTTCTTTCAGCGCCGCGATTGCGACCTCAACCATACTGTCGTCGGGTTGGCGAGTAGTCAGTTTTTGTAGCCAGAGACCGGGAGCGGCAAACCAGCGCAGGATAACATTATCCAAGTGGCGTGCGCCAAATTGAGTGATTTCAAAGGCTATTCCGGCGATTACAGGCATCAAGAGAATACGTGAAGCAACTAATAGCCACAGCGTTTGCGAACCAACAAGGCTAAACAGCAAAATGGCAATGAACATCACCGCCAACAGAAATGCGGTTCCACAACGGGCATGAGCAGTGGTATATTTCTGCACATTAGCGGGGATCAGCTCGTCACCAGCTTCATAAGCATGGATGGTTTTATGCTCGGCACCATGATAGGAAAAAACACGATGGATATCTGGCATAAAATTGACTCCCCACAGATAGGCAAGAAATATTATCAGCCTTAGACATCCCTCGACAAGATTAAAGACAAGGCTCCCCTGCTGATTGGGCAAAATCAATTTGGAAAGAAACAGTGGCAAAATTGAGAACAATCCAATGGCTAAGCCAAGTGATAAAAGCAACATTAGCCAAACCGTGAGCCCGCCGATTGACGAACCTTCTTTTTGCTTAGAGTTATCATCAGTCTTGTTTATTTCTGCCAGAGCCACGTTGGAGGAAAACATTATGGCTTGCATACCTAAAATCATGGCTTCTAGCATGGCGATAACACCACGCACGAAAGGGATTCGTCTCCAAACTCCGGTGTAAATGGTAGCCAGTTTTTTAACGTCTTTGACCAAAGTGCCATCAGAGCGACGTACAACAGTAGCCAGTGTTTTGGCGCCGCGCATCATCACCCCGTCAATTACTGCTTGTCCCCCATATCTGAATTTATCCGCCATATTAATGCCTCAAAACAACAAAGGAGCGGACATGTGCTCGCTCCTTTGAAAAGTGCTAATTTCTCTGATTGGCCTTACTTTTTGGCATAGCGTTGCTTGAACCGCTCCACTCGCCCGGCTGTGTCAACAATACGCTTGTTGCCAGTATAAAACGGGTGACAGGCACTGCAAAGCTCCACGCGAATGTCTTTTTTGGTGGAGCCGGTGGTAAAACTGGCTCCACAGGAACAGGTTACATTGGCATCATCGTAGAATTTCGGATGGATTTTTTCTTTCATGACTTAACTCTCTGTAGCGTAAACGCTTACTTTTCTGCGGTTTTTCCCTGCAGGTTCAAATTTGACCGAACCATCGATAGTGGCATATAAGGTATAGTCACGACCGGTTCCTACGTTGTTCCCCGCTTTTACATGGGTTCCCATTTGACGTACGATAATTGTACCTGACGTGACATTCTCGCCACCAAAGCGCTTAACCCCCAGCATTTTTGGTTTGCTATCGCGTCCATTCCGCGAAGAACCCGCACCTTTCTTATGAGCCATTTTCAGTCTCCCCTTCTTCCTGTGAGGTTTCTTTTTCGGTCTCGGCTTTAGAGATGGATTCAAGACCAGCGCCGCTAATACGGTCAATATGCAGTTCAGTGAATAACTGCCTGTGTCCTATGCGTCGGCTATAGCGTGTCTTGGCTTTATATTTCATGCCATAGACCTTGTCGCTGAGTCCATCCCCCTTGGATGTAGCACATACCTTGGCTCCCTCTATAACAGGATTGCCTACGACCAATTTATCGCCGCTGCTAATAGCCAGCACGCGATCCAGTTCAAGTGTCTCGCCTTCGGCAATATCTAAGGCCTCAACCTTAATCCGCTTGCCGGGCATAACCTTGTATTGTTTTCCACCAGTTTCAATGATTGCGTATATAGTAACACCTCCGCTTGACAACTGGTCATTATACCAAGACCTGTAGTCGTGGTCAAATGGTCGAAATATTCTCCGTAAATATCTACCAGTCATCCCTCCTGACTGACATAAGATAATGGGGTTTTCATCTCTAGCCCGAGATGGGGTCTGTGATGA
>WRNG01000007.1 GCA_009776735.1 Dehalococcoidia bacterium | reverse complement strand
CGAATGTTCTCCGCGCCTGACAGCAACATCACCAAACGATCCAAGCCGATGGCAATGCCACCATGAGGCGGCGCGCCGTACGAGAATGCCTGCAAAAGATGACCAAAACGCTCATCAACCTCGTCATCCGTATAGCCCATAACTTGGAATATTTTACGCTGCAGCCCTGACTGATAAATTCGTATGGAACCTCCACCGACTTCATGTCCGTTAAGTACGATGTCATATGCCCGTGATTCAACCATTGACGGAGCACTGTCTAGCTGAGGAATATCATTCTCAAGAGGTGCGGTAAATGGATGATGAACCGACTGCCAACGTTTATTATCCGTATTCCATTCAAGTAAAGGAAAATCAATAATCCAAGCGAAAGCAAACTCATCCTCGTTGACCAGTTTAAGCCGTACTCCCATCTCTTGACGCAATTTGCCCAAAGTATTGACAACCACACTTTCGCTGTCCGCCACAAACACAATTAAATCGCCTGGTTTAGCGCATGTGCAGTAAGCGATTTGTTTGATCTGTTCCAACGTCAAATATTTACTGGCAACAGATTTCACTTGCTGCATGGTTAACATTTCAATCGACTCACAGTCGGAAAGCGCCATACTTAATAAGCCTTTAGCCCCATAGCTTTGAGCTAATTCGGTCAAATGCGCCAGTTCTTGTCTCGAATACCCGCCACAACCGGACAGAGCCAAGGCTTTTACCTTTCCTCCGCCGGACAATGCGCTACGGAAAACAGCAAACTCGCTTTCTTGCACAATTTGAGAAACATCCCCGATAGGCATACCAAAACGCAAATCAGGCTTGTCAGAACCATAGCGCTGCATGGCTTCGGCATAGCTTAGACGGGGAAAAGGAGTAGTAAAGCGCTTAGTGGGAGCCAGTTCCTTCATCATGCGAATGAACATCTCTTCCGTAATTGACATGACGTCTTCTTCTTCGACAAAACTCATTTCCACATCAAGTTGAGTAAATTCTGGCTGGCGATCAGCTCGAGTATCTTCATCACGAAAACACTTGGCGATTTGGTAATAACGTTCCAGTCCTCCTACCATCAGAAGCTGTTTCATTTGTTGCGGGGATTGCGGCAAAGCATAGAACTCCCCCGCGTGTACACGCGAAGGAACCAAATAATCGCGGGCACCTTCAGGCGTGCTTTTGCCCAATATGGGTGTCTCTACTTCCACAAATGATAGGGAATCAAAATAACTGCGCATGAAACGCATTACCTGATGTCTTAAAAGCAGTACATCGCGTACCCGTGGGCGTCGCAAATTCAAATACTGATACTTAAGCCGCAAATTCTCATCTACATCCACATCTTCGTTGATATAGAAAGGTGGTGTTTCCGAGGTATTGAGGATAACCAGACTCTCAGCTTGAATTTCAATCTCACCGGTTGCCAATTTGAGATTCTGGGTGCCTGCGGGGCGCGGGGAAACACTACCAGTAACCTGAACAACGTACTCACTCCGCAAGTCACTGGCCGTTATATGCGCATCAACCGCCACCTCAGGGTTAAAAACCACCTGAACCAAACCATAGCGATCACGCACGTCAATAAAAATCAATCCGCCGTGATCACGGCGGCGGTCAACCCAACCCGCCACAGTCACATATTGTCCTGTAAGGGCTAAGTTTAATTCAGCGGAATTATGGGTTCTAAGCACGCACAACCTTCAAATAAATGGACTGAAGATATATTATAACTGACATTAAACGTAGCGGCAAATAAAATCCGGCAAGCTTCGCTTCACTGCGGAATCCATACCAACACACGGGAAGCGGCATCAGAGCGGTAATACACTCAAATCCCATGGAGGCAGTAACTCCTGCTGAAGTTTTTTATCCTGCGTCCCCATCAGTCTCGGCCAATCAAATCTTTGCACGCGATTATATGCGAGCGCTGTAATAAAAAGAAAGACTAGTGCCGTAATCAGAATAACCATATTGCGATGGCCTGAAAGGCAAAGCATCAGCGTTATGGTAAATCCACTGAACCCAACTAGAAACCAGCCAATCGAAGGATAGTCCTTAATGAAAGCCAGCGCTGATAAAGCCACAACCACAACAATGATGAAAGCAATCGTAGCCTTGATTTTGAATTTCAAAGAAATTTTCTTTTTCTTGTTATTCATAAAAATAAACCCACAAAACGCATTCTCATCATATCATCGGTAGCTTAAACACGCAACGCCACAGAAAACCTGCCGCGGCAATTCTGAACGCTCATCTCCGCTACCCTACGTATCAGATAGAAAATCCTTAAGTTTAGCTGACACATTATTTTTCGGTCCGTACGACTGATCGGCAAGCATGTCGAGACAATGACAATCAAAACGTTTTGGTTATTTGCAAGAAAAGATTGACAAAATTTTCGCTCGCCGAAATGGCATTGTTTTCTACAATTTGGGTACCAACGAGAATAAACGTAGCTAATTTGCTTTGAAATCCATCACACACACTACACTATTGATGAAGAGTATGTCACAACCAGCACAGAACTATTAAGGCTTATCCTTATTCCTTTTTACTAATACCCAAGCCAACAAGCCCGTAACCACAATGGCCAAAACAACCAAAACTGCAATGAGCATCGCCTTTATCAAAGTAGACGGGATAAGAACTATATCACCTGCCACGACTCGGAATAAATCCATAACACTGTCCTCCTTAAAGCATTTGCAAGAACAATCCTATTGAAAACGAAAACAGGTTTGCCCCAACTGAAAATAGAAAAGGGCGCTTAAAACCATGCCCATAACACTTATAATAGCACCCCTCAAATAGTACCGCAAACAGTTCAAGTAGGATAATAACTACCAATAGATTCCACTTGGTATATGTCAGTGCCCACCAATATGCCAGCACCACAGCCGGGTTTGTGAATAGATTGACCAACAGAACAACAAGGAGGTCTTTCCCGCTGCGCTTGCCAACAAGCAAGAAAAAAACCACTTCCAACACTTCTGTCAACAACAAGGAAAGAATAAGGATCACAAGCAGAGGTGCATTCATTGTTTGACTCTCCGTAAACCGGTCCAAAGCAAGAATAGCGAAACAACCGTGATTAGCGGTAGTAACCATATTAAGATCGGTTGTACATTTACACCATAGTAAACAGGCAAGAACCCAATGAACAAAGCAAATGTCAACAAACCGAATGCTCCGCCTTTCGCGCCTGGCAATAGTTTCGTCATAGCCCAAAGAGTAATCGGCATAGTCATGTTAAACAACAGTACGGCTGCAATACCAGTAAGCGGAAATGCGGGAAATAAGAAAAACAATCCCGCTGCACCTAACGAAACACCGGCTGTCGCAATTACTCCAAAACGATCGGAAGCGAAACCTCCCATCGTTTTGCCCAAAACCACGGCCAATACAAGTACTGTCGCCCAGCCTCCGCTATCTTGCCATGAAAAGTGCGTTGATAGCCCCGTAAATGAACGTAGGCAGACCACCATAAACAAACAGAACACTGCCAGAATAATCGTCTTATTCCCGACCTCGCTGATAGAAAAAGTTGAGTTGGTGAAATAAGCCATGCGGTTTAGCTTCCGCGTCAGCAGCATTAAACCGGCAATCGCGACTATGGCCAGAGGAATTAAAAACGCGGGGAAACCGGACCCTTTGCCGACAATCGCTCCCCAGTAAATACCCAGTGCGCCGGGAGAAACAAAAACTCCCAGAGCTCCCAGCTTTTTCTGGCTGATGTTAAGCACATCAATTCCACCACCGATATGAAACAAAGCATTTCCGGTACCAATCACGATGACAGCCAATATGGGAAACGTCACCAAAGCAAAAGCAAAACCCACCAATACACATCCCAAAACCGCGATTAGATTATTCCGATTCAACTTATCAGCGGCAATCCCGATAGGCATTTGCAGGGCAAAAGCACAAAAATTGTATAACAGCACACTAACATCAGCGTTTGGAGAACCGGCAATAAAACGAAAGACGAGAAATGCACAGGCAAAGTCCACACTAAAATGAGCAATGGAATAGACTGATACCATACGCCAATGACAAAGATTGATATTTCCCATCTCAACACACCTGTGACCGTGCAAGGTTTCTCTTAAACAACTATAGCACACTATTTCGGCAGGAACCTGATATAATATGCGCGAAATACCCATAAACTCTTGCAAAATGCCTCCTCCCATATGGCATAATTAAGTATCGCTGTGAAGGAGTTAATGAAATGGCTAGCTTTGATTCAAGCACACTTGATCCCACAAAACTGGCGGATTGGCAAATTGCCGAAGCCGCCGAACCGTATATGACACGCATAAACGAGCTGGCCGAGAACTGGGGTATTCTTCGTGACGAACTGCTCCCTTACGAACATTTCGTCGGCAAAGTTGATTTCGCCGCGCTCCTTAGGCGCCTAGATAAGCAACCCAACGGGAAATATATCGACGTGACCGCGATTACCCCTACCCCACTCGGAGAAGGCAAAAGCACAACCGCCATGGGATTGGTGGATGGATTGGGAAAATTAGGTAAAAAAGTATCCGGCGCCATCCGGCAACCGTCTAGCGGACCAACGTTTAATATAAAGGGAAGCGCTGCCGGCGGCGGGCTCGCGCAGTGCATTCCGCTTACCCCTTTCTCTCTTGGGCTCACTGGCGACATTGATAATGTCACAAACGCCCATAACTTAGCCATGGTAGCCTTAACCTCAAGATTACAACATGAATTCATTAATTCAGATGAATTTCTGGCCAAACGCAATCTCAAACGGCTTGATATAGATCCTCGCAATATTCAAATGAGTTGGGTGATGGATTTCTGCGCTCAAGCGTTGCGGGACACCATCATCGGTCTGGGTGGCGGGATGGACGGATTCATGATGCGTTCCGGGTTTGCTATCTCAGTAAGCTCAGAGGTAATGGCCATATTAGCAGTCTTCAAAGACCTCAAAGACATGCGCGAGCGGATGGGAAAAATCGTTGTTGCTTACGACAAACAAGGAAATCCTGTTACCACGCGCGACCTTGAGGTTGACGGAGCGATGACAGCCTGGATGGTAAGGGCCGCTAATCCCAACCTTATGCAAACCATTGAAGGCAATCCAGTCATGGTACACGCTGGTCCATTTGCCAACATTGCCGTTGGGCAGTCATCCATCGTTGCTGATCGAGTGGCTTTAAAGCTTTCCGATTACCACGTGACGGAAAGCGGATTTGGAGCCGATATTGGCTTTGAGAAATTCTGGAATATCAAATCACGACTGTCTGGTCTTACGCCTAACTGTGCCGTGGTTGTGGCTACAATTCGCGCTCTGAAGATGCATGGCGGAGGCCCATTGGTTACACCGGGCAAACCGCTGGATGAAGCCTATACCAAGTCCAATCCGCAACTGGTAGAAGATGGGATGGGGAATTTGCTGGCACACATTGAAACAGTCCAGAAGAGCGGGATTAAACCGGTAGTATGTATCAATAGTTTTTACACTGACAGCAGTGACGAAATCAACATTGTTCGTCGTGCGGCAGAAGCTCAAGGGGCACGAGTCGCCGTTTCCGAACATTGGCTTAAAGGTGGCAACGGAGCCATCGAATTGGCCGAAGCAGTGGTTGATGCATGTAACGAAAAAGTTGATTTTAAATTCCTCTACCCTGACAACATGCCGTTACGCCAACGCATTGAAACCATTGCCAAAGAAGTTTACGGCGCAAGCGGAGTAAGTTATTCGGTCGAGGCGCAAGCTAAGGCGCAAAAATTGGAGAATGAATTTAATGCTGACAATATGTGTACCTGCATGGTAAAAACACATTTGTCTCTATCACACAATCCGTCTCTCAAAGGTCGTCCCCGCAACTGGACACTGCCAATCCGTGACATCTTGACCTATGCAGGAGCAGGTTTCATTGTTCCAGTCGCTGGAGATATCAAACTCATGCCTGGCACATCTTCCAATCCGGCTTTTCGGCGCGTAGACGTGGACGTGGAAAGCGGAAAAGTAAAAGGGCTATTCTAGAGTTATCTTGAGCCATAATCATATTAGGTGATACACGGAAACTATGACTGGCAACGCACAAAAATATAAAGTGCTTTTTCTGCCCGCGCATGTGGAAATATGGGTTGAAGCGGGCTCCAACCTATTGGAATGCGCTCGCTCCTCCGGCCTATATCTCAATGCCGTTTGCGGAGGGGAAGGCACCTGCGGCTTTTGCAGAGTAATTGTAAAAACAGGAACTGTTGATAGTCCCTGCTCAAACATGCTCAGCGAAGCTGATTACCAAAGCGGAGTACGCCAAGCCTGCAGAAGCCGTGTAATGTCTGATTTAGTGGTAGAGATACCCCCAAGCGCCAAACTGGAGACTGCTATTTTGCACAGAGAGAGTATTCAATCCAGCAATACATCTCTAATTTGTCAGGGATGGGAGTACTCGCCACCGGTCAAAAAGCACCATATCAAATTATCACCAGCGGGCAGAACAAACAATTCCTCTGTTTTTCAGGCACTCAAAGAACAAATTCTAAGCGAAAGCACCATGGCAATCCCGATCGAAATGGAGCAAAAACTGGCCTCTCTGCCCTTACCACTCAGCCATGGACTCACTTTGACGCTGCTCGAAGAGGATGGGCAAACCCACTTGATAAACATAGAACCGGATAATACTACTCACAGTAATTTGGCTTTAGTTTTCGACGTCGGTACGACAGCCGTTCGCGGACAATTACTCAACCTAAACCAAGGACAGGTGATCGCACAAGCAGTTGAATACAACAAACAAATCCTCTACGGAGCCGATGTTATTGCCCGCATTAATCTCTGCAGAGAAGATGGCGGATTGGCCAAACTGCAAAGCGCGGTAGTCGAGACACTCAATACCCTAATTCAACGTCTAATCGATGCGGCCGCAGCTAGGCGTGGCGACATTAACCATATCGTAGTCTCCGCCAATACCGTCATGAACCATTTACTGTTGGCACTTGACCCGCAGTATTTACGCTTGCCTCCTTATCTTCCCTCCTTCAGCAGCCCCCCTCTCGCTAACGCCCGTTCCTTAGGTCTTGAAGTGGGAGAGCAAGTATCTCTTTTTTGCCTGCCATCGGTTGCCAGTTATGTCGGTGGAGACGTCGTAGCCGGCCTGACAGGAATCGGAGTTCACCAACGCTCCGACCTTACCTTGTATATTGATATTGGGACCAATGGTGAAATTGCGCTAGGCAACAATGAGTGGTTACTCTCGGCCGCCGCTTCAGCCGGCCCTACTTTTGAGGGAGGAGGGATACAATGCGGCATGCTGGCCACTGTCGGCGCTATTGAGGATTTATTTCTGGACGATATGTGCACCGAGCCAGTTATTAATGTCATTGGTGAGCAACAACCACTGGGTATCTGCGGGTCAGGCCTCATTAGTCTTACCGCTGCTCTCCTGAAAAAGGGGCTGGTTTCACGCTCCGGGCGTTTTAATATGGAAGCCAATCATCCGTCAATACGCCATGGCGTGAATGGTAAGGAATTTCTTTTGGTGGCCGCTGAAAAAAGTGGCACAGGGAGAGATATCGTTTTCAATGAGATTGACATGGACAATCTAATCCGCTCCAAAGCCGCTCTCTACAGCGGATATCATACACTGGTTTCCAGTGTCAACAAAAAACTGTCTGACATAGAGCATGTTGTTATCGCCGGCACTTTCGGTAACCGTCTAAACATTGAAGAGGCAATTACAATCGGACTGCTGCCTGACCTACCGCGCCATAAATTTATTTTTATTGGCAACGGTTCTCTGCTTGGAGCACGGCTGTTGGCTTTTTCAGCCGCAGTACAACAGCAATGCCACCAAGTTGCCGCCATGATGACACACATTGAACTATCTGAGAATATTGACTTTATGAATAATTACACCGCGGCCATGTTTCTGCCACACACCGACGCTAGCCTTTTCCCATCAATAAAGCTTTAGCATGCCCAAGCCATTTTGCTAAATTTTTTGACCTCATGAGGTCTTTCACGTTAGACTTAATAAGGGTTCAAATGAGCCCTTGCTAATTATTCAATGCCTTTTAGTGATAGGAAGAGTTGATGACTGCCAAAATAATCAACGGAAGCGAAATAGCCAAAACGATTACCGCGGAGATACGCCTTGAAATTGAGCTCCTAAAAGAGCGCCACGGGATAATTCCGGGGCTAGCCACAATCTTAGTAGGAAACGATCCAGCCTCTCACGTGTACGTAGGCAATAAGGTTAAAATGTGCAACCACCTCGGCATCCATTCTGAGCACTATAGCTTACCATCCAATACTTCCGAAGAGGAACTACTGACACTGGTTGAGCGATTAAATAACACCCCTTCCATTAACGGAGTTCTGGTTCAAGTCCCGTTGCCAAAACACATTCACGAGAGTAGCGTAATTTTTTCGATAAAACCCGAGAAAGACGTCGACGGGTTTCATCCTGTCAGTGTGGGGCGCATGGTAGTTGATGACCCCAGTTTTCTTCCCTGTACGCCGCTGGGTATCCAGGTTCTGCTTGAACGTAGCGGTATTAACACTGAGGGAGCTGAGGTTGTTGTCGTAGGGCGTAGCAATATAGTCGGCAAACCCGTTGCTAACAATATGCTAAGGAAAGCTCATAACGCCACCGTAACCGTATGTCATTCGGCGACGCGTGATATTGCCTCTCACACCAAAAGAGCAGACATTTTAATCAGCGCCATCGGCAAGCCACATTTCATTACTGCCGACATGGTGAAAGAAGGCGCCACAGTAATTGACGTCGGCACCAACGAGCTTGGGAAAACGGCAGAAGGCAAACGCATATTAGTCGGCGACGTTGATTTTGAGGCGGTAAAGGAAAAAGCAGGAGCTATTACCCCGGTGCCGGGTGGAGTGGGCCCAATGACAATTATCATGCTTATGTCAAATACTGTCAAGGCCGCTAAAATAGCCCACAATCTGCTGTAACCAATCTGTTCGAGCAGCTGTTTCTCGCTTAGAAGGTAACTTATGGAAACCAAAATGGAAGCGCTAACAAAAGAAAAAGAAGAAGCCGTACAAACAGCCTATAACCGGTGTATGATGGTTTGCACTGACAAGTTTTTGATTTCAAAACTGAAAACTTGTTTGGAATTCTTAAAAAACAATACGCCTGTTAGTGAGGCAAGAAAGAGGGCGTTTGAATGCCACAGATACGCCCGGGCGCTAAAAGAGCAAAAACGGATTTTTTTGGCACGCGCGTGTGGTCACGCGATTGCCACGATTCATGTTAAGGAACATTTGCAAGCTTGTTTATACTATCTGGAAAAATATGAAAGAGCGATGGCAGGTTATGAGCGATATGGCAATCGAGTTTCCGTCACAAAAATATAACGGGCAAATTAAAACAATCACCCTGGGTGATGGCAGTAACGCCGTTAGCGTTGGAAGAGAAAACTGCTTTCCTTTTTATCTCTTTGAAGGCAATATGCCTAATTCTCCGCGTATAGCCATGGAGATTTATGACTTACCTCCAACCAATTGGCCAGCTACGTTGCTACAGCCATTTGCCGATGTGATTGACGATCCTTTAGTCTGGGCTCAAAAATGTGTCAACGAGTTTGGCGCCGAGATGCTCTGCCTCAAGCTTGTCAGTACTGACCCCAACGGAGAGAATAAAGGAGCCGAGCAAGCAGCAGCCACCGTGAAAAGAGTTGCCGCCGGAATTGACGTTCCTTTGATTGTTTGGGGTACCGCTAACCGCGATAAGGACTCCGCAGTATTAAAGTTAGTGTGTGAGACTTGCCAAGATAAACCACTGATTATTGGGCCGGTAGAGGAAGGGAATTACAAAAGCATCACCCCTGCTGCCGTAAACAACGGGCATATCATCGTAGCGTCTTCTTCCATGGATATTAATCTCGCTAAGCAACTTAATATCCTTCTGGCTAACAGCGGTGTGCCTACGGATAAAATCCTCATTGACCCCACCGTATCGAGCATCGGTTACGGTATTGAGTATTGTTATTCGGTAATCGAGCGAATTCGTCTGGCTGCCATAACCCAAGCGGACGATAAACTGGCCTATCCTATTGTTTTAAACATTGCCGAGGAAACATGGAAAACCAAAGAAGCCAATACGCTTGAAGACTGCGAAAATAAGACTGGCGCTCCGAACAAACGCGGCATAATGTTTGAAGCAATGTCAGCATGGCTATTGCTTCTGGCAGGAGGCGATATTGCCATTATGCGCCACCCGGAAGCTATCAGTTTAGTAGCCGAGATGCTCCGCGATCTCCAATAGTCTTGCTACGTATGTTATGTTTACCATACCCATTCCTTTGAGTTATGGCTCTCAATTTGAAGGTGAGCGCCTGCGCTCAGATGACATATATCTCGAATGTGGCGGCAATCAATCCCTAATGGTTGAGTTATGTGTAAACAGAAGCGTCAACGCACTGGAGGACGGCAAAACAGTACTAAACGGCCCCACTCTTCTTGACGTGCAAGCCGGAGCTGTACTACCTCTGGCAATACTGGTTGAAATTGCTGGAGTCCATTTTCGAACAGAGCACACCGCTGTTATTGAGCGGCAAATTCATCGCTTGCTGAATTACACTCAAGGGATTGCATACGCCGGACAACGCGACAACGCCAGGCTAGTCATCAGTAAAACAGCTGTGGCCAAAGGTTTCCAACTGCACCATTTGGGAATCATTCTACACTCTGCCTTAAAGCACGAATATGCCACGCTAATAGACAGATTACAAGTTACCATCAGTACTGTCGCAGAAGACGTTGAGCATATCGGCACACAAGCCCGTTCGATATATCAGGAACGCGACCGTCGGATTGATAAAATGAAAGACGAAAGCACCGCTGTTTTCTATTCCTGTACCATGTGTCAGTCAACCTCACCCGGCCATGTTTGTATTGTCACTCCGGAGAAATCAGGTATGTGCGGAGCGCTTAATTGGCTTGACTGTCAGGTCTATAGCCAAATCAATCCCATCGGCTATTGTCAGCCGGTACAGAAAGGGCTCACTCTCGACTCCATCAGCGGACAATGGCAAGGAGTAAACGCCCGCATTGCTCAAGCTACCGCTTGCAAAACAAACTCTTTTAATGCCTATAGCATTACCAAAACTCCGCCGACTTCCTGCAATCAAGCCGAATGCATTGCCGCTGTTCTGCCTCTCTGCAACGGCATTATGTGTGTCAACCGTGAATACCAAGGCATAACCCCCTCAGGCATGAATTTCTCTCGATTGATTGAATTACTTGGAGGAGGAGTAAGCGCACCGGGTTTCTGCGGACACAGCAAGTATAACATCCACCAAGGCAAGTTTATTTCCGCCGAGGGAGGCATCAAAAGATTGGTATGGCTCCCGCAAATACTGAAGAATTCAATACGGGAACGTTTTATCGCTCGTGCGGCAGACATAGGAATACCGGACCTTTTAGAACGCATCGCTGACGAAAAAGTTGGCAACACCGAAGAAGAAATACTACCTTTCCTTGCTGCCAAAAACCATCCGGCGCTCGAAATGGAATCCTTGGTGTGAAATAAGCTAAAATATCCTTTAGTAGCAGTTCAAGTAATTGACCAAAAACGGAGAAACAGGTGGCTTTATCAGGAATTGATATCTATAAATTACTGCCCAAAACCAATTGCGGCCAGTGTGGCGTGCCTACCTGTCTGGCTTTTGCCATGGGGCTTGCAGCCGGTAAAGCCGATCTTTCCGCTTGCCCGTCACTGTCTGAGGAAACTCGAGCAAGGCTAGAAGCCGCCTCAGCTCCACCGATTCGCCTAATCACCATTGGGCAAGGCGAACGAGCCCTGAGAATCGGTGGCGAAACCGTTCTTTTCCGCCATGAAAAGCGTTTCGTAAACCCACCCGGCCTTGCAATGCTAATCTCTGACAGTATGGAAAGTGAGGAAATCGAACAAAAGATTGAACGCCTAAAAAAACTTTCCTACCTGCGAATTGGCTTTGAACTTAGACCAGAATTGGTAGCGCTGAAATGCGCTTCGGGTGACGCAAAAACATTTGCTTCATTAGTAACCTACGTCATTAATAACTGCGACGCAGGGATAATCCTCATGACTGATGAGCCGGAAATTATGGACGCCGCCCTCGAAATCTGCGCCGGTAAAAACCCTCTTCTCTATGCCGCTACAGAAACAAACGCACCGCAAATGGCCGCTCTTGCGCAAAAATATGCCTGCCCAATTGTTGCCAAGGCTTCAGGAATAGAAGCCACCGCATCACTCAGCCAAAAGCTTATCCAGCTCGGAGTAAAAGACCTTGTGCTGGATTCTTGCGCTGTCAGCACCAAGCAAGCACTGCAAGAGCAAGTTTCGCTACGCAGACTGGCATTAAGCCAAAAAAATCGCGAACTTGGATTTCCCAGCATAATATTTGCCAACGCTCTTACTGATAACCCGCTTAAAGAAGCTCTCATCGCCGCTACTTTTATCGCAAAATACGGCGGGCTCATCGTAATGTCTGATTTTCAGGACGAAACACTCTTTCCGCTACTTATCTCACGCTTAAATCTATATTCTGACCCACAACGCCCACTGGCAACACCGGAGAAGATCTATGAGATCGGCTCGCCAAATGAAAACTCGCCGGTACTTATCACTGCCAATTTCTCGCTGACTTACTTTATTGTTTCCAGCGAAATTGAAAACTCACGCGTGCCAAGTCACTTGCTGATTAAAGACACCGAGGGACTTTCGGTTATGACAGCTTGGGCAGCCGGTAAATTCTGCGCTGATAATATTGCCTTGATGGTTAAAAAAAGCGGTATTGAAGACAAAGTCCGCCATCGCAAACTGATTATTCCCGGCTACATCGCCATAGAAAGTGGAGCTCTTGAAGAGGAACTGCCCGGATGGGAAATAATTGTCGGGCCTCGCGAAGGGGCTCACATCCCAGCCTTCTTAAGAAACTGGCAGAATTAGAAAAAGTGAAATATGCTTATTATTGCTGAAAATATTAACGTAATATCACAAACGCTCGGGCAGGCCATGCGAGAACGACTGTGCCAACCGATTCAAAAAATGGCTGAATTGGCACAGCGAGCCGGCGTGAATTACCTCGACCTTAATATCGGTCCAGCCAAAAAAAATGGCGCTGAACTGTTGCCGTGGTTGGTTGAGACTGTACAGCAAGTCAGCGAGCTTCCTCTTTCATTGGACACTACGAATCCCGAAGCCATTGAGGAGGGGTTGAAAATATGCCGTCGCAGGGCACTCATAAACTCGGTTTCTCTTCAACCAGAACGACTGGAGAGAATACTACCGCTAGTGGCAAAATACCATGCAGAAATGATTGGACTTCTTTGGGGTGTGGAAGGGATGCCACGCGATGTTGATGAACGCTGTCTTTTGGCGGTGGATTTGGTATATAAAGCTAACGAAGCTGGGGTTGCCACTGAAGATATTTGGATTGACCCGATTGCCACTCCCATCTCTGGCGACCATCACAAAATACAAAGCTGTGTCGAGTTTCTCGGTCTGCTTCCGGATATAGCCTCCGGATGCAAATCCGTGGTAGGATTATCCAATGTTTCAAACGGCACTCCAACTCCCCTCAGGCCATATCTCAACCGCGTGTTTATGGTTATGCTTGAACGTGTGGGGATTTACGCGGTCATCGCTGATGCCTTGGACAGCGAATTACAGGCTATAAACCGCGGAGAAAGAACAGCGTTAGTATCTTTGATTCACCAAGCTTTGGATGGAAAATCCATAGATTTTAAAGATATCAGCGAAGAAGAAAGTAATTATGTCAAAACAGCAATGGTACTCACAGGGCAAACACTTTACTCCCATGCATGGTTAGAAGCATAGAAACAAAAAAATATACAGGAGCGAAAATACAATGATTGATGTAACAGATGCCACCTTTGAGCAAGAAGTAATTAAGTCCCCCCTTCCCGTGCTAATTGATATGTGGGCACCTTGGTGTGGACCTTGCCGCATGGTGGAGCCAATCTTAACCAAGCTTTCTGAAAAATTTAAAGGCAAGATGAAATTCTGTCGGATGAATATCGACGAGAATCACAAAACTCCTTCTCAATATCATGTTATGTCAATTCCCAACATGATTTTCATTAAAAATGGGAAAGTGGTTGATACGGCGGTAGGGGCCTTGCCGGAGTCCGCCATTCAGAGTAAAGTGGAAGCACTGCTGGCTTCTTCATAGCCAGCACTTTGCCGCTATCAACCAAAAGAAGGACTCTCAAATACGGCACCCTATGGAGTTTTCCGATGATTGAAATAAAAAAGTCTGTTTGTGTTTGGTGCAAAGCCGAATGTGGGGTGTTGGTTGAAGTGGAAGATGGGTATCTTAAATCTGTCTATCCCGACCCTGATTGGGCACGAGCGGTCTATCCCAAAACAATCGCCTGTCCTCGCCTTAAAGCTGCCAAAGAGTACTTTTACCACCCCAGTCGACTGAATTATCCCTTAAAACGGGATGGGGAGCGGGGCTCAGGCAAATGGGTTTGCATCTCTTGGGAACAGGCATTGGACGAAATCGCTTCCCGTACCAAAGCACTAACAGAACATTACGGAAGCGAAACCATAGCTTGGGCACGTGGGACAGGTTACCGCACTGACCCTTACGCCTTAGCTCGTTTCTTCCGCACTTTAGGCACTACCAATATGTGCACTCAAGGGCAGATTTGTTATCTGCCTCGCGCCAAAATGGCTGATGTTTTGTCGGGTTATTTTCCTCATTACTCGGTCCGCAACGAAACACGCTGCGTTGTGGTTATTGGGACCGAGCCGTTGGTGAGCCGTCCGATAACCGCGGCTCAAATTCGCAACGCCAGAGCTCACGGAGCAAAATTAATCGTGATTGACCCTCGTCGCACGCCTATCGCCGAAGAAGCCGATCTTTGGTTGCAGTTAAGGCCAGGCACAGATGCCGCGCTACTGTTGGGAATGCTTTATGTCATTATCAGCCAAGAGCTGTTCAA
The DNA here is from genome assembly GCA_009776735.1 of Dehalococcoidia bacterium. Classification (GTDB taxonomy): domain Bacteria; phylum Chloroflexota; class Dehalococcoidia; order Dehalococcoidales; family UBA1222; genus WRNG01. The sequence goes on along the minus strand of WRNG01000007.1, from coordinate 23,718 downwards.
CAAGGAATTTGTCGATAAATGGTGTTACGGTTTTAATGAACTAAAAGAACGGGTTACCGAGTATCCGCTTGAACGTGTCGCGGAAATCACCGGTGTTGCCACGGAACTGATTGCCTCAGCCGCTAAGCTATATGCCACAACTAGTCCCGCTTGTTTCGTTGAAGGGTTGGGAATTGAGCATAATCCGAATGTAGCACCGGCCTTGCAAGCTCGCTGGGCATTAGCCGCGCTGACCTCTAACATAGATATTCGTGGAGGGGATGAACAAGTAGGACCGCATCCACAGATTCTTACCGACAGCGAACTTGAACCAAAAATAAGTTTTACTCCTCAACAAATCGAAAAACAAATCGGGACATCACGTTTTAAACTACTTTCCAGGCGCACACTTGAACTCATCAATCCTCACGCGGTTCGAGTTTGGGGAAAACCTTTTGCCCCGCACGCTGCGGCGCATGCCCCCAGTGTTTATCGTGCAATGCTTTCGGGAGAACCGTATCCTGTGCGGGCATTATTCTGCTTTGCCGCTAATCCACTGATTACGCAAGCTAACCCCAAACTTGTCGCCAAGGCTATACAAAGCCTTGATCTCGTGGTAGTAGCCGATATATTCCCCACCCCAACCACAGCACTGGCCGATTATGTTTTGCCAGCGGCTTCATGGCTTGAGTGTCCAATATTATGGGATTTCAGCGGACACTCTCAATATATGGCAGCAGGGGAAGCCGCTTTACCAACATTTATCCAAGGTGAATATGAGCATAAAACCGATTACGACATCTACCGTGAGCTTGCCATGCGGTTAGGGAAAGGGCAATACTGGCCATGGCCAAATCTCGAAGCCTATTACGATGCCCAAATTAAACCCCTTGGACTAACCCACCACGAGTATGTCTACCAACGTCGTTGTGAGCTCAAGTCAGACAGTTATCGCAAATACGAGGAAAAAGGCTTTGCCACTCCTACCGGAAAAGTTGAGTTGTATTCCACTGTCCTTGAGAAATTGGGTTATGACCCTTTACCATTCTATACTGAGCCCCCGGAGACAATAGTTAGCGCACCTGGGCTAGCTCAAGAGTACCCATTCACGCTTATCAATGGTGGCCGAATTCGCGAGTTTTTCCACTCAGAATGGCGCCAAATTGATTCCGTCCGGCAGCTTCATCCCAACCCGAAAGTTCAAATCCACCCCATCACAGCTTCCAAACTGCGGATTGGCGAGGGAGACTGGGTTTGGATTGAAACATTAAGGGGTCGCATAAAAGAACAGGCTGAAATCTCAGACCGTGTTCAACCACAAGTGATTCACGCCGAACATGGTTGGTGGTATCCTGAATTACCTGAATCCCAACCACCGCAGCAAAGGGTTTGGGAATCTAACGTCAACGTACTTTTGGATGACAATCCGGATGTATGCAACCCGGTTACCGGAGGCTGGCCGCTACGTACCGCACTTTGTAAGCTATATAAAGCAACCTCTAATGACATCGGCATTGACTAAGTGTTCGTTAAGACATGGGCTGCAGGATATTTATTGAAATATTCCCGAAGGTTAAAAGTATTTAACCATATACCCTGAACTGAAAATGTATCCTTGTTCAGAGTAGTATTGCCTTGCCCCAACCCCGCTTAAAATCGCAATCATAGATACCCCCGCTTCGTCCAGTGCGATACGCTCCGCTTCTGCCAACAGGGCTTTCCCCAAACCTTGATGTTGCGCCGCTAGCTTTTCTCGGTGTCCCAAAGCTACCTCACTGCCAAATATATGCAATTCTCGTACCAGTGCTAGTTTGGAGAGAGCGCCAAATAAGGTTGGTGGAGCTTCTTCAACGCGCAAACGAATTAAACCGAACAAAGTCTCATTCTCATCCTCAAAAGAAAGAAACCATTCATGCCCATGAGAAGCATAGTATTCACGCTTGACCAAACGTGGCTGGCCAACTTTCCATTTGTTTTTAATCCGATGTCCATGCTCACGGCAACGAATGCAATGACAATCATCACCACGAGATGCCATTAATTCACGCACAGTATCACGCACTGAATCTCGCAGACCTCCAACAATATAATTGGCTGGTATATCACGAAGAACCCGCGAGATACGCACATATGGTGGCACTCCCGCTTTAATATCAGCCATCAAAGTAAGCATATCAGCATCAGTGTACGGAATATAAAGACCATCCTTATACCATTGCTCCAGAATTGTGCCTTCAACAACCATCGTAGGATAAAGCTTAAGCCCATCGGGTCGATAATCTTCACATTCAAAAAGTTCTCGTGACATCTCAAGATCATGTTGCGGGGAAGAGCCTGGCAAACCCGGCATCCAATGGTAATGCACCTTTAACCCATACTGTTTCAGAATAGCCGTGGCAGACACCACGCTGGCCACAGAATGCCCGCGACGCACTTTTTCGTATATCTCGTCATCAATCACCTGTACGCCCAACTCAACACGTGTGGTGCCAAAATCCACCATCCGTTTGATTTCAGCTTCTCCACAAACATCAGGACGTGTCTCAATACACAGCCCCACGCATCTTCTCGCAGCTGTTTCGTTAAACTTTTGGGATTCCTCTAGCGAATTCGATACTTTTCCGTTTACGGCATCAAAGCAATCTTTGATAAACTGATACTGATACTCTACCGGGGTTGCGAGGAAAGTGCCTCCCATAACAATCAACTCAATTTTATCCGTAGGATGCCCCATATCAGTTAACATCTCTATCCTACGTTGCACCTGACGATAGGGATTGTAATCACACCCGCGGGCACGGATTACCGCCGGTGAAGTCGGGGTATAACTCTGCGGAGTGGCTCCATATGTCGGACAATAAATACAGTGACCGGGACAACCGGCTGGTTTAGTCATAACCGCAACCGGTGTTACGCCCGATATTGTACGCGAAAGCTTCTTCATGCTATATTACCTGATAAAGTCTAGCAGTTTGCGAAATTAGGCACAAATTTTTTGGAAAAACTGGAATCTCCCTCTTCTGATTTTGATATTATCGCTCCCTCATGGTACAACTTCCGCCACCACACTATTTTTCAGGCAGAATTGAGAGCTTTGGCCATGCGCTGGCAAGGAGGGCCGCTGTTAAACCTTGGCTGCGGGCATGGAGCTGATTTTCTACCCTTTAAGAACGGTTTTGAACTGCATGGGCTGGACTATTCAGCAGGCATGTTACTGCAAGCTGAGCGTTTTGCTTCCAAACATAGTTTAACCCTTACGTTAAAACAAGCCGACCTACGAGTATTGCCTTACCCTGATAATAGCTTTGAACATGTCATTGCCATCGCCACATTTCATCACCTCAAAGGTAACACCGAACAGCTCAAAGCACTTCAGGAACTCTACCGCGTCCTAAAGCCGGGAGGAGAGTCTTTTATCACCGTCTGGAATCGTTGTCAGACACGCTTTTGGTTTAAAAGAAAAGAAATATTGCTGCCATTCAAAGCTGATGGGAAAGAGGTAACGCGCTACTATTACCTGTTTACCTTTGGAGAACTGGAACGACTAGTAAAAAAAATCGGCTTCAAGATTATACATTCAAGCCCGGAGAGTCGCTACCACTTTCCTTTAAGAACATTCGCTCGCAATATCTGCCTCTTGCTAAAAAAAACCAAATAAAGTAGTCTATTTAGAGCGTTTTACCCAACACTTTCAAAGGGTGCTGAAGGATTATCAATTTTTTTTCTTGGAGGAATAAACATGAGTATGGTTAAAATTCCTTGCCCCAACTGTAATGTTGACGGCATGATGTCATTGCTTGATTTACGCTACGAAGGTCCCTACCGTTGCTGGAAATGCCATGAGAATTTCTTGCTAATTATGGAAGATAACGAGCTTATTAGTTGCACTCCCATGACACAAGAGGAGTTTGACCGCCAGCGCGACTTGAAAAAACAACGCGATCGGATGAAAGATTTCTAGTCCTCATTATCCGTATCCTCAAAATTTACTTCTTCGATATCGTTTTAAAGTCGGTTGTTTATTAAGCGTGTGGCTTAAGTGAAACTATACTTAGCGCAAAGGGCTTTCCTTATTTTGGTTGCACCCTTTTTTCAATATCCCAAAAAGGGTCTCATACTCTGACGAATACAGCCGATCCAAAGTCATTATGACCGCGTTCTCGCCGTTATCCAAATAATACGACCGCCTTACTCCCCGTTCCGTAAAGCCATATTTTGAATAGAGTTTCTGGGCAATCATATTTGATGCTCTCACTTCTAAAGTCATCAAAATAGCTTTAAGGTCCTTCGATAACTCAATACCGTGAATGAGCAATACCTCGCCTACTCCTTGGCATCTATAATTCGGATGAACCGCCAAGCTAAGAATGTGAACCTCACTGGCCATAAACCATAAACCGATAAACCCTAATACTGACTGCCTTTTTACGCTATCAGTTTTTTCGACAAGCATAGCAGAACTGTCATAAGCAACCAGATAATGGGCCATTGGATTTACAAATTCAGTCTGGTAATTGGTTGGAGGTAGCATGGTAGGAAAACAGCGCAAATCAATTTCGCGTACCTGTTCAATATCTTCCCAAAGCATACGCCGGACTTGAACGCTCACAGCTACAACCTATTTGCTAACTCAAGGCAGTTGCGCTCAAATTCAGAGTAAATACACCCACAATACTGCTGGCGATATAATTCCAACGGTTTCGTAATGTGGCGGCTATCGGAATAGCGCTTACGTAAATCAGCGTAGAGAAATCGCACGCCATTTTGATTGGCCGCCCACTCTCCAGATGTTCTAAGGGATTGATGTTCCTGATGCGGACTGATTAACAGGCTTGTGGTAAAGGCATCTTTCCCTTTTATAACAGCGACTCTGGCTACTTTTTCCAGTCGCATATTAAAACAAATTGAACAACGTTCGTCTTCATGTCCAACGACCTGCCGAAAGTATTCATGGAAATCATACCCTGTTACCACTTCAAGCTGAAATCCCATTTTCTCCGAAAGCGTACGTATTGCCTGAAGGCGTTTATGGTGCTCAGAAAAAGGATGGATGTTTGGGTTATACCACAACCCAGTTATATCGTACCCTTTTTCTCGCCAGTACTCAATCGTGTAAGCCGTGCAATGAGCACAACAAGTATGGACCAAGAGTTTTCGAGATGAAATCATACGAGTTAAAAAAGCCCGGGTTGATTATTCTTATCACGCTCATAGGGGATCCCTAGATGTTGATAACCAGCTCTTGTCGCCATACGTCCACGCGGAGTACGCTCCAGAAACCCAAGCTGCAATAAATAGGGTTCATACACATCCATAATGGTATCAGATTCTTCGCTGATTGATGCTGCCAGTGTCTCAAGCCCGACCGGCCCACCGGCGAATTTTTCAATAATACTGCTTAATAGACGATGATCAATCTCGTCTAAGCCTTTTCCATCAACTTCTAAACGTTTCAGTGCCTCTATGGCAATTGCAGATGTTATTACATTATCGGCTTTTACTTGGGCATAATCGCGTACACGCTTAAGCAGACGATTAGCGACACGCGGTGTACCTCGCGCCCGACAAGCAATCTCATGTAGTCCATCTTTTTCTGCTTGCACCTGAAGAAGCCGCGCCGAACGATCAACAATTGATTCCATTGCTGGCACATCGTAATAGTCCATGCGATAAACCGAACCAAACCGATCACGCAACGGAGCGCTGAGTTGAGCAAAGCGTGTTGTAGCTCCAATAAGGGTAAAAGCCGGTAACTTTAGGCGCAAGTTTTTAGCAGTCGGTCCCTTCCCTATTACGATATCCAGCGCCCTTTCCTCCATCGCTGGATAAAGGACCTCTTCGACTTGACGTCCCAAACGATGAATTTCATCAATAAACAATATATCTTGGGCATGCAAGTTTGTTAATATGGCAGCTAAATCACCGCTTCGCTCAATCGCAGGTCCCGAAGTTACCCGAATACTAACCCCCATTTCGGCGGCGATGATATTGGCCAGTGTAGTTTTACCCAAGCCAGGAGGCCCGTATAACAAGACGTGATCAAGTGATTCCCCACGCGCTCTAGCAGCCACGATGGCGATACTCAAATTATCTTTGATTCTGGATTGTCCAATGAACTCGGTTAAACTGCGAGGACGTAGATTTGAATCCAGAGAGATATCATCAGCTTGTGGTTTACCGGAAATGATGCGCGCTATGTTCGTTCACCTCACGCCAATTATACCACAAGAGTATGTATATGCTTAAAACTCTAGGAGATTAAGGAGAAATCTATGGCAACAGTGAGAGTAAAGAAACGGCTTGCGCCGTAAAACCCCTCGCTGAAACAAGTCGTTCTACGGCGCGTTGTGATAAAACTAATGCTATTATATTTCTTCAATGACCGGCAAGCCGTCTGCTTCTTCTTTAGGGCTTTCGACCTCTCCCGCAATTGCGGTAAAAAACGGCAAGGAGTTTTCTTTCTTACTCTGTTCTCTACGCTTGGCAAGAGCACGAGCTTCTTCATCGGCAGCTAAACAAGCACCACAACGTGCCGGTATTAACTTACCGATAATCACGTTTTCTTTGAGCCCAACCAATCGGTCTACTTTACCATGAATAGCGGCCTCGGTTAATACGCGAGTCGTCTCTTGGAAAGAAGCCGCAGCCAGCCAGCTTTCAGTCGAAAGAGAAGCGCGGGTAATACCCATTAGGACCGTCTGCGCTGTCGCCGGTTCTCCGCCTTCAACCAATACCTTAGCGTTGTCTTCTTCAAAACGATAACGATCAACCAGTTCACGAGGAATAAAATCCGTATCTCCCGCAGACTCAATGCGCACCTTAGAAAGCATTTGACGGACAATCACCTCAATGTGCTTATCATTAATATGCACACCTTGAGAGCAGTACACCTTTTGAACCTCGTCAACCAAATAACGTTGAACAGCGTCCTTACCCAAAACCGACAAAATATCCTGCGGATTTATGGAGCCGTCGGTTAGTTGCTGACCAACTCTAACCACATCTCCGGTCACCACCCGTATGTGAGTTGCGGCAGGCACGACATATTTACGTACGTCTGTTTCTTCAAAACGAATAACAAGCTTTTTACCATCAATCTGAACTTCTCCCGACATTCGCGCCACCAGCGGCTCGGCAGTAATATCACTTGAAACCTTATTATTGGACTTCGGGAAAGCCAGCATTGTGCCAGTTTCGACTTGGTCGCCATCCTTTACGTTTAGTTGCCAGCCTTTTGGCAGGCGATATTCATCACGAAACACCTCTTCACTGGAAACACTTATCCAGCGCCCGTCTTCACTCTCAATTATCTCGGCAATGCCATCTATTTCCGAGATAATCGCTTGCGCCTTAGGTATGCGAGCCTCAAACAGTTCTTCCACACGCGGTAGACCGGTGGTGATATCAAGCCCCACAACACCACCGGTNTGGAAAGTACGCAAGGTAAGCTGTGTACCAGGCTCACCAATACTCTGCGCTGCCACAATACCGACAGCAGTATACATGTCAATTGTCCGTCCACGAGCCAAGTCTCGCCCATAACACTTTTGGCAAACACCTTGCCTAGACTGACAGGACATCGGGGAACGCACATGCGCCCGTTTAATACCGGCTTCCATGATTTGGGTGGCCTTTATTTCATCAATCTCTTCATCCCGATCAACAATAATTTCTCCCGTGTCCGGATCAACAATCGCACTAGCAGCCAACCGCCCGATTATGCGGTCGCTGAAACTGGGAAGAATTCCTTTTTCCGACGGCTCATCAATCCATATGCCGATTATATCGCCGCAATCCGTCTCTCGCACAATCACATCCTGTGTTACATCAACTAAACGGCGAGTCAGATAACCTGAGCCAGAAGTACGCAGAGCGGTGTCCGCCAACCCCTTACGGGCACCATGGGTTGAAATAAAATACTCCAACGTTGATAAACCTTCACGCAGTGAGGACTTAATGGGAAAGTCAATAATTTTACCGGAAGGATTGGTCATCAGCCCTCTCATGCCCGCCATCTGCGTAATCTGAGAAATATTACCCTTGGCCCCTGAGGTTGCCATCATATAAACTGAACTCTGTCGATTCATCGAAGAACTTATTGACTGTTTGATGTTGTCAGTCGTCTGCATCCAAATATCGACAATCCCATTGTAACGCTCATCATCGGTAATAAGCCCGTCGGCATACTGACTGTCGAGCAATTTGGAGCGCTCTTCGGCAGACTCCAACAATTTAGGTTTGTCACCGGGCACCTCAACATCGCCCATCGAAATGCTGATTCCGGAGCGCATAGCATACTTAAAGCCAACGTTCTTTAATCCATCCAGCATCTCCGCCATTTTATCGTCAGAAGCTAGTAATTTATAGCAACGGGAAATCAGCGTTTTGAGCACGCTCTTGTCAATATTCTGATTGATGAAACCCAGTTCAGGAGGCAGAATCTCATTAAAAAGGATGCGACCGACCGTAGTACGGACACGGCTTCCAGATTCATCACGTACGTTTATTTCCGAACGCAAATCAACCGCTCCCAACTCACATGACAATTTTGCGTCCTCAAAGCTACTGAAATTCATATTCTCACCCTTACCGCCGGGACGGGTTGTGGTGAGATAATAACAACCGAACACCATGTCCAAAGTTGGCGCCACGACCGGGTCACCACAAGAGGGCAGTAACATATTGCGAGTCGAGAGCATCATCTCACGCGCTTCTCGAACCGAAGCTTTGGAAAGCGGAACATGTACGGCCATCTGGTCTCCGTCAAAGTCAGCGTTAAATGCGGTACACACCAAAGGATGAATCTGGATTGCAGAACCATCAATAAGTACCGGTTCAAAAGCCTGGATCGACAATCTATGCAGAGTAGGAGCACGATTCAACATCACCGGATGGTCCTTTACCACTTCTTCCAGCACATCGTAAACTTCTGGTTTAGCTCTTTCAACCAAACGGCGTGCACTCTTGATATTAGAAGCCAATCCATCCATTACCAAACGATGCATAACAAATGGCTTGAATAATTCAAGAGCCATACGCCGCGGAAGTCCACATTGATAGAGCTTAAGCGAAGGACCGACAACAATCACCGAACGCCCGGAGTAATCAACCCGCTTGCCCAAGAGGTTCTGGCGGAAGCGTCCCTGTTTACCACGTAACATATCTGAAAGAGACTTGGCTTTATGGTCTCCCGAAACTGATACGGCGCGACCACGACGAGCGTTATCAATAAGCGAATCAACCGCTTCTTGCAACATCCGTTTTTCATTGCGCACGATAATATTGGGAGCACCGATTTCGATTAAGTGTCGTAACCTATTGTTACGATTGATAACACGCCGATAAAGGTCATTCAAGTCAGAGGTAGCGAAGCGCCCACCATCCAATTGTACCATCGGACGCAAATCAGGCGGCAGCACCGGTAGTACCGTTATTATCATCCAAGCCGGTTTATTGGAAGAACGGCGGAAAGCTTCCACCAACTGTAGCTGTTTGGCCGCTTTACGGCGACGTTGGCCGGACGATGAATGAGTTTCCTGGATTAGTTGAGCGCGATTCTCCTCCAGATCTATAGTCGCCAGTAGTTTAAGAATAGCCTCAGCACCCATATTGGCTTCAAATATATTGCCATAATTTGCTCTGAGCTCCTGATATTGGCTCTCAGTAAGTAAAGAACACTTGCGCAAAGCCTTAAGTTGCTCAATTTTTGAGGGAAGTTCATCCTCTAAGCGACCGCGCGCAATATCGAAAGTACGGCGCAATTGGTTGATTTCTTCCACCGAAGCCTGATTCTCTTCCAGCTTAGATATCTTTTCCTCAATTTGGCGCTTCTGTTCCGCAATTTCGGCTTCAAATTGAGTTTCAATCGTCCGAATGGCCTCAGTTCGCATCTCTTCGTTAACCGCAGTAACAATGTAATGTGAGAAATAAATCACACGCTCAAGGGAGCGAGCCGACAAATCCAATAGCAATCCTACACGGCTGGGAATACCACGAGCAAACCAAATATGGCTGACCGGGCACGCCAGTTCAATATGCCCCATGCGCTCGCGACGTACTTTGGCGCGGGCGATCTCAACACCGCACTTATCACAAATAATACCTTTGAAACGCACCCGTTTGTATTTACCACAGGCACATTCGAAATCCTTAATCGGACCAAAAATGCGTTCGCAGAACAATCCGTCACGCTCGGGTTTCAGAGTGCGGTAATTAATTGTTTCCGGTTTGGTGACCTCGCCATATGACCAGCTTAGGATTTGCTCCGGTGAAGCCAAAGAAACGCGTACAGCATCAAAATCATTAACTTCCAGCATGCTCTTCCTCTCCCTCATTTTCTTCAAAAATTTCGTCAACAATCAAAGAGTCGACCGTGTCCAAAATAGGTATTTGCTTACTATTATCGGTAGCCTCGCGTACCTTATCACTCGCGACAGTTTTTTCCTCTTCATTGAGAACTTCGACCGATAAACCAAGGCTCTGAAGTTCTTTTACCAGTACCTTGAATGACTCAGGAACGCCAGGCGACATAATATCATCGCCTTTCACAATTGCCTCATAAGTCTTAGAGCGTCCGGTAACATCATCCGATTTGGTTGTAAGCATTTCCTGCAAATTATGCGCGGCCCCATAGGCCTCAAGTGACCACACTTCCATTTCACCAAAACGCTGTCCGCCGAATTGAGCTTTACCTCCCAGCGGTTGCTGAGAAATCAACGAGTAAGGACCGGTTGCGCGAGCATGGACTTTATCTTCCACCAAGTGAATCAGTTTAAGCATATAAATGTTGCCTACCGTCACCGGCTGATCAAATGGCTCGCCAGTACGTCCATCACGCAGCTGGGTTTTGCCGCTGATCGGTGAAGGAAGATTATTGGCTTCACAGACTTGTCGCACCTTACGTTCCATGTCTTTGTGGTTCATTTTATGATAGGAAACACCGTGAGCTTCCAACCATAATTTAAAACAGATAATGCGAGCCTCACCGCGTCTTTTATCGTCAAATGCTTTTTCCGCATCCTGCCCTTTGCTCTTTATCCATTCTTTGGTTTTTTCTAAATCAAACTTGGAAGCATGATTGTCAGGATCAAGTGTCACTGTACCAGCTTGTTGGGCCATCCACACTCGTGCCAAGCCATCCTCAATATCCACATCCAAAGCACCGTCAAAAACCGGCGTCACTGCTTTGAAACCTAACCATTGTCCTACCCACCCCAAATGGGTTTCCAAAATTTGTCCCAGGTTCATACGAGAAGGAACACCAATTGGGTTTAGAACGATGTCGACCGGAGTCCCGTCAGGAAGATATGGCATATCTTCAACCGGTGCCACAATCGAAATAACCCCTTTATTACCATGCCTTCCGGCTAGTTTATCACCAACAGAAATCTTGCGGCGCTGAGCGACCCAAACCTGAACCCATTTATTAACCCGCGCCGGCAGATCGGCCCCTTCATCGCGTGAAAAGACTTTAACGCTGATCACTTTACCTGATTCGCCATGCGGAACACGCAGTGAAGTATCTTTAACATCACGGGCCTTTTCCCCGAAGATTGCTCGCAACAGTTTTTCCTCTGCCGATAGTTCGGTTTCACCTTTGGGAGTAATTTTCCCCACCAAGATATCTCCCGGCTCAACTTTAGCCCCAACGCGGATAATCCCGTATTCATCCAATTCGCGCAGATTTTCTTCGCTGACATTGGGTATATCACGCGTTATTTCCTCCGGACCAAGTTTGGTGTCACGCGCTTCTACCTCATGTTTGGAAATATGAATCGAAGTAAACTTATCGCGCTCAATCAGCCTATCACTGACGATAATCGCGTCTTCGTAATTGTAGCCACCCCAACTCATGAACGCAGCCACCACATTCTGTCCCAGCGCCAATTCACCCCGTTCAGTGGCTGAACCATCAGCCAACACCTGCCCGACTTTGACTTTGTCGTTTTTACTAACGATTGAGCGTTGGTTAATGCAAGTACCTTGATTGGTACGCACAAATTTTTTCAACGGATAAACATCTTCTTGCCCATCATTTGAGGTAACGCATATTTCTGAACTGGTTACGGCAGAAACAACGCCGTTTGAACGGCTAAACTGCACCTGTCCACTATAACGGACAGCTTCAGCTTCCATTCCCGTACCAACTAAAGGAGCTTCCGGTAATACCAATGGCACTCCCTGGCGTTGCATATTGGCGCCCATAAGGGCGCGGTTGGCATCGTCGTGCTCAAGGAACGGAATAAGCGAGGCCGCCACGCTGAAAATCTGTTTGGGAGAAACATCCATGTATTCGATTTTATCCGGAGGCAGAACCAAATATTGGTCAGCCACACGAGCCTCAACACGATCATCAACAAATTCGCCACTGTCATTTAGTCGCGAGTTGGCTTGGGCGATGTTGTATTTATCCTCTGTATCAGCCTGCATATACTCCACTTCCGTCGAAACGAAAGGTGTCACTTTAACAACCCGTGGAGCCAGTTTGCTCAAGCGTAACAGATCCTCTTTGCTGACAGCCATGTCGGCTGCCAATAAAACATTCCCCTTGCTGTCCTTGACATCTTCCAAGGGTTTTCGCCCCAAAAGTTCCTGACTACGAGTATTCAATTCTGATTTGACTTTGCGATACGGAGTTTCAATGAAACCATAGCGATTAATGCGCCCATAGGTAGCTAGCGAGCCAATAAGACCGATATTGGGACCTTCCGGCGTCTCAATTGGGCAAATGCGCCCGTAGTGCGAAAAATGCACGTCACGGACATCAAACCCGGCTCTTTCGCGTGACAAACCGCCGGGCCCCATGGCCGATAAACGCCGTTTATGCGTAAGCTCAGCCAAAGGATTGGTCTGGTCCATGAATTGTGACAGCTGTGAGCCGCCAAAGAACTCCCTAACCACTGAAACCACTTGGCGTACGTTGACCAAGGCGCTGGGTGTCAGAGCTTCAGAAGAGAGGATACTCATTCTTTCCCGCGCCACGCGTTCAAGACGCATCAAGCCAAGGCGAAATTGATTCTGAATAAGCTCCCCTACGGTACGAATGCGCCGGTTACCCAAATGGTCGATATCATCGGACTGATCCATGCCGTTGTTGACCATGATAATGCGGCGCACAATTTCAACCACGTCCTCACGAGTGAGAGCGCGTCCCTCTCCCTCCGCCGTAGGAGACAAACTCAATCGTCGATTCAGTTTATAGCGTCCAACCAAACCTAAATCATAATGATCAGGATTAAAGAACATATTCTGCAACAGTTTACGGGCATTATCCAAGTTAGGAGGGTCACCCGGGCGTACTTTGCGGTAAATATCCAGCAAAGCCGCTTCCTCCGAATGAATAGTGGGGTCACGATCAATGGTAGCTTTTATATACTTATGATCGGCAGAATTATCTTCGTTGGCAAACATAGACATTAGTTTGTCATCAGAGTCATAACCGATCGCCCGCAACAGTGTGGTAATCGGAATCTTGCGTTTGCCATCGATTTTGACCGTAATAATATCGCGAATACTGGTCTCAAAATCAAGCCAAGCCCCACGGCTGGGGACCAAGTTCGCATTACACATACGCCGACCGCTGACAGTATCTTCTGACACCGTGAAATAGACACCCGGGGAGCGCAATAACTGGCTTACGATTACACGCTCGGTTCCAGCGGTAATATATGTCCCTTGGGCCGTCATCATTGGCATATCGCCGAAGAATAAGTCGAAAGGCTCCTTAATCTCATTGGTTGACTTTACCAACAAACTGACCTTTACATACAAAGTGATTGAATAAGTCTGATCACGTTGAATGCACTCCTGCTCCGAAAGACGCGGTTCGCGGAATTCATAATCAAGAAAACTGAGTTCCAGGCGATTTCCAGTAAAATCCTTGATGGGAGAGATTTCTTCCATCAACTGTTTTATGCCATACTCTTGCAGCCACTGAAATGAAATTAACTGCAAATCAATCAGATTGGGGATTTCAACAACCTGGGATACATTGGCATAAGACTTATGCGGTAAGGGCGGTCGTGTTCCGACAGGAAAAATAGGTAACTCCAAGACAATTACTCCTTATAAATAAAACCTGCGGTTTGTGAGGCAATTTTGCAGTCGCAGTTAAAGACTACAAAACTGTAAGCGGAAGATGGACAAGAAGAGTAAATTTTTTCTCAGTTGCCATAAGCGAACGAAGATTGTATCATAAAACAGTTATGCTGTCAACAATTGAACGAGAACTGAGTACTGTTATTCCGACCGGTAATACTTTGATTTCTGTCGGAATGTTTGATGGAATGCATATTGGACATCAGGCACTGATAAACCAGCTGGTTAATAGAGCCCGGGCCCAAAAGACTCCCAGCATTGTAATCACATTCAAACAACACCCTTCCGCTCTGCTGTCCCCACAAAACATGGCTCAATCCATTATCAGCCTTGATGAACGTATCAAGCTGCTGAAAAAGCAAGAAATCGATTACGTTCTAGCCCTCACTTTTTCGCCTGAGCTTGCCGCTTTGGGCGCGGAAGCTTTCGTTCAGTTACTCATGAGACATCTCTTGATGCAAGGAATGGTTTTGGGGTGGGACTTTGCCTTAGGACATCACCGCGAAGGTTCCTTGGATACACTGTGCTCTCTGGGCCGCCGGCTCGGTTTCAGTACCGAAGTCGTGGCTCCGGTGAAATATCAATCCTATATCGTTTCCAGTACTGCCATACGCCAGTTACTTGCAACGGGAGATATTGCTACCGCCAACGCCATGCTTGGAAGGCCATTCTGCCTTGAGGGTAAGGTAATCAACGGTGACGGGCGCGGCCGTGAATTAGGCTTCCCCACCGCCAATCTCATTTTTGATAGGCAACAGGTTTTACCGGCTGACGGTGTGTATGCGGCCAAAGCTATTCTTGATGACTGCATAAAGCCTTCGGCTGTCTTCATCGGTACACGCCCCACATTTGGCGGTAAAGAACGCATCGTTGAACCTCATATATTGGATTTTGAGCGGGATATTTACAATCAGAAGCTAAAATTGGCTATAATAGAACGTCTGCGCGAAGAAGAAAAATTCCCCGATGCTGCTTCGCTTAAAAAGCAAATTGAGACAGACATTTTACAAGTTCAGCGTCTGTTGGCTTGACGGAAAAGTCTATGAACAGTAATTTACCAAAGAATAACGATTTCAAGAACCTCTTGCGGCGGGGGGTGGCAGAAGTAATTGTGGAAGAGGAACTGCTCTCACGCCTAAATAAAGGAGACAAGTTGCGCCTTAAGGAAGGGTTTGATCCTTCCTCGGCCGATATTCACCTCGGGCATATGGTGGGGCTACGAAAACTGCGCCAATTCCAAGAATTAGGGCACGAAGTTGTTCTCATCGTTGGTGATTGGACAGCTCAAATTGGAGACCCAACCGGCCAAAGTATCACACGCCCTGTATTAAGTTATGAACAAGTACGAGCTAATGCCGAGACATATATGCAACAGTTCTTCAAGATCGTTGACCGTAGCCGCACTGAAGTACGTTGGCAAAGCGAATGGTTTGGCAAATTCTCTCTGGCGGACGTTCTTAAACTTACCAGTCGCTTTACCATTGCTCAATTCCTTGCTCGTGAAGATTTCAGTAAGCGTTTTTCCGCTGGCAAACCAATCACTCTCACTGAATTCATCTACCCTTTACTGCAAGCATATGATTCAGTCCAAATAGAAGCCGGAGTGGAATTCGGAGGAACAGACCAAAAGTTCAATCTGTTAGTCGGGCGCGAATTACAAGCAATGGTAGGACAGCAACCACAGCAAATCGTGATGACACCCCTCTTAATTGGCACCGACGGCTCCCATAAGATGAGTAAAAGTCTAGGCAACTATATCGGAGTATCTGAAGCCCCCGAGCAAATTTTTGGCAAAGTTATGTCAATACCTGACCGACTGCTGATAGATTACTTCACGCTGGTAACGGACGTGTCGGAATCAGAACTGGCTGAGTTCAATCAAGAACTGGAAAATGGCACAAATCCAATGGGACTAAAAAAACGTCTGGCTCGCGAGATTATCGCCCAACTTTACGATCAAGAGGCAGCAACCATGGCCGAAGATAACTTTGTTCGCCTAGTACAGAATAAAGAAACCCCCATCGAAATACCCGAATTTCATATTGAGTTAGGGCTACAGTCTATACCAACAATCATGCATGAAGCCGGGCTGGTAAAAAGCAAAGGAGAAGCCATGCGTCTTATCCTGCAGGGCGGAGTTGAGCTTGATGGTATTAAACTAACCACCCCCAATAGTGAAGTACGTAGTGGGTGCATACTCAAGGCAGGTAAGAGGCGTTACTTACGGCTAGTGGGATAAAAACCAGTTACCGAAACATGGCATAAGCCACTGTCTTCATTCATGAAAAGCACCACTTGCCAGGCAGAAGTATAAGCCATGGCCTTTTCTTGAGCAAAAACTAAGATTTCTTCCAAAAATCCCCTGCTCTTGTCTTGTAGCCCAGTCTCTGCCCCCTGGTTCCCACATGCTATTTAATAAGTCTTGCGCCTCATACAAGGATTCGATTTTCCCGATGGAGATGTTTAAATCGTCCACATATTCGGTGCTAAGCCACTTAGCAGACATCGGATCTTCGTACGCTTAGTGGCTTGATGATACCAGAAAGATGCTAATACCTAATATAATTGGTAGTCGTTAATCATTTGATGTCAAAATGAGGCTCCAAAAGCTTTACGTCGTTGTACCTTCTCAACTTTATTCTGAACTGTAACCATTACCCGCATCAGATAATTGTTATCCTCAGCAATGCTAATCTCATTTAGCGGATACTCTTCGTACGCGTCCCCACAAACCTCAAACCCATTTATATCTACGTACTTCAAAATTCTCTGATACAGTTCATCACTATGACCATACCCACCACGTGTATAGCCAACAGCATAAAGCGCTGCCGGCCTTCGATCATGCCCTTCTGGATTGTAAAAATAATATCTGTCAGGCCAAACCCAGTCACCTTTTTTAATCCGCTCTTCGGAGAAGCACCCCCAAACTGGATAATTCATATCCAAATCAGGGTACTTTTTACTCATCTCGTTATAGAAGCTGAATAGAGCATCATAATCATTTCTACCACGACTGTAATCATTCAGGTCTCCAAGTATTATAGCCTCGGCCGGCACGTATTGTATCGTGATTTCTTTTTCGTTAGAGTTCAATACGGAGTGAAGGGACTTTTGGAGTGCAAACAACAGTTTCCTTGCACGAACCCATTCGTCTATCTTGCTATCTATTCTGTCAAGCTGGCTCTCAAAAAGTTCATTCAACGACTCATGGGATTGGTCATCTCTCAAGGTCTTAATCTCTTCCAATGACATGCCAAATGTTTGAAATGTACGAATCATATTAATGGTAGATATCTGTCTGCCATCGTAATAACGATATTTGTTGTTCCCACGCGATATCGGAGATAGTAACCCAATTCTGTCATAGTGGCGCAGAGTTTCCTGCGTTGTGCGGGAGAATTTCGCAAACTCACTTACAGAAAAATACTTTTTATTTGACATCTTTATTCCTTTCACTAAGTCTTGAACTATATTCAGTTACTATTAGCTGTTATTATTTAGTTATAATACAACCTTTGTGTTACACTAGCGCAAGTTACTTTGTTTTGATACTATAAAAAGCATGTACATAACACTTGAGGCAGACTACGCTGTGCGCATTGTAGACGCAATCGCTCGAAGTAGTGAAAAAATGACAGCAAAAACCATTGCCAATAATGCAGGCATCACACAAAGGTTTGCGCTTAGAATTTTACACAAGCTTACCCGATGCGGAATATTACAAGCTTACAGGGGTGTTTTAGGCGGGTATAAAATTGCAAAACCACTGGACGAACTTACCGTTTACGATGTACTACACGCCATTGAAGGACCAATTATTCTAAATCGTTGTTTATTGGAAACTACTATATGCACTCGAGTCCAAGATAAAAACTGCCCTTATCATAGGGTATTTAAGAAACTATCTGATTTGGTTTGCAAAGAGTTAGCCTCTATTAGCTTTGCAGACGTTATTAATTCAAGCGAATAGACACCAGTAATAATACACCTGTCACATCAATACACTTACAATTAACTTCCATGAGTTCTCGGTATCCTGTTGTCATCAGCGGGTAAAACCATTTCTATTTATTCAATTAAATCTCAACACCAAAAACTCTTGGTACCCCACCGCAAATGATAGTTTTTATCACGACGGAACCTAAACAACTATTCACATTTAGCCAATATTGTTTTGTTACGAAGTTTATGTGCCGTCGTAATAGCACATTCTTGTGAATAACAATAATGTAGCTATCCATGCATAAAATAATTCTTCGCATCTAGTGCAATCCCGCATTGTTTCTATAACAGTATTTTGACACTTGTGCAACACAAATGTATACTTTCTTAGTATAGATTGCCTCGCATATATAAAAGGGCTTTCTAATATCGTTTCAAACCAAATAAGTAGATAGGAGTGTCTAATGTCATCAATAATTCCAAAAAGTACTAAAAACTCTGGCGGAGGTATGCATTGAAAATCTCAAAAAGTATCCGTATTATCGGAAAGAAAGTTCTATCAAGTTTGATTTTGGCAATCATGCTCGCAGGAATGGCACCAATAACTGGCAGTCTTTTCACGCCAAATATACTGGACGCACAGATGTCCACTAGCCAGAAGACAGCGGCAAATTTTATTGATGTTAAGACTGGCTCATGGCACAACTTAGCTTTAGACGACGAGGGTCGAATATATACTTGGAAAGGCCCCACCGACAGTGACAATTTGCTTGGCCGCCCCGTAAACGGCGATCGCGATATTGCTGTGCAGGTTATGACGGCCTATATGTCGGACGGCACACCCATACCAATGCCGTTTATTACGAAGATTTCTGCCAGTGAGTCTGGTTGCGTTGTTCTAGATGTGAACGGAAACATCTGGTCATGGGGTCTTGCTAATAGAGGTGGCGAACAAAACGTAGGACGCTCCACTGCCAACGTTCCGTATGGCAGGCCAGGAATGGTTGAACTGCCAGGCGGCATTAAGGCTGTAGACATTACCGCTGCTGGTTTTGGCGGCGGAGCCGTTGGGGCTGACGGAAACCTTTATACTTATGGAAATTCTGGCAATACACTCGGCACTAACGCTGGAACAAACAATGCATTAGGGCTCAGCAACATAGCAGGGACCGCGCCATTGAACGACGGTGCTAGCAGACCTACTCTTATCACTCATGACGAAGACAGCCAGCCTTTGGTCGGCAACATTAAATTCGAACAAATATTCCGTGGCGACTACTATAACAATATGACTTCCATGGCTCTTGGAGTAGACATCTCCTCTGGCGATCAAGTTATCTACACATGGGCGTGCGGTACCAGCGGCGCAGGTACCACTATGGCAAACAGTGGTTATACTCAAAGACCTTTTAGAGTTAACCTGCCTGGCAATATCGGGACTCCTGCAAATCGCATTAAACTCATTGACGTAGGGGTAGGCTGGTTTTTATTTTTGGACAGTGATGGCGACCTATATACATGGGGCAGTTCAAACTCCACGGCAGGCAACCATATGGGACACGGGCTTGCAGCTGCATCCGGTCACAAGAATGTACCGACAAAAATAACCCAAGTTCAGAGATGGGATGGATCTGGCACCAGCTATACTTTAGTAGAAGCTCCTAAATTCAGGTCAGCCTCAGCCTACGCTTGGACTATGACAGCCATAGCTGAAGACTATACCATTTATGTTAATGGTGAGAGCATATACGGCAAACTCGGAACTACGCCCACTGTTGCTCAGCAATATTATTTCTGGCAAATACGTCCCAGCACGATGACAATCAACACGGTCTCGGGCGCTAACACGTCTCTGCCCACTTCCATAGACGGACAGCCCACTCAATTTCTGTACGTCTCAATGGGATATCAAGGCACAAGTTTTGTTGACCAGCACGGCAATGCATATGTAGTCACCACCACCTCCGGTTACAGCGGGAGAGCGACTGCGGCAGAGCCGTGGGTACATGTCAAAAATGACGTGACCCCTCTATTTAGCTCAATTGTCTCTGTCCCCAATGAAAATATTAAGCGATATACCACAGCTAGATCGAGCATTGACGTCACCACTTCTAGGGCAACCGATGAAGTTAAATATGTGATCTTATACCCAGATGACTGGACACAATTTGTGTACAATGACCCAGGAGTTTTTGGACATGGTGAAATTTTCTACTGGATGTCTTTCTACGAAATTGATCCCCCTTACTTTATGAAAGATTCAGACGGGACTATTCTTGTTTCCCCCAATGGCTCAAAGGAAACTTCTCGCTATTACGCTAATCCATCCATAACCGAGGAAATGTTCAACCAAGCTTATGAAGCCAAAATGGCATTAGGCGGGCCAGGCGATGCTGGAATTCTTACACAGCAATCCGCCACGCAGTATTCAAGCGGTGCAGTGTTTGGTGAAAACTGCATCGTTTGGCTCCAAACCGTAAATGATGAGCAAACAACCCGCATTATGTTCCCATACGACAATGTTTACACACCAGTAAACGTCTATGTTCAGGGTGTACTTGAAGGCACAGGGGAGGTGTTGTACACCAATGTTGTACCACAAAATCAAGTTGCAAAGGATAACGCCCACCTTGCTCCTCCAGTCGGGTACGGCGTACCGCTAAACCGTGAAGGAGATGATCTGGCATACCCTCTTGGCTATACTCCACCTCTCGGATGGGATGTGGTACAACCACAGCCAATTACGGACACATCTGTATGGACGGCAGCTGGCTATTATACACTCAAAGGTGGCAGTAGTCAGACAGCACTGAGTACTGTTCCTGATCAATACGGTATATACCACCGAGTTGATTCAAGTAAGGAACTAATTCTAGACAGTTACGGCTACTATGAGCATCGCAATACCCCGACACATAGCGTCAACATCGTGACCTTCATATACGAGAAAAACCCTGAGATGTGGGCAGATGCTGAGCTTGAATTCGTGTACGAAAATGGCACTCTAGTACCAGGCATTAGCAACGAATTCCGAACCATGATGTTACCTGTTGGCCCACTAACGCTATACGATCTGGGCGAACCGTATTATCCCCCAACCTCATCGTCCGCACCTAACGCTATAGCGGTTGGATATTTTGTAGGAACAACCTACGCCAACACCTATACAGCATGCACATTTCCCGAAGGATTTACTCCTATCATATCTTCAAACGATCCTGTAAAAGTTTACATTATTTATAAAGAAGGTTTAGTGCCTATTACAGAAACTTACCATAGTATCGTCGATGACACCGCTTCCGATACTCCAATTCCAGACAATTCTGGTATTTTTAGTATTAACAATGGATTTGATCCTAGTACTAACGTCGATATTACTCGCCCTATTGGCCCTGACATTACCGGATATGTGCTCTTCGGCTATGAGGTCTATAGAACGGCTAGCACAAATAGTGATCCTCTTGGTCTGATAAAGACAGTTCACTTCACATGGAGTTCACCGAATCCATATCAAACTGGTAATTATGTCAAGGTCCCTGCCACGATAGAAAACATTCAATCTGGCGAAGAGTACACCATCAAATGGCTATACTATCCTGACACAGATGGTGATGGCATCCCCGATGAGTATGAAGCATCAGTTACCATTTACTGGCGAGGCATGAACACCGATGGAGTCATCAGCAATTTGAATGAACTCACGGTTAAAGATCTTGTTGGCACTCAAAAGAGTTTTTCAGAAAGCAAAAATGATTACCTAGACTATCCCAATCAATGGATATTTAATCCAACAGGATACACTCCAGCAGGCAGCATTTCCCCATCTCCGTCAATCGCCTTGGCAAAAGGCACAAACTCTCCTGTGTATTTTTGGTATGATGCGGATATAAACGAAAACGACATTCCCGACAAAGATGAACATATCATAGTCAAACATCGTATATACGAAGATGATATAACTGTATTACGGCCAGATGATAGAATTCCTTTCCTATTAGGCGGCATATATTACGGCCCCCTCGCGTCTATGCCTATTCCCCAGTATCACGCTGTCGGATGGGTCGCTGGTGATTACAATGTAAGCATGGATGACTTAGATATTCACCTGATGGACTCACTTGCCAATACCCTTTTCCTTGGATTTGAAACTGACCCAACACCAAACGATCAAGTAGTTACAATTATCTATAAAAAAATCGCAGCGCCTATTACTGTCCATTTCACAGTAGAAACGTACATGGGAACTCCTATGAGCATCCCATCACTAATTCTAAACGGCCTAGTCGGGCAGGATGTAACACCACTAGTGAATACATACGACCCGTTGGCTGGAAATTCGATGTGGATTCTTGATATCACCAGATCTGTATTGCCTCCATCTGGCGAATACAAATTCACTGATACCGCCCAGAACTATTTACTGTTCTATACAGAAAACCTAGAGTATAAAATCATCACTGTGATCATAAATTCAACTGACGGCAGGCTCGACTTTGAGTATCGCGAATATGCCCATCAAAACGATTCAGCTTTTGATATTACGGCTCCATCAATCCCCAATTATGAGGTAACAGGGTGGACTCTCTATGAATCAACTGGTTTTGAAGTTCGTGTGGAACCTCCTTTAGGCACTGGAACTAATGATACAGTAAATGTTGATCCCGGGAATGGTCATCAGATTCTTGTTTTCAGCTACAATTGCCTTGATACAGAGGTTCGTGTTGAATTACGGGGCCCTAACAACGAACTTTTTGATAGCTACTTTTTAGACAATGCCAGGGTTGGAGAGAAATATGCAGTGGTTGCCCCGCATCTAAATGGTTGGTCTTTAAACGATGACCTGATAAAAATCATTGACCCCGTAATGAAAGGCACCAACCTTGTAGTTTTCAAATACGCAGAGGTTGCTACAGTCACATTTGAGTACTATGAAGTCGGCAACACCGATCCCATAATGCGTCTCAATATAACCACTGAGAACACCTATACTTTGAGTGACCTTGAGATTGCTCTTGCACAATATTACTACACATTTGTGCCAGACATAAGCACTGGGCTCCCACTTGCTATTACACAAGCTATGCTTGATGGTAATACAAGTTTTGTTTTCAATTTCTATTTCACTAAGGATTTAGTTCCTGTAGTAATTACCCGTATAGACGAGACCAATGTCAAAATAGCCGATGATATTCTCATACATGCCCATCCTACCGATACTACAAACTGGCTACGCGCCGGTGAAATGGCAACAGTCACAACAGAGGATGTGCCAGGCTGGGCATTGATAGGAGACAGTAGCAAAGCTATTTATGTTGACCCGACTAGTACTGTTAGCACACCACAAGTCGTCAACTTTATTTACAGGGCTACTGAGATGGGCAACGTACGTGTAGTGTATTACACAGAAGTTGGAAGCACAAAACAGGTCATCTCCGAATATACCGTTCAAGTTCAAATAGGCAGCACTTTTAAGACTACTGCCCCATCAACTATTCCTGGATTTAGTTTAGACCTAGCTGCCGGAGAGAGTAACCCCAAAACCATATTCGTACTTGGTGCAACCGAAAATCTAATTGAGTTCCGGTACGAGAAAGATGTGGTAAGCGTTACTGTTAACCTTGAGGACAACAATGGCAACCCCATTGGAACAGCAATTGTCTATGATGTTCCCAAAGGCGTTGACCATGTCGTTTACGC